>NZ_JBRIQR010000007.1:0-160037 GCF_052983755.1 Enterobacter sp. CFEC122 | reverse complement strand
AATCCACGAATGTAGGCCGGGTAAGGCGAAGCCGCCACCCGGCAATCGGCCGCATTTACCCGAACAAATGCTCCGCATGGAAACGGAGATGATCCTCAATAAATGACGCGATGAAGTAATAGCTGTGATCGTATCCCGGCTGAATGCGCAGCGTCAGCGGCCAGTCTTTCTGGCGTGCCGCTTCTGCCAGCACCGCAGGCTGCAGCTGACCGGCGAGGAACTGGTCCGCATCACCCTGATCGATAAGGGTAGGAATGGCTTCTTCAGCTTTGCTGGCCAGCATCAGCGCGCAGCTGTCCCATGCCTGCCATTTTTCCGCATCCTCACCCAGATAGTGTGTGAAGGCTTTCTGCCCCCACGGCACCTGCGTTGGGTTCACAATTGGCGCAAATGCCGACACGCTGACGTATTTCCCCGGATTTTTCAGCGCCATGATGAGCGCCCCGTGTCCGCCCATTGAGTGGCCGCTGATCGCGCAGCGCTCGCCAACCGCAAACTGCGACTGCACCAGCGCAGGAAGTTCATCGCGAAGGTAATCATACATGCGGTAGTGGCGCGCCCAGGGCTGCTCGGTCGCATTGAGATAAAACCCGGCGCCTTTGCCCAGGTCGTATCCGGCATCGTCGGCCACATCGTCGCCACGCGGGCTGGTGTCTGGCATCACCAGCGCAATGCCCAGCTCGGCGGCAATACGCTGCGCGCCCGCTTTGGTGGTGAAGTTTTCGTCGTTACAGGTCAGGCCGGAAAGCCAGAACAAAACCGGCGGGTTTTCCGTCGGGGGCAGGAAAATGCTGAACGTCATTGCACAGTTCAGAGAGGTGGAGTCGTGCCGCCAGCGCTGCTGTCGACCTTCAAAACAACGGTGCTCTTCGAGCAGTTCCATGCAGGGCTCCTTAATGAGAATGCGTATTCATAAAACCCATAATACAGCCTTTTCATTGACCTGTGAGTAACTTTCACTTTCGCCAGGCGGCGAGATGCTGCATCATAAATTTACTTTTCTTTAACAATTGGAGCGATCATGGCGCTGCGTATTGCGCTCAGTGGGTTTGTCGTTCTGGTGGTGGCGATGGGGATAGGGCGCTTTGCCTTTACGCCTCAGGTACCGCTGATGATTGCTGCCGGGCAGCTTACGCTGACCAGCGCGGGTCTGGTGGCGGCGATGAATTATCTGGGCTATCTGGTGGGTGCGTGGGATGCGATGCGTGCGCACCGCTTCGTTGAAACGCGCCTCTGGCTGGGCATCACCGGCGCGGTGGCGCTGACGCTGCTCTCCGCGGCGGCGGAGAACGCCGTCGTGCACGGCATGCTGCGCTTCGTGATTGGCTGCATGAGCGGCTGGTCGATGGTACTCATTGCCGCCTGGACCAACGAACGGCTGGGGCAGCTGGGTAAACCGGGCCTGAGCGCTGCGGTGTTTGCCGGACCGGGGGCGGGCATTGCCCTGAGCGGGCTGCTCGCCGTCTATATTCAGGCGAAGTCCCTGTCGGCCGGGGCGGCATGGCAAATCTACGGCGTGCTCGCGCTGGTGCTGATTGCGCTGGTGGCGCGCTACCTGCCGCGATCCGGGCAGCTCCATCGACCCGGCTCCGCGCCGGAGCCGCTGGTGCTGACGGCGGATTTAACGCGTCTGGTCTGGAGCTACAGCCTAGCCGGGTTTGGCTATATCCTCCCGGCGACCTTTCTGTCGCAAATGGCGGCCGTGCGTTTTCCCGGCAGCCTGTTTGCCCAGTTTGTCTGGCCGATTTTTGGTCTCGCTGCCGTGGTGGGCATTGGGCTCAGTATTCTGTTACGCCATACCTCAACGGCTAACCGCAGGCTGGCGATCGTACTGTGGTTACAGGGCGCAGGCGTGCTGGCGGCCTGGCTGCTGCCGGGGATTGGCGGGCTGCTGACGGGCGGGCTGCTGGTGGGCGGCGGCTTTTTGTGTGCCGTGCAGCTCTCTCTTTTATACGGCCGCGAGCTGGCGCCAAACCACACGCGTTATATGGCAGGCCTGCTCACCACCGGGTATGCGATTGGGCAGTTGATTGGTCCGGTCACCTCGGCGTTATCAACCTGGCTTACCCACCGGCTGGAGCCCGCGCTGGGGCTGGCGGGCATTGCGCTGTTCGTTGGAGGAGCGCTTGTCTGGAATCGTCACGCTGAAAGGCAACAGCAATCGCAATAATTATCGTCGTGAATACTGGATTATGTGCGCCGCCTCACGCACAATGAACGCATACTTTTGCCACAACGAGGGCAAAAGACGCCACACCTGCAGGAGAACAAAATGTCATCACTCAGTAAAGAAGCTGCCCTGGTCCACGAAGCCCTGGTTGCGCGCGGTCTTGAAACGCCACTGCGTCCGCCCGTACAGGACTTGGACAATGAAACCCGCAAGCGTCTGATTGCCGGTCACATGACCGACATCATGGAGCTGCTGAATCTCGATCTGAGTGACGACAGTCTGATGGAGACGCCGCACCGCATCGCGAAAATGTACGTCGACGAAATTTTCTCCGGCCTGGATTACGCCAACTTCCCGAAAATCACCGTCATTGAAAACAAGATGAAAGTGGATGAGATGGTAACGGTCCGCGATATCACGCTGACCAGCACCTGCGAACACCATTTCGTGACCATCGACGGTAAAGCGACCGTGGCGTATATCCCTAAAGACACGGTGATTGGCCTGTCGAAGATCAACCGCATCGTGCAGTTCTTCGCTCAGCGTCCGCAGGTGCAGGAGCGCCTGACCCAGCAGATCCTGACCGCGCTGCAAACGCTGCTGGGCACTAATAACGTGGCCGTCTCTATCGACGCGGTTCACTACTGCGTGAAAGCGCGCGGCGTGCGCGATGCCACCAGTGCGACCACCACAACCTCGCTGGGCGGTCTGTTTAAATCGAGCCAGAATACCCGCCAGGAGTTCCTGCGCGCCGTACGTCACCACAACTAAGTCTGACAGGGCAGGAACCATGGAGCGAAACGTCACGCTCGATTTTGTTCGCGGCGTCGCCATTCTCGGTATCCTGCTGCTTAATATCACCGCCTTCGGTTTGCCGAAGGCGGCGTATCTCAATCCCGCGTGGTATGGCGACATTACCCGCAGTGATGCCTGGACCTGGGCAATCCTCGATCTCTTTGCGCAGGTCAAATTCCTTACGCTCTTCGCCCTGCTGTTTGGCGCAGGCCTGCAGCTTCTCCTCAAACGTGGTACGCGCTGGATCCAGTCGCGCCTGACGCTGCTGGTTATCCTCGGTTTTATCCATGGCCTGTTCTTCTGGGACGGCGATATTCTTCTCGCGTATGGGTTAGTCGGGCTCATCTGCTGGCGCCTCATTCGCGATGCGCACAGCGTTAAAAGCCTGTTCAACACCGGCGTGATGCTCTATGTCATGGGGCTTGGGGTACTGCTGCTGCTGGGGATGATCTCCGGGGAGACGACGAATCGTGGCTGGATCCCGGATGCCGCTAACCTGCAGTACGAACAGTTCTGGAAGCTGAAGGGCGGTACGGAAGCGATAAGCAACCGCGCGGATATGCTGGGGGATAACCTCCTCGCGCTGGGCGCGCAATACGGCTGGCAGCTGGCGGGCATGATGCTGATGGGCGCGTCACTGATGCGCACCGGCTGGCTGAAAGGGGAATTCAGCCTGCGTCACTATCGTCGCACAGGCGCCGGTCTGGTGCTGCTCGGCGTGCTGATTAACCTCCCGGCGGTGATAGCGCAGTGGCATATCCACTGGGATTACCGCTGGTGCGCGTTCCTGCTCCAGGTGCCGCGTGAACTGAGCGCGCCGTTCCAGACCATCGGCTACGCGGCGCTGATCTACGGCTTCTGGCCCTCGCTTTCTCGTCTGTGGATGGTCAGCGCTATCGCCTGCGTGGGACGCATGGCGTTAAGCAATTACCTCCTGCAAACGCTAATCTGCACCACGCTTTTCTATCGCTTTGGCCTGTTTATGAAATTCGACCGCCTTACGCTGCTGGCGTTTGTTATTCCGGTCTGGGCAGTAAACCTGGCGTTTTCTGTGCTCTGGCTACGCTATTTCCGCCAGGGACCGCTGGAGTGGGTATGGCGTCAGTTAACCGCACGTGCTTCAGGGATATCATTGAAAAATACATCCAGATAACGATCTGGATCACAATCATTAACAAAACGGATGTAAGCGTTTTCATGACTGTGAGCTTCTTCACGTAGTCCCCTTTCTCTCGCTGCCAAAATAGCCACCTTGCTAAACACAGGGGGTGTCTGTGAGTTGCTGCAATCCTTTGAAGGATGGTGAATATGATCACCATTCGTGACGTCGCCCGTCAGGCGGGCGTTTCTGTGGCTACCGTCTCACGCGTGCTGAACAATAGCGCGCTGGTCAGCCCTGAAACCCGAGAAACCGTAATGAAAGCCGTGACCCAGCTCGGGTACCGGCCAAATGCCAATGCCCAGGCGCTTGCGACGCAGGTCAGCGACACCATCGGCGTGGTGGTGATGGATGTCTCGGATGCCTTTTTCGGCGCACTGGTGAAAGCGGTCGATATGGTCGCCCAGCAGCATGAGAAATATGTCCTGATCGGCAATAGCTATCATGAGGCGGAAAAAGAACGCCATGCCATTGAAGTGCTGATCCGCCAGCGCTGTAACGCCTTGATTGTCCATTCAAAAGCCTTAAGCGATGAAGAGCTAACCGGATTGATGGAGCAGATCCCGGGCATGGTGCTGATCAACCGCATCGTCCCCGGCTATGCCCACCGCTGCGTCGGGCTGGATAACGTCAGCGGCGCCATGATGGCCACGAAAATGCTCATCAATAACGGGCATCAGCGGATCGGTTATCTGGCCTCCAGCCACGCGATTGAAGATGACGAACTGCGGCGCGAGGGGTGGCAAAACGCCCTGAAAGAGCATGGCATTACGCCATCCGAGAGCTGGGTGGGGACCGGCACGCCGGACATGCAGGGCGGTGAAGCGGCGATGGTAGAGCTGCTGGGCCGCAATCTGCAGCTGTCTGCGGTGTTTGCCTATAACGACAGCATGGCGGCAGGCGCCCTGACGGCGCTGAAGGATAACGGCATTGCGGTGCCACAGCATTTGTCACTCATTGGTTTCGATGATATCCCGATTGCCCGTTACACCGACCCGCAGCTGACAACCGTGCGTTACCCGATTGCCTCTATGGCGAAACTGGCGACTGAGCTGGCGTTACAGGGGGCCGCAGGCGTGCTGGATCCGGGGGCAACACACTGTTTCATGCCGACTTTAGTGCGTCGCCACTCCGTCGCGGCCCGGCAAATTGTGGTTCCGATCACTAACTGATTACATGTGGTGATGTAACCGTTTTCAATCTGTGAGTAAATTCACAGTATCTTAACAAGGCGCTGACTATGATGTCAGCGTTTTAGGGGCTGAAACGCTATGTAACAGTGATTATTCACTTTCACTATAGCCAATGTGCCGCAAACAACGAATAAAACGCATTTCTGGAGCGTTACCGAACACGGAAGAGAGAAATTTTATAAGTGAACCTCGGCTGTCAGTAACGTTTTATTAACATCTGCCCGCCGCTCGTTATTCACAAGAACTACCCTGCATAAAAAAAACCGGAGATACCATGAATAAGAAGGTGTTGACCCTGTCTGCTGTAATGGCAAGCATGCTTTTTGGTGCAGCAGCGCACGCTGCGGATACCCGTATTGGTGTGACCATCTATAAATACGACGACAACTTCATGTCTGTTGTGCGTAAAGCGATTGAGAAAGATGCGAAAGCAGCGCCAGACGTTCAGCTGCTGATGAACGACTCCCAGAATGACCAGTCCAAACAGAACGACCAGATCGACGTTCTGCTGGCGAAAGGCGTGAAAGCCCTCGCCATCAACCTGGTTGACCCGGCTGCAGCAGGCACGGTTATTGAAAAGGCGCGCGGCCAGAACGTGCCGATCGTCTTCTTCAACAAAGAACCTTCCCGTAAGGCGCTGGATAGCTACGACAAAGCGTATTACGTCGGTACCGACTCCAAAGAGTCCGGTATTATTCAGGGCGATCTGATCGCGAAACACTGGGCGGCGAACCCGAACTGGGACCTGAACAAAGACGGTCAGATTCAGTTCGTGCTGCTGAAAGGTGAACCTGGCCACCCGGATGCTGAAGCGCGTACCACCTACGTTATCAAAGAGCTGAACGACAAGGGCCTGAAAACCCAGCAGCTGGCGTTAGATACCGCAATGTGGGATACCGCTCAGGCGAAAGATAAGATGGACGCGTGGCTGTCCGGCCCTAACGCCAACAAAATCGAAGTGGTTATCGCCAACAACGATGCGATGGCAATGGGTGCGGTAGAAGCGCTGAAAGCACACAACAAATCCTCTATCCCGGTATTCGGCGTAGATGCGCTGCCAGAAGCGCTGGCGCTGGTTAAATCCGGTGCGATGGCCGGTACCGTGCTGAACGATGCCAACAACCAGGCGAAAGCCACCTTCGATCTGGCGAAAAACCTGGCCGATGGCAAAGGTGCGGCAGATGGCACCAACTGGAAAATTGACAACAAAATCGTTCGCGTACCTTACGTGGGCGTAGACCAGTCCAACCTGGCTGAGTTTATCGGTAAATAAAAGAGTTAACTTGTCTTCACTGGGCGCAACGAGTTGCGCCCTTTTATAACGCGATATGCGAGGCCAACAAGGTATAATTATGGTCAGCACAACAACTCAGTCATCCGGTGAATACCTGTTGGAAATGAGCGGTATCAACAAGTCATTTCCCGGCGTTAAGGCACTCGATAATGTTAATTTAAAAGTGCGTCCTCACTCTATTCATGCCTTAATGGGGGAGAACGGTGCGGGTAAATCAACATTATTAAAATGTCTTTTTGGGATCTATCAAAAAGATTCTGGCAGCATTCTTTTTCAGGGGAAAGAGATCGATTTCCATTCAGCGAAAGAAGCACTGGAAAACGGTATCTCGATGGTTCACCAGGAATTAAACCTGGTGCTGCAGCGTTCAGTCATGGATAACATGTGGTTGGGGCGTTATCCCACCAAAGGTGTTTTTGTCGATCAGGACAAAATGTATCGCGACACCAAGGCGATTTTCGACGAGCTGGATATTGATATCGATCCGCGCGCCCGCGTGGGAACATTATCCGTCTCCCAGATGCAGATGATCGAAATTGCCAAAGCGTTCTCCTATGATGCGAAAATTGTCATCATGGACGAACCGACATCGTCATTAACGGAAAAAGAGGTTAACCACCTTTTTACTATTATTCGTAAGCTGAAAGATCGCGGCTGCGGCATTGTGTACATCTCCCACAAAATGGAAGAGATCTTCCAGCTGTGCGATGAGATCACCATCCTGCGCGACGGCCAGTGGATCGCCACGCAGCCGCTGGAAGGGCTGGACATGGACAAGATCATCGCCATGATGGTCGGCCGTTCCCTGAACCAGCGCTTCCCGGATAAAGAGAACAAGCCGGGCGAAGTGATCCTGGAAGTGCGCAATCTGACCTCGTTACGTCAGCCGTCTATCCGCGATGTCTCCTTCGACCTGCACAAGGGTGAAATCCTGGGGATTGCTGGCCTGGTGGGGGCAAAGCGCACCGACATCGTGGAAACCCTGTTTGGCATTCGTGAGAAAGCCGAAGGCACCATTACGCTGCACGGTAAGAAAATCAATAACCACAACGCCAACGAAGCCATTAATAATGGTTTTGCGCTGGTGACGGAAGAGCGTCGTTCGACCGGTATTTATGCTTATCTGGATATTAACTTTAACTCGTTAATTTCTAACATTCGCAATTACAAAAACAAAGTCGGGCTGCTGGATAATTCCCGCATGAAAAGCGATACCCAGTGGGTGATTGACTCCATGCGCGTGAAAACGCCAGGCCACCGCACCCAGATTGGTTCGCTGTCAGGCGGTAACCAGCAGAAAGTGATTATTGGCCGTTGGTTATTAACGCAGCCCGAAATCCTGATGCTGGATGAGCCGACCCGCGGTATTGACGTCGGCGCGAAGTTTGAAATTTATCAGCTGATTGCCGAGCTGGCGAAAAAGAATAAAGGGATCATTATTATTTCTTCCGAAATGCCGGAACTGTTAGGGATCACGGACCGTATTCTGGTTATGAGCAATGGTCTCGTCGCCGGTATTGTTGACACCAAAACGACAACGCAAAACGAAATTTTGCGTCTTGCGTCTTTGCACCTTTAAGATCAGGGGCTCCTCATGAGTGCGTTAAATAAAAAAAGTTTTCTCACTTACCTGAAAGAAGGCGGTATTTACGTTGTTCTTTTAGTCTTGCTGGCAATCATCATTTTCCAGGACCCTACGTTCTTAAGCCTGCTGAACCTGAGTAACATTCTGACCCAGTCCTCCGTGCGTATTATCATTGCGCTGGGCGTGGCGGGTCTGATCGTGACCCAGGGGACGGACCTTTCTGCCGGTCGTCAGGTAGGTCTGGCGGCGGTTATCGCGGCAACCTTGCTGCAGTCGATGGAAAACGCCAACAAGGTCTTCCCGGAAATGGCCACCATGCCGATTTTCGTGGTGATCCTGATTGTCTGCGCCATTGGTGCGGTGATTGGTCTGATCAACGGTATTATCATCGCCTACCTGAACGTGACGCCATTCATCACCACCCTGGGCACGATGATCATCGTTTACGGTATCAACTCCCTGTACTACGACTTCGTCGGTGCTTCGCCCATCTCGGGCTTTGACAGCGGCTTCTCGACCTTTACGCAAGGGTTTATCGCGCTGGGCAGCTTCCGCCTGTCGTATATCACCTTCTATGCGCTGATTGCGGTCGCCTTTGTCTGGATCCTGTGGAACAAAACGCGCTTTGGCAAAAACATCTTCGCTATCGGCGGTAACCCGGAAGCGGCGAAAGTGTCCGGCGTAAACGTCGCCCTGAACCTGCTCATCATCTATGCCCTGTCCGGCGTGTTCTACGCCTTCGGCGGGATGCTGGAAGCGGGCCGCATCGGCTCTGCAACGAACAACCTTGGCTTCATGTACGAACTGGATGCGATCGCAGCCTGCGTGGTGGGCGGCGTCTCCTTCAGCGGCGGCGTGGGTACCGTACTCGGCGTGGTGACCGGTGTGATCATCTTCACCGTCATCAACTACGGGCTGACCTACATCGGCGTGAACCCGTACTGGCAGTACATCATCAAGGGCGCCATCATTATCTTCGCGGTTGCGCTGGATTCACTGAAGTACGCCCGTAAGAAGTAATCGTCACTCGCCATACCCGGCCCGCTCACCGAGCGGGCTTTTTTATGCCCTATGCCAGATTTGACTCCTCCTGCGTCACAATCCGCTCAAACCAGTCGAGTTCACAAAGCTTGCAGGCGACCCACTGTTCGGAAAAGGCGTCGCCCAGGCTGTCGGTGAGATACTGACAGCGGGCGAAGGCCTCAATCGCCTCCTGCTGGAACAGCGGCAGTTCGGGTTGGTCGTGCTGCGGCTCAGGGAGATCCCCCTCGTCGATATGTTCCAGCCCGTACAGCATGCCAGTCAGGATAGTGGCCGCCACCAGATACGGATTCGCATCGGCCCCGGCCAGCCGGTACTCAATGCGACGATTGCCATCATCCGAACAGGGAATACGCAAGGCGGCGGAGCGGGTGTTATAGCCCCAGGAGTTAAAGACGGGTTCCGTCAGGTTTTTACGCAGGCGACGAAACGCGTTGACCCCCGGCGCAAGAATGGCGACGGAGGCGGGCATCAGCGCCAGCTGGCCCGCGATGCACAAGCGCATCATGCTGCTCAGCGCGTTCACCGGGGAGGCAAAAACGTTTTCGCCACGGCTGTTGTTCAGGCTGAAATGGATGTGCAAACCGCTGCCGGAGAGCTGGCTGAACGGCTTAGCCATAAAATTGGCCTGAAGACCGTGCTTTTCAGCGACATAGCGGGTCAGGCGGCGCAGGGCCAGCACGTTATCACAGACCTCTACGACGCGCTGGCTGTGCTTCAGGTTTAATTCGTACTGTCCGGGCTCGGCTTCCGCTACCACCCCTGACAGCGGGATGCGCTGCAGGTGCGCCAGCTGTTCCAGCTCGTCAAACAGCGCCGCATGCGCCGACGAGGTATCCATGTGAAAACAGCCCTGATTTTGCGGATCGCGATCGCCCTGTCCCGTCAGATAGAACTCGATTTCCGGGGCAATCACCGGGAAGAGGCCGTGCTGGTGGAAGCGGGCCACGACGTTCTGCAGTATCGCGCGCGGCTCAAGCGGGCAGGGGTTACCGTCGCTGTCCTTCATCGTCAGCAGGATCTGCGCCGTGTGCTCCGGATCCTGCGGACAGGGACGCAAAGAGCCGGCGACAGGGACGCACAGCCGGTCGGGTTCATCATAAAGCGGGGCGGCGATGTTTCCCTTCTGGTCCATGGAGTAGACGGAAAGCGGAAAATAACAGCCTTTTTCCAGGCTCAGCATGCTCTCTACCGAGAGGCGCTTGCCGCGCATCGTGCCGTTGATATCGTTCAGGTAAACGTCAACATGTTTCGTCTGCGGGTAACGTTCTAGATAATCGGCCACTTCCACGGCAACGTTGTGCTGCAGGGCGTCAATTTTTTCATCCAGCCAGAGGCCAGAATTAAGTGCGCCAGGGAGTGATAAGCCGGGAAAGTTAAAGTACGGGCGGAGACTTTTGAGGAAAAACGCATTCATTATCGAGTTCATAGTCATTCTTCAATGAAGCCGTAGCGGCAGTGAACTCAGCTTAAAAGAGCCGACGTAAAGGGGAGATAAAAAGCGTCAGGCCCGGCGTAAAGAAAGTATAAAGGCGGTCCCGTTATTTCTCTTTTTTCTGCATATCCAGCAGCTGCTCGGGCGTGACGGCTGGATAACCCTGCGCGTCTTCCGGCACTTCGTGCATCGCCGGAATCGGCACCAGCGGGCCTAAAAAGCGTGGTTCGCGCTTAAAGATATACAGATCGGCCAGGGCACCAAAGCGGGCGCCGAACTCGCGGACGCGCACGCTCAGCATATCTTTTGGTGACGGCACCGCGTAGCACTGCGCCTGAATGCCCATGTGCAGGGCGATAAACAGCGCGCGCTCGCAGTGGAAGCGCTGGGTGATGATGATGAAGTCGTTGGTGTCGAAGACCTTGCGCGTGCGGACGATGGAGTCCAGGGTGCGGAAGCCCGCGTAGTCGAGCACGATATCGGCAGGATCCACGCCCGCGGCAATCAGGTCCTTACGCATCGTCACCGGCTCGTTATAGCTTTGCAGCGCGTTATCGCCGCTCAGCAGCAGGTAGTTCACCTTGCCGCTGTTGTAGGCGTTCAGCGCGCCCTGAATGCGGTAACGGTAATACTGGTTGATGACGCCGGTGCGGTAGTACTTGGCGGTGCCGAGCACCACGCCAACCTGACGATAGGGCAGGTCCTGCAGGTCGTCAAAGATATAGGGGGCGGTTTTCCAGCTCATCCAGCGGTCGAGGCCGAGCACGATCAACAGCAGTATGCCGACCAGGACAGACAGGCTGTAAAAAACGCGCTTTAACATGCAGATGGCTCGTACCGAAGGTGAAATTTAACTCAGGCTACTTTACCCGCCTGGTTAGCGCAAGAAACAGCGACTCAACTGAGGGGTTTTTCAACAAACTGGCGGGCATTTCTGCCCGCCGGAAGGGTTACGCCAGCAGCACGCGGTCAATCGTCGTACAGCCCAGCGCTTTAAGCGTTGCGGCAGTGGCATCCCACTGAATCAGCGGCGCATCAGCAATTTCTGCCAGAATAGCGCGCTGAATGTCAGGATAATCATAGCCGTTCAGGCTCAGCAGGTTGAGTGCGCCCTGCAGCGGCGGCAGCGTTGGGTTAAACGCGGCGTTTTCCGCATAGCTGCCGGTGAAGATTCGGCCATCGCGACACTGCAGCGCCACGCCGCTCGGGGACCTGCTGTACGGCGTGTGGCTCTTGTTGGCGGCGGCAATCGCCGCCTGGCTCAGGTCATCGCCGGACAGGGCGAAACCGTGGTCCTGCTCGTCCATCAGCAGGGTTTTGATCTCCAGATCTTTCGGGCCAAACGCGTCAGGCAGGTAATCCGCCAGCGTGTGCGGTGCGCGACCCGGCAGGTTGATGCGCAGCTGCAGCCCGCTGTTCAGCTCGTTCATAAACTGACGGCAGTGGCCGCAGGGGGTGTAGTTCACGGTAATGGCGCTCAGCGCTTTTTCACCGCGCAGCCAGGCGTGGCTGATGGCGCTCTGCTCGGCGTGAACGGTTTGCTGCATGGTTGCGCCCAGGAACTCCATGTTGCCGCCGAAGTACCAGGTGCCGCTGACGCCGCGCGCAATGGCCCCGACGTTGAAGTGGGAGAGATCGGCCCGCGCGCAGGCGGCAGCCAGAGGAAGCAGTGCGAAAGCCAGCGCGTCTTCGTCCAGTCCCGTTGCCTGTTTCAGCATCGTGACCTGCTCTGCGGTCAGCAGGGCGGGGAAGTGCGCATCTGCCAGAACGGGAGCAAGGGCTGACTGCAAATTCTCTGCAAGCTGGGCGAAAGCAGCTTGAAAACGTGGGTGCATGGCGTTTGCCTCATAAAGGTTAATGGATCGGTAGTTTACGGAGCCGTCAGGGCTTTATATGTGATCCACTTCTCATTATGTATGCAACTTATGAAATCAAAATGAAATTTGCGCGACGCATCGCAAATTTTAGCCCATCACTGCCAGAATCAGCGGGAAAATGAACGGGGCCAGCAGGGAGGTAATAATCCCGCAGATCACCAGCGCCAGGGAGCTAAACGCCCCTTCCTGATAATCCAGCTCCGCGCAGCGGGCAGTACCCAGCGCGTGCGAGGCGGTGCCCATCGAGAGCCCCCGTGCCGCCTTAGTATGAATACGCATCGCGTTCAGCAGGGTGTGGCCAAACACCGCGCCGAGAATACCGACGAAAATGACGCACATCGCGCTGATGGCCGGAATGCCGCCGAGGCTGCCCCCAACCGCCATCGCGATAGGCGTGGTCACCGATTTAGGCAGGATTGACGCCGCAATCTGTGGGGAAGCGCCCATCAGCAGCGCCACCGACGTGCCGGTGATCATCGCCACCAGGCTACCCACAAAACAGATGGTAATGATGGATTTCCAGCGGGCGCGGATCTGGTGCAGTTGCTCATATAAAGGGAACGCCAGCGCCACGACGGCGGGCTGCAGCAGGTCGTTTAAGATTTTGCTGCCGGCAAAGTAGCGTTCGTAAGGAATGCCGGTGAGCAGCAGGAACGGAATTATCACCACCATCGCCACCAGCAGGGGGTTCAGCAAGGGCATTTTGAAACGCGCGGCAAGCTTACGTGCGGCGAAAAAGACTGCAAGGGTGAGCGGCAGGGACCACCAGATATTGTCCATCATTTTTTTGTTTTCTCCCCAATCACGTTACGTTCGCCATGCACCAGATGTGAACTCCAGCTCACCACCAGGAAAACCACCAGCGTACTCACCGCGCAGGAAACAACAATCGGGCCGAACTGGGCTTTGAGCAAATCAAAATACTGCATGACCCCGACGCCGATAGGCACGAAAAGCAGCGCCATATAGCGAATGAGGACGAAGCAGCCGGGGTTGACCCACTTTGCAGGCAGGATTTGCAGCGCCAGCAACACGAAGAGGATCAGCATGCCGATAATGCTGCCGGGAATGGTGATGGGCAGCAGCGACGCGATGAAAATCCCGGCATACAGGCAGGCGTAAATCAGGACGAATGCGCGCAGATATTGCCAGATAATGTTCAATGATTTGCTCATGGTGATAGTCCTTGCTGAAACGCATTCATCATACAATTAAACCTAAAAATGTGCCACGGATCACATCATGAATTTTGAGCATACCAGACATTCCGGAATGGAACGTCCGGTATCACCTTACTGGTGCAGGCTAGAGTTTAGAGGAAAGGGGTTGCGCTGGCGAAGTAACGCGCCAGAGAAGGCATCAGCGTCAGGCGGTCAGCTTATCGAGAAAAGAAAACAGCACCTCGTTCATTTCGCGATAATCATGCGAACGGAGTTTTTCCGCCGTTTCGACAAAACGGAATTCACCCGCGCGGCGAAGGTCATTCTGCGAATGCTCAATCAGCAACTCTACCACCTCCGGCGTTAGCTCCATATGGCACTGGAAACCGTAAACCCGTTCGCTGTATTGCACGATCTGGCGGGGACAGCCCTCGCTGTAAGCCAGAACCTTAGCCTGCGGCGTCAACCCAGGCATGTCGTTATGCCAGTGACCGACGTTCAGCACGCTGCCAAAGTCTTCAAATAGCGGGTTCGCCTTGCCTGCATCTGTGAGCCTGACGGGAAATTTGCCGATCTCTTTTTCCGGGCTGTGGCAAAACGCGGCGCCCAGCGCTTCGCCGATAAGCTGTGAGCCCAGACAAACGCCTATCACCGTTTTACCTGCCTCTATCGCGCGGCTGATGAGTGCCTTTTCCGCCTGCGCATCAAACCAGGGGCATTCCTCACGCGTGGTGGCGGGGGATTGCGGGCCTCCCATGATGATAAGCTGGTCTGTGTGCCCCAGTTCCTCAGGTAATGAATCGCCCTGATACACTCTGGTGTAGCTCAGACTGCAGCCGCGACTTTTCCCCCAGATTTCATAGGCGCCTGGCGCCTCGAAATGTTCATGAATAATAAAATGGATGTGCATTGCGTCTCTCTCCGGTTACGTGTACAAGCAGCATCATAAGAGGAAGGGGGGAATGTGAAATGCCAACCGTTATCGATAAAACGCCAATTCACGACGATGCCATCGGATGGTCAAGAGGGGCAATTCGCTATACGCGCGGCGAAGTCGATCCGCCTCACCAGCATTCGCAGGGACAACTTTTGTTTGCCATCAAAGGAGTCATGCTGGTCGAAACCGGCAGCAAACGCTGGGTCATACCGCCGCAGCGCGCGCTGTGGATCCCTCCCTTTCAGGAACACACCTACAGCGTGCTATCCACAACGGAGCTCCGCGCGGTCTGGTTTAGCCCGACGCTGATATCGCAATGCGAGCCTTTTAAGCGGAAAGACGAGGTTCACGTGATTATGGCCACAGCGTTGTTCAAAGAGCTGATTGCCGGGCTGTTCAGCGCGGAATACCGCCCGGCAAGCCAGCGCAGCATGGCCTTTTTGCTGCTCGATATCCTCAGCGAGACGCAGCAGATTTCGACCGAACTGCCGATGCCCGTGGATGAGCGCTTACATCGCGTGGCCTGTGACCTCATTGCCAACAATCTCTGGGATCTCTCTCTGGAAAGGCTGGCGGAACGGGCCGCGATGTCAGAACGCACATTTTCACGTGCGTTTATCAACGATACCGGCTTTAGCTTCCGGGCCTGGCGACAGCGCGCAAGGATTTGTGCCTCGCTGGATCTCCTCGCCAACGGATACCCGGTTAAGCAGGTGGCCTGGATGCTGGGGTTTTCCGGCCCGGCGGCATTTGCGGCGGCGTTTCGCGCCATTGTTGGGGCAACGCCGGGTGACTTTCTGCCTGAACAGAAGCGCTTCCCAGCGATATAGAGAGCGGCTACTATAGCGCGTCTTTTTTCACAGGTACTGCTATGCGTGTTTTACTGGCCCCAATGGAAGGCGTGCTCGACTCCCTCGTGCGCGAGCTTCTGACCGAGGTGAACGACTACGATCTCTGCGTGACGGAGTTTTTGCGCGTGGTCGATATGCTGTTGCCGGTAAAATCCTTCTTCCGGCTTTGCCCCGAGCTGCACAACCAGAGCCGAACCTCTTCCGGCACGCTGGTGCGGATTCAGCTCCTCGGCCAGTATCCTGAATGGCTGGCGGAAAACGCCGTCCGCGCGGTTGAGCTGGGCTCTTACGGGGTGGATCTCAACTGCGGCTGTCCGTCGAAGCTGGTGAACGGCAGCGGCGGCGGGGCGACGTTGCTGAAAGATCCTGAACTGATTTACCGCGGCGCGAAAGCCATGCGTGAGGCCGTGCCCGCGCATTTGCCGGTGACGGTTAAGGTGCGGCTGGGGTGGGACAGCGATGCCCGACAGTTTGAGATCGCCGATGCGGTGCAGCAGGCCGGGGCCACCGAGCTGGTGGTGCATGGCCGCACTAAAGAAGATGGCTACAAAGCCGATCGCATAAACTGGCAGGCGATCGGTGAGATCCGCAAACGCCTCTCCATTCCGGTGATCGCCAACGGCGAAATATGGGATTACGAGAGCGCGCAGGCCTGTCTGCAGGCCACCGGCTGCGATGCGGTAATGATCGGCCGCGGCGCGCTGAATGTGCCCAACCTCAGCCGGGTGGTGAAATATAACGAACCGCGTATGCCGTGGGCAGATGTCGTCACGCTGCTGCAAAAATACAGCCGTCTGGAAAAGCAGGGCGACACCGGTTTGTATCACGTCGCGCGTATTAAGCAGTGGCTGAGTTATTTACGCAAAGAGTACGATGAAGCGCTGGAATTATTTCAGGAGATTCGTACTTTACAGACGTCGGCTGATATTGCGCGGGTGATTCAGTCCAAATAATAAGCGTTAAATTGCTCACATTTTTTTAAAACAGAAAACAGTTCAGGTTTTCAACGTGGCGCGACGGTGTTAAGGTGCCACTGTTTTCAACGCAGGATTGTGACTGGTTAACAGGCAAAACCTAAGCGTTCCACAGCATTTTCGCTGTGGGGCGCTTAGGTTTTTTTTTGCCTGTCATTTACGCAGGAGAGATATTAGGCTTAGCGCTTTTTACTGATTTTAAAAAAAATGAAATATCGACAGGAAATAGAAAAATTTCCTGCGGCCGGTTACGCACTCAATACTCAATCACAGGTTGTTATCATGGCATATAAAAATAAACTCTATGCGTTCGCCTTATTGGCGATATCCCCGCTGTCGATGGCGCAAGACTGGAACGGTACGGTATTAGGGTTGGAAGCTCCGCCGGAGCCTGTGCTGGGCGAAATGCTCGGCATACGTAAAATCCTTAACGATAACGGTTTTACCTATAACCTCGGATACCTGAATGAAATTGGCTGGAACGGCGGAGGCGGATATAACCACGACTCCCACGTGGCCTATATTGACCAGTTCGCGCTGACCTTCAACCAGGATCTGGAGCGCTGGACCGGTATCCCGGACGCGCGTATCGAGGGGAACATCGTCAACCGCAACCACAATGACGATCTCACCACCAAACGCGTGCAGGACCCGCGCGTCAACTTCAACGATCTGACCCAGGAGAGCTGGGGCGGGCAGTCGATTACCCGTCTGGGCTGGCTGACCTTTGCCCGCAGCTTTGACGACCGGCGTCTGACCTGGCGCATCGGGATGATGAACAAGGTGCAAACCTTCGATCAAATTATCCCCTGTGATTTCCAGCTGCTGTCCCAGTGCGGCGGGAAGTCAGCCAACTCGCTGACCTGGAACAACTGGAACGTACACACCTGGGGCACCACGCTTGCCTATAAACTCACGCCGACGCTGACCTTAAAAGGCGGTGTGATGGAGCAGAATCCGCAGGCCGCCAGCCGCAGCCATGCCTGGAGCTGGTCGACGAAGGGCAGCAAAGGGGTCTTACTGCCGGTTGAAATCGAAGCGCGTCCGCTGATTAACGGCTTGCCGGGCGCGTACAACCTGGGCGTGGTGTTTACCAACGCGCCGCAAACCGATCTCTATCGCGGCAAATCCGGCGGGGCGGGCGCGACGGACCCGGACGGATTCGATACCCACAACCGGACCTGGTTCATGTACGCCGGGCTGAACCAGCAGCTTACGCAGCATCAGGATGACCCGAATCGCGGGTTGAGCTCCTCGTTCAGCATGAGCCTTGCGGATCAGAGCACTAACTACATGCATCAGGTTTATGCCGCCTCGCTGCGCTACCGCGGACTGTTTGATGCGCGACCGGAAGACTGGATTGGCTTTGGCTTAACCTGGATTGATATGAGCAGCCAGTACGCCCGCAACCAGCGTTACCTGAACAGCCTGAGCGGCGTGAGCGACTACAACAATCCGGCCTGGCACCCGGTGCCGGGCCATTCCCTGAACGGCGAGTTTTACTACCGCTTTCGTCCGGTGTCATGGCTTGAACTGCAGCCGGGCATTCAGTACTGGCACCATCCCGGCGGGGTCAGTCGCACCCAGGATGCCTGGGTCACCGAGCTGAAAACGGTGGTGACCTTCTGATATCACGGTAGCAAGTTCGATCCGCGTCACGTTTCTGACGCGTGACGCATTGAGGCTACGAATGAAACTGTTAGAGTGCCAGAACTGGATTGTTACTGCTTAGGCAGGCAAAACCTGATTTTCTGGCATCTGCCGGAGGTCAGGTTTTTTTGTTTCTGGGGTTCAGATGAAAATCGCCAAGATACTCAATAATAACGTGGTGGTTGTTCAGGATGAGCGCGGGCGCGAACAGGTGGTGATGGGCCGTGGGCTGGCCTTTCAGAAGCGCGTCGGTGAAGCGCTGGATACCGCGCTGGTTGAAAAGGTGTTTGCGTTACAAAGCGATGAACTGGTGCGTCGGCTTGGAGAACTGCTGAGTCAGATTCCGCTGGAGGTGATGACCACCTGCGACCGCATCATCGGGCTGGCGGCGCAGCGGCTGGGCAAGCTGCAGGAGAGCTTGTATATCACCCTCACCGATCACTGCTACTTTGCGATTGAGCGGCAGAAGAACGGGTTGGCCATCAAAAACGTGCTGCTGTGGGATATTAAACGGCTGTATCCGAAGGAGTTTGAGTTAGGGCAGGAGGCGCGGGCCATTATCGCCAGACGCCTTAACGTCGAACTGGAGGAGGATGAGGCCGGTTTTATCGCGCTGCATCTGGTTACCGCGCAGCTTAACAGCGAAATGCCGGAGGTGATGCACGTGACGCGGGTGATGCAGGAGATCCTGCAGCTGGTGAAGTATCAGCTGCAGCTTGAGTATGACGAAGAGTCGCTCAGCTACCAGCGTTTCGTCACCCACCTGAAGTTTTTTGCCCAGCGGATGCTCACCCGCACCGTGGTGGAAGATGACGATGTCTCGCTGCATACCGCAGTCAAAGACAACTACGCGAAGGCGTGGAAATGCGCCGAGAAAATCGCACAGCACCTGAATAAAAGCTATCAGCGTGAGCTGACAACCGAAGAGATTATGTTCCTCGCCATTCATATCGAGCGGGTGAGAAAAGAGGGGCGTTAAGCCTCAAAACAGGATTGTTACTGCATCACGCAGGCAAAACCTGAGCGCGGCCTTCGTCAGAAGGTCGTTCTCGGGTTTTTTTATTTTTGTACTCAGTCAACAGGTGCCTGCGGGCATCGGATGTAAGGAAATCGAGATGGAATACCAGGCGTTAGCGAAGGATATTCTCGGCCACGTTGGCGGAAAAGAGAACATCGTCAGTCTTGTGCACTGCGCGACCCGGCTTCGCTTCAAACTGAAAGAGAATCAACGGGCGGATGCGGAAGGGCTCAAGAAAAACCCGGGCGTGATCATGGTGGTCGAAAGCGGCGGCCAGTTTCAGGTTGTGATTGGCAACCACGTTCACGACGTCTGGCAGGCAGTGCGCAATGAAGCAGGCCTGACCGACGACGCCCCTGTCGTGGAAGAGAAGGGCGAAAAGGGGAACCTGCTGGGCCGCCTGATTGACATCGTCTCCGGGATCTTTACCCCATTTATTGGCATTCTGGCCGCGTCCGGTATTCTGAAGGGGCTGCTGGCGCTGGCCGTGGTCTGCGGCTGGCTCACGACCGAGAGCGGCACGTATAAAATCTGGTTTGCCGCCAGCGATGCGCTGTTTTTCTTCTTCCCGCTGGTGCTGGGCTATACCGCCGGGAAAAAGTTCGGCGGCAACCCGTTTATTACCATGGTGATCGGCGGGGCGCTCACCCATCCGGTGATGATTGCGGCATTTAACGTCAGCCAGCAGCCGGGGGCGGTATCGGAAGCCTTTTTGGGCATCCCCGTCACGTGGTTCAACTACAGCTCGTCAGTGATCCCGATTATTCTCGCCGCGTGGGTCAGCTGCTGGCTGGAAAAACAGAGCACCAGGCTGCTGCCTTCCTCGATGAAAAACTTCTTCGCGCCGCTGATCTGTCTGGCCGTGACCGTGCCGCTGACTTTCCTCGTCATCGGGCCGCTGGCGACCTGGCTGAGCCAGATGCTGGCGAACGGCTATCAGACTATTTACGTTCTGGCACCGTGGCTGGCGGGCGCGGCGATGGGCGCGCTGTGGCAGGTCTGCGTTATTTTTGGCCTGCACTGGGGGCTGGTGCCGCTGATGATCAACAACCTGGCGGTGCTGGGGCATGACTCCATGCTGCCCATGCTTTTGCCTGCGGTGTTTGGCCAGGTGGGGGCGGCGCTGGGCATTTTCCTGCGTACCCGCGATGCGCGTCAGAAAATGCTGGCCGGTTCATCCGTGACGGCAGGTATTTTTGGTATCACCGAACCCGCAGTGTATGGCGTAAACCTGCCGCTGCGCCGTCCGTTTATCTTTGGCTGCGTGGCTGGCGCTATCGGTGGGGCGATTGTCGGCTTCAGTGACACCCACGTTTACTCCTTCGGCTTCGCCAATATCTTTACCATCGCCCAGATGATTCCGCCGGGCGGCGTGGACGCCACGCTGTGGGGAGGCATTATCGGCACGGTGGTGGCGCTGGTGCTGAGCTGCGGCCTGACGCTGCTCGCCGGTATGCCAGGAAACACCGCGCCAGAGAATGTGGTCTCCGCGGGCGAAAACGATGTGCTATCGCCGATGACCGGTACCGTTCTTGCTCTCGACCAGGTGCCGGATACTACGTTTGCCAGCGGCCTGCTGGGCAGCGGCGCCGCGATTATTCCCTCCGATAACAAAGTGGTTGCCCCGTTTGCCGGTGTGGTGGCTTCGCTGTTCCAGACCAAACACGCCATCGGCCTGCTCAGTAACAGCGGGATTGAAGTGTTGATCCACGTGGGTATCGACACCGTGAAGCTCGACGGCAGGCCGTTTACCGCCCATGTGAAGGTCGGTGACAAGGTGCAGCCCGGCGATCTGCTGTTGGAGTTTGACCGACAGGCGATTATCGATGCCGGATACGACCTGGCGACCCCGATTATTATCAGTAACAGCGACGAGTATCGCGAGGTGGCGACCGTGGCGGCAACGTCCGTCAATGCCGGTGCGCCGTTACTCAGCGTCAGTCATCAATAACAGGAGAACGTGATGAAAACTTTCCCGGACGATTTTTTATGGGGCGGCGCGGTTGCCGCGAATCAGGTAGAGGGGGCGTATCTGGAGGAGGGGAAAGGGCTGTCCACCTCTGACGTTCAGCCGCAGGGTGTCTTCGGCCCGGTAGTTGAGCGCGTCCCTGGGGACAGCGGCATCAAGGATGTCGCCATCGACTTCTATCATCGCTATCCGGAAGACATCAAGCTGTTCGCCGAGATGGGCTTTAGCTGCCTGCGCGTCTCCATTGCCTGGACCCGCATTTTTCCGAACGGTGACGAGCAGCAGCCGAACGAGGCGGGGCTGGCGTTTTACGACCGGTTGTTTGACGAGCTGGCCGCGCACAACATTACCCCGCTGGTAACGCTGTCGCACTATGAAATGCCATGGGGGCTGGTGAAGCAGTACGGCGGGTGGGGCAGCCGTCAGACTATCGGCTTCTTTGAGCGCTACGCCCGTACCGTGTTTGCGCGCTACAAAGAGAAGGTCAAGCTGTGGCTGACCTTCAACGAGATCAATATGTCTCTGCACGCGCCGATGACCGGCGTCGGTCTGCCGGAAACCAGCAGCAAAGGGGAGGTGTACCAGGCGATTCACCACCAGCTGGTGGCCAGCGCGCTGGCGGTGAAGGCCTGCCATGAGATTATCCCGGATGCCAGAATCGGCAACATGCTGCTGGGCGGCCTGATGTATCCGCTGACCTGCAAGCCGGAAGATGTTCTGGAGACGCTGCAGGAAAACCGCGCGTGGCAATTCTTTGGCGACGTGCAGTGTCGCGGCGCCTACCCGGGCTATATGCAGCGCTTCTTCCGTGACAACGGCATTCAGCTAGAGGTCACGGACGCCGACCGCGAGGCGCTGAAATCTACCGTCGATTTTATCTCCTTCAGCTACTACATGACGGGCTGCGTCACCGCGGATGACGCCCTCAACCAGCAGGCGCGCGGCAATATCCTGAGCATGGTGCCAAACCCGCATCTGGCCAGTTCCGAATGGGGCTGGCAGATTGACCCCATCGGCCTGCGTACTCTGCTAAACGTGCTCTGGGATCGCTATCAGAAGCCGCTGTTTATCGTGGAAAATGGCCTCGGGGCGAAGGATAAACCGGACGCAGACGGCGTGGTGCAGGACGACTACCGCATCAGCTATCTCAACGATCACCTGGTGCAGGTGCGGGAAGCGATCGAAGACGGCGTTGAGGTGATGGGCTACACCAGCTGGGGGCCCATCGATCTGGTAAGCGCATCAAAAGCTGAACTCTCTAAGCGCTACGGCTTTATTTACGTCGATCGCGATGACAGCGGGAAAGGCACGCTGGCGCGCAGCCGTAAGAAAAGTTTCTACTGGTATAAAGAGGTTATTGCGACAAAAGGCGCTTCGCTGAAAGTTTAATAAAGCGATCAACCTGACAGGGGATGTTCACCCTGTCGGGTTGATTATTTTTCATTTGCATAATTCAATTTAAATAATAATTCTGGTGAATATTTTTCCGTATATTTAAATCTATGACAATTTACGCATTGCCACGCATTACTAAAAAAATAAAGAGAATCAAGCGTAATTTGCGCCTTTATTTTTTGAGTTTATGGCGTCATGAAACGTTCTCTTATTTTATCTCTGAGTGCTCCCTTCGTTTTTATTCTGGCTGCCTGTGCGCCTGAACATGCCACGGTATTTCCCATTAAAACGCAAACCACGGCGGCGTCGGTGAATACGGTTCTGAATCATCAGGACTGGCCGAAAAATGAGTGGTGGAAAGCATATAACGATCCGGAACTTAACGGGCTTATTGCGAAAGCATTAAGCGATGCGCCGGATATGCAGATTGCCCGTCAGCGCATTACGCTTGCGGAAGCCCAGGCCAAAGCGGCTATGGCTGCCGACGGTCCGCAGATTGATTTTTCAGCGGATGCCGAACGTCAGAAAATGTCCGCCGAGGGGCTGATGGGGCCCTTTGCCATTACCGACCCGGCGGCAGGGACAACCGGGCCGTGGTACACCAACGGCACCTTTGGCCTGACGGCAGGCTGGGATCTCGATCTGTGGGGAAAAAATCGCGCGCAGGTCGAAGCCCGGATTGGCAAAGTGAATGCGCAAAAAGCGGAGCTGGAGCAGACCCGTCAGCTGCTGGCCAGCAGCGTGGCGCGGCTCTACTGGGAGTGGCAAACGCAGGCCGCCGTGGGGGAGGTCCTCGCGCAGATTAAACATGAGCAGGACAATATTATCGGTGCCGATCGCGAGCTGTATCAGCACGGGATCACCTCCTCCGTGGAGGGTGTTGAAACGGATATCAACGCCAGCAAAACCGAAGAGCAGCTGGCCGAAGTCAACGGGAAAATGAAAGCCATTGAGGCGCGCCTGGTCGCGCTGACGAACGCCTCCTCCGTGAAGCTGACGCGGCACGCTTTGCCAACGGTGGAAGCCTCGCTACCGTCGACGCTCGGCTATGAACTGCTGGCACGCCGTCCGGATCTGCAGGAGGCGCACTGGTATATCGAAGCCTCCATGAGCGAAGTGGAGGCCGCCAGAGCGGCGTTTTATCCTGACGTGAACCTGATGGCGTTCTTACAGCAGGATGCCCTCCATCTGAGCGATCTGTTCCGTTCGTCCGCGCAGCAGATGGGCGTGACCGCCGGGCTGACGCTGCCGATTTTCGACAGCGGCAGGCTTAACGCCGGGCTGGATATCGCTCAGGCGCAGAACAACCTTTCAGTAGCCAACTACAACAAAGCGGTGGTAGAGGCCGTCAATCAGGTGGCACACACGGCCAGTGAAGTCGAAACGCTGATGGCGAAAAACAGCCAGCAGCAGCAGGTTGAAAAAGATGCGGCACGGGTTGTGGCGCTGGCGCAGGCGCGTTTCAGCGCGGGGATCGTTGCGGGCTCCCGGGTCAGTGAAGCCAGAATACCGGCCCTTAAAGAGCACCTCGAAGGATTGCTGCTGAAGGGGCAGTATGTGGACGCCACGCTGCAGCTGACCTCCGCGCTGGGCGGTGGCTATCATCATGGCTAAAAAAGGTCATTAACTATACTTACCTCTTTGCAGTTTTTCAGGAGGTGAGTATGACAAGAGTAGCGATTGTGACCGCATCGGATTCCGGGATCGGTAAAACCACGGCCCTGATGCTGGCTGAGCGCGGGTTTGATATTGGCGTCACCTGGCACTCGGATGAGAAAGGGGCGCTGGAAACCTGCCGTGAAGTCGAAGCGCAGGGGCAGCGCGCGGAGGCTGTCCATCTTGATTTAAGCACCCTGCCGGAAGGCGCTGAGGCCATAGAGACGCTGATTGCGCGCTTTGGCCGGCTGGACGTGCTGGTCAATAATGCAGGGGCGATGACCAAAGCGCCGTTCCTCGAGATGCCGTTTGACGACTGGCGGAATATTTTCACCGTCGACGTGGACGGTGCGTTTCTCTGTTCACAGATAGCCGCAAGGCAGATGGTGAAGCAGGGGGAAGGGGGGCGGATTGTGAACATCACCTCGGTGCATGAACACACGCCTCTGCCGCAAGCGAGTGCCTACACGGCGGCAAAACACGCGCTCGGCGGCTTAACCAAATCCATGGCGATGGAGTTGGTGAAGCACAACATTCTGGTGAACGCCGTCGCGCCGGGTGCGATTGCCACGCCGATGAACGACATGGACGACAGCGAAGTGAAGGAAGGCTCCATGCCGGAAATTCCGCTGGCAAGGCCGGGCCACACGAAAGAGATTGCCAGCCTGGTGGCGTGGCTGTGCGACAGCGACGCCAGCTATACAACAGGGCAATCGTTTATCGTCGACGGGGGCTTTATGCTGGCGAACCCGCAGTTTAAGCCGGAGGGATAGATTCCCCTCTCCCTGTGAGAGAGGGTATTTTTAGTTCCCTCTCCCTGTGGGAGAGGGTTAGGGTGAGGGCATCAGGCCGCACTCACTCCTCATCCCGCGTCTTTTCACGGTGCTTCAGCCACAGTCGCACCGCAATCACCGCCACAACCACCAGAATCAACCACGCCCAGTGCTTCAGGTGCTGGTCGAGATTATGCAGCCAGGGCGCAATCACTTCGCCCCCTACATAACCGAGCGTCGTAAAGATCAGCGCCCAGGCAATCGCGCCCACAATATTGAGCGGCAGAAAAATTTTGGGCGGCAGATGGCTGGCGCCAATCAGTATCGGCCCGATAATGCGAAAGCCATACATAAAACGCGTGCCAATGACGAACAGGTAGGGATGACGTTGAATGAGCCGCTGAGCGCGGCGGATTTTCTTCTGATGCTTTGCGAAACGCTTGAGCAGCGTGGGCCCAAAGCGCAGCCCCAGAAAGTAGAGCAGCTGATCGCCTATCATCCCGCCCAGCGCGACCGCGGCAACAACCAGCGGGAACTTCAGTAACCCCTGATGCGCGGCGACGCCCCCTAACAGCGTGATGGTTTCACCTTCTGCCACGCTGCCGATGACCAGCGCGGCATAGCCATATTGCTCAATGAGTGCGTTAATATCCATTACGTAACGGTTTTCTCCCTCTGCGTGCCTCGTTTAATCATATACCCCTTGAATCAACGGCGGGGAAATCAACGGAAATTTCCCACTGTACATAAAATAATCTAAAGCCTGCATTATACTTAAGGTATCGCTGACGGGCCGACAACAAGGGGGCGCTATGAACCATGTCTGGGGACTTTTCTCCCATCCCGATCGTGAAATGCATGTCATTAAAAGTGAGAACGAAACGGTCTCGCATCATTACACGCACCACGTGCTGCTGATGGCCGCGGTGCCGGTAATATGCGCTTTTATCGGAACGACACAAATCGGCTGGAACTTCGGTGACGGCACCGTGGTTCAGCTTTCCTGGTTTACCGGACTCTATCTTGCCATCATCTTTTATGGCCTGATGCTGGCGGGGGTGGCGGTCATGGGGCGCGTCATTCACTGGATGGCGCGTAACTATCCGCAGCGTCCATCGCTGGCGCACTGTATGGTCTTTGCCGGGTATGTCGCGACCCCGCTGTTCTTAAGCGGTATTGTTGCGCTCTATCCACTGGTCTGGCTGTGCGCGCTGATCGGTACCATTGCCCTCTTTTACACCGGTTATCTGCTGTATCTGGGGGTTCCTACCTTCCTGAATATCAATAAAGAAGAGGGGCTGAGCTTCTCGAGCTCAACGCTCGCCATCGGGGTGCTGGTGCTGGAGGCGCTCCTGGCGCTGACGGTGATTCTTTGGGGTTATGGATACCGACTCTTCTGAGTTCACTGCATTGCTGGCGTAAATGCCAGCAATGCAGCATCCGTTCACGATTATCCTCTGGCGACAACGCCCGCTGACGGCTATGATGCCGAGGCCAGCCTGTGTTTATCTAACAACCCAGGCGGTGTACGTCATAACGTGCGTGAATAATTATCAGAAGTCTCACCATGCTGAAATTCCGAGTCTCTTTACTTAGCCTGGCGCTGTTGCTGGGTGCGTCCGCAGTCGTACCGGCCGTCGCCAAAACGCCCGCGGTGACCACCGCTGCTGCTCAGCCGCAAATTGCGTCCGGCAGCGCGATGATTGTCGATCTCAACACCAATAAGGTGATTTACGCCAGCCATCCGGACCTGGTGCGACCGATCGCCTCAATTACCAAATTAATGACCGCGATGGTGGTGCTTGATGCCCATCTGCCGCTGGACGAAAAACTGAAAGTGGATATTAGCCACACGCCGGAGATGAAAGGGATCTACTCCCGCGTGCGGCTGAACAGTGAGATCAGCCGTAAAAATATGCTGCTGCTGGCGCTGATGTCGTCTGAAAACCGCGCGGCGGCGAGCCTGGCGCACCACTATCCGGGCGGCTACGACGCGTTTATCCGCGCGATGAACGCGAAAGCCAAAGCGCTGGGGATGAACAATACGCACTATGTTGAACCGACGGGGCTGTCGATCAACAACGTCTCCACGGCGCGCGATCTGACGAAACTGCTGATTGCCAGCAAACAGTACCCGCTGATTGGTCAGCTCAGTACCACCCGTGAAGAGATGGCGACCTTTGCGAACCCGGCCTATACGCTGCCGTTCCGCAATACTAACCATCTGGTATACCGGGATAACTGGAATATTCAGCTAACGAAAACTGGCTTTACCAACGCGGCGGGACACTGTCTGGTGATGCGCACCGTATTTAACGGTAAGCCGGTGGCGCTGGTAGTGATGGATGCCTTCGGCAAATACACGCACTTCGCGGATGCGAGCCGCCTGCGTACCTGGATTGAAACAGGAAAAGTGCAGCCTGTACCGGCCGCGGCACTGACGTATAAAAAGCAGAAAGCGGAGCAGATGGCGACGGCGCAGAACGACTGAGCCGTCTGTCAGCGCCGGGTGGCGGCTTTGCCTTACCCGGCCTACAAACACTAAAAACGGTAACCCAGGTTACCGTTTTGCGTTTATTCCGGCAGCGTCCAGTCACCATCGTTGAGCGGGCGCTGCATAATCACCGTATCCCGCCAGTCGCCTTTCTTGTAGCCTACGCTGCGCAGCTGACCGACAATCACGAAACCATGTTTTTTATGCAGACGTAACGAGCCGGCATTGTTATTGCCATCTCCTACCACGGCAATCATCTGCCGCCACGGCCCTTGCTCGCAGCGTGCGATCAGCGCATCCATCAGTGCCGTGCCAAAACCGCGCCCGGTGATGCTGGCATCCACGTAAATCGACTCTTCCAGGGTATAGCGGTAGGCGTGTCGCGGTCGGTAAGGGGTGGCATAGCAGTAGCCCACCACAATGCCGCGGTACAGCGCGATAAGCCACGGTAAACCGTTCTCCGCCACGCTTTTCATGCGATGACGCATTTCGTCAATAGTCGGGGGGACTTCTTCAAATGACGCGCGCCCGTGAAGCACATGCCAGGCATAGATCGCGGCAATGGCATGCACATCATCGGGACGGGCGTCGCGCACTTCCAGCTCGGTCTCGGATAAAACATCAATAGCCGACATGATGTGCCTGCTCCTCTTATCGAAGGCCGGAGAAACGTTTCTCCGGCGATAAGCGGTTACTCTATTACGATTAAGGAGCGCTTAACAATCTCTCAAATTTGGCTGTAGGAATTAATCAGACGTTTGCGTTATGTGCTGCTCCGCGTCTGCGCTCTCTTTCCAGTATTTCTTCCGCGTTGTTTTACCGATGCCGGGATTCATGCTGTTTGTAGGGTCATTCTCGCGATAAAACTGCTTAAGTGCGTCAGGGGCTTTATAAAGATGTCCGACGTTGTGTTCCGCAGGATATTGTGCGCCGCGTTCACGCAGAAGGGCGAGCATCTGCTCCTTCAGTTCGTGTGCATCGACCCCTTTCTTGACGATGTAATCCTGATGGAAGACATAGCACATAAAGTGGCCGTAATAGAGCTTGTGCACCAGCTTGCTGTCGATTTCCGGCGGCAGGTGTTCAAACCACTCGGTGTCGTTACGCCGCAGGGCGATATCGAGCGCCAGAATATCTTCCACCTCTTCGGAATGTACCGCCTGATATCGGATGGCGGCCCCTGCGGCGGCAAAGCGGTGCAGGAAGGCTTTGCTGCCCTCTTCAGGCGTACAGGCAAAGAAATCCCCTTCGGCCGTTTTAAAGAATTCGGTCAGCCAGGCCTGCGCTTCGGCAATTCCGTCTCCGGCCATTTTCAGCAGCAGGTGATGCTCGTACCTGTCGCGCCAGGTTTTCATCCTCTCCGGCAGATGCGCCGGGAAAACGTTGCCCAGCTTCTGCATAAAGCGGTCGGTGAAGTGGGGTTTGAACAGCGACACTTTCTCCAGCATCGCGTCGGTACGGCCCTTCATGGTGAAGAAGAACGGCATTTTGTCGGTGCCGAGCTTGTCGATCATCAGGAACGTGTCTTTGCCGTAGCGCTCGGCGATGTCGTAAATGTCCCGGTGCATGTATTCGCCCGCCACCGGCAGATGGGTGAATTCGCCCAGAATATGACGGCGGATCTCCGTCAGAACCTCAGGCTGGTTGGTGCCGATGTAGAATACCTGCTGCTTTTTCTCGGCCGGGAAGGTGTCGAGACGCACCGCAAAAACGGCCAGCTTGCCCGCGCAGCCAGAGGATTCAAACAGGCGATCCGGGTCAGCGTTGTAGCGCGCCGGCGTATCGGCATTGATATCCCGCACGCGGGTCACGTAGTCATGATCGTGCGCATGGCGACCGTCGTGCTGAACGTCTTCATCCTTCACGCGATCGTCGTCGAGCTTGCTGAGGATCTGTTCTGGCGTGACGCCGAGATCGATTCCCAGGTGGTTCACCAGCGTCAGCTTGCCGTTTTCGTCAATACGGGCAAACAGGGACATCTCGGTATAGGCGGGGCCGCGCTGCACCAGCGAGCCGCCAGAGTTATTGCAGATCCCACCGACCACCGAGGCGCCAATGCAGGAGGAGCCGATCACCGAGTGCGGTTCGCGGCCCAGCGGCTTAAGCGCTTTCTCGAGGGAGTAGAGCGTCGTGCCGGGGAACGCGAGCACCTGCTCGCCCTTGTCCAGCAGGTGCAGCTTGTCGAGGCGCAGGGTGCTGATAATCACGATGTCACGATCGTAGTCGTTGCCGTTCGGCGTGGAGCCTTCGGTCAGGCCGGTGTTGGCCGCCTGCATTAAAATAATCTTGTCGGCGGCGACGCAGGCGCTCAGGACGCGCCACAGCTCCAGCAGCGTGCCGGGGAAAACCACCGCCAGCGCGTCGCCCTGACCGGAGCGGAAGCCCTTGCGGTAGCGGGCGGTTTTAGCCGGGTCGGTAAGCAGGTGAGAGGAGCCAACCAGGCGCGACAGTTCGTTAATAAAGGTTTTGTTATCGTCAGTTCGAACAGAAGACATCTTCCACTCCTTGTGGTGGGGCAAATTTCTCGCTGTAAAGCATAGCGCGATTAACTGTTAAGCGGTCGAGTATTCACGAGAAAAATCAGAGAATAACCCTGCAACGATCGGAGGGTTTGTGGCACACTGCGCTTTTCGCACGGTATGGCCGAGATCGTCCGGCGGTTATTGATGAGAGAGTAAAACGACATGAAATGGCTATGTTCTGTAGGTGTCGCCGTCAGCCTGGCGCTGCAACCTGCGCTGGCAGAGGATTTGTTTGGCAATCACCCGCTCACGCCTGAAGCGCGGGACGCGTTTGTCACGGAATTGCTCAAGAAAATGACGGTCGATGAGAAAATCGGCCAGCTGCGTCTGATCAGCGTCGGCCCGGATAACCCGAAAGAGGCCATCCGCGAGATGATCAAAGACGGGCAGGTAGGGGCCATCTTTAATACCGTCACCCGCCAGGATATCCGCAAGATGCAGGACCAGGTGATGGATCTCAGCCGCCTGAAAATTCCGCTGTTCTTTGCCTATGACGTGGTGCACGGCCAGCGTACCGTCTTCCCCATCAGCCTCGGCTTAGCCTCCTCCTTTAACCTCGACGCGGTGAAAACCGTCGGGCGCGTGTCGGCTTATGAAGCGGCGGACGACGGCCTGAACATGACCTGGGCGCCTATGGTGGACGTCTCGCGCGATCCGCGCTGGGGCCGCGGCTCGGAAGGCTTTGGTGAAGATACGTATTTAACCTCCACGATGGGTAAAACCATGGTGGAAGCGATGCAGGGCAAAAGCCCGGCGGACCGCTACTCGGTGATGACCAGCGTCAAGCACTTTGCGGCCTACGGCGCGGTGGAGGGCGGTAAAGAGTACAACACCGTCGACATGAGCCCGCAGCGCCTGTTCAACGACTACATGCCGCCATACAAGGCCGGTCTGGATGCGGGCAGCGGCGCGGTGATGGTGGCGCTGAACTCGCTGAACGGCACGCCTGCGACCTCTGATTCCTGGCTGCTGAAAGACGTGCTGCGCGACCAGTGGGGCTTTAAGGGCATTACCGTTTCCGACCACGGCGCGATTAAAGAGCTGATCAAACACGGTACCGCCTCCGATCCGGAAGACGCGGTGCGCGTGGCGCTCAAGTCCGGCATCAACATGAGCATGAGCGACGAGTATTACAGCAAGTATCTGCCGGGGCTGGTGAAGAGCGGCAAGGTGACGATGGCGGAGCTGGACGATGCCACCCGTCACGTGCTGAACGTGAAATACGACATGGGGCTGTTTAACGATCCGTACAGCCACCTGGGTCCGAAAGACTCCGACCCGGCAGATACCAACGCTGAAAGCCGCCTGCACCGCAAAGAGGCGCGTGACGTCGCGCGCGAAAGCCTGGTGCTGCTGAAGAACCGCCTCGACACGCTGCCGCTGAAAAAATCCGGCACCATTGCCGTGGTGGGTCCGCTGGCCGACAGCAAGCGCGACGTCATGGGCAGCTGGTCTGCGGCGGGCGTGGCTGACCAGTCCGTGACCGTGCTGACCGGTATCAAGAGTGCCGTCGGTGAAAACGCCAAAGTGGTTTACGCCAAAGGGGCGAACGTCACCAACGATAAAGATATCGTGACCTTCCTCAACCAGTACGAGGAAGCGGTGAAGGTCGATCCGCGCACGCCGAAGGAGATGATTGACGAAGCGGTGAACGCCGCGAAGCAGTCTGACGTCGTTGTTGCGGTTGTGGGTGAAGCGCAGGGTATGGCGCACGAAGCCTCCAGCCGTACCGATATCAACATTCCACAGAGCCAGCGCGATCTGATTGCCGCCCTGAAAGCCACCGGCAAGCCGCTGGTGCTGGTGCTGATGAACGGTCGTCCGCTGGCGCTGGTGAAGGAAGACCAGCAGGCTGACGCCATTCTGGAAACCTGGTTCGCCGGTACCGAAGGCGGTAACGCCATCGCCGACGTGCTGTTTGGCGATTACAACCCGTCGGGCAAGCTGCCGATGTCCTTCCCGCGCTCCGTCGGGCAGATTCCGGTGTACTACAGCCACCTGAATACCGGTCGCCCGTACAACGCCGACAAGCCGAACAAGTACACCTCTCGCTACTTTGACGAAGCTAACGGCCCGCTCTATCCGTTTGGTTACGGCCTGAGCTACACCACCTTCAAGGTCTCCGACGTGAAAATGTCGGCGCCGACCCTGAAGCGTGACGGCAACGTCACCGCCAGCGTTGAGGTGACCAACACCGGCAAGCGCGAAGGGGCTACGGTGATCCAGATGTACGTGCAGGATGTCACCGCGTCGATGAGCCGTCCGGTGAAACAGCTGCGCGGCTTTGAGAAGGTCAACCTGAAGCCGGGGGAAACCAAAACCATCAGCTTCCCGATCGACGTGGATGCGCTGAAGTTCTGGAACCAGCAGATGAAATACGATGCGGAACCGGGCAAATTTAACGTCTTTATCGGCGTGGACTCCGCCCGCGTGAATAAAGGTGAGTTCGAGCTGCTGTAACCTTTCCCTCCTTTGCCTCCCCCCGTCCTGCGGGGGAGGCGTCTTACCTTATGCTAAAAAGGCATTTTGACGGTTAATTCCGCCGTTTTAAGCTACGCTTTTCTCTCAAGCCTCTGAAAAAGGCAGCAAAAAAATGAGGATAGCGGAATGATGATTGCAAAGGGGATGTTGGGATCTGCGGTGTTACTGGCGGCGCTGAGCCTGCCGTTACAGGCGGCGGAGCCGGTAAAAGTGGGCTCGAAGATCGATACCGAAGGCGCGCTGCTCGGCAATATTATTTTGCAGGTGCTGGAAAGCCACGGCGTGAAAACGGTCAATAAAGTCCAGCTCGGCACCACGCCCGTCGTGCGCGGCGCGATTACCTCCGGCGAGCTGGATATCTACCCGGAATACACCGGCAACGGCGCATTCTTCTTCAAAGATGAAAACGATCCGGCATGGAAAAACGCCAAAGCCGGGTATGAGAAAGTCAAAAAACTCGACGCGGAACAGAACAAACTGGTTTGGCTGACCCCGGCGCCGGCCAACAATACCTGGACTATCGCCGTGCGCAAGGACGTGGCGGAGAAAGGGAAGCTGACTACCCTGGCGGATCTCAGCCGCTACCTGAAAGAGAAGGGCGACTTTAAGCTTGCGGCGTCGGCGGAGTTCATCGAGCGTCCTGACGCGCTGCCCGCGTTTGAAAAAGCCTACGACTTCAAGCTCGACCAGGCGCAGCTGCTCTCGCTGGCGGGTGGGGATACCGCGGTGACCATCAAAGCGGCGGCACAGCAAACTTCCGGCGTTAACGCGGCCATGGCCTACGGTACCGACGGCCCGGTGGCGGCGCTTGGCCTGCAGACCCTGACCGATCCAAAAGGCGTACAGCCAATTTACGCGCCGACCCCGGTGGTGCGTGAGGCGGTGCTGAAAGCGTACCCGGACATTGCAGAATGGCTCAAACCGGTCTTCGAAAAGCTGGATGAAAAAACGCTGCAGCAGCTGAATGCCAGCATTGCCGTCGAGGGGCTGGATGCCAAAAAAGTGGCCGCCGACTTCCTGAAACAACAAGGGCTTGTGAAGTAACGGGAAAAGGCTGTGCCAATAAAATGTCATAACCGCGTCCTGCTGCTGCTGGCCTGCGTAGCCATCGCGGCGGTCGCGTTACCGTTTGTCAACGTTGCCCCAAACCGCCTGATGTCGGGGGAGGGAAAAGCGCTCTGGCAGGTCTGGTCGTTTACGCCGGGGTGGCTGGCGGCGGCGCTGGGCGCGTGGGTGATCCTGTCGCTCTGGCAGGGACGCCTGGCCCAGTGGCTGACGCTGCTTCTCTCTGAAGGGCTGTTTATTCTCCTGTTCTGGAGCGCCGGGCTGGCGGCGACGCATATGGCCTCGGCGGAAAGTCCGCTGGCGAGAACCACTATCGGCAGCGGCCTGTGGCTGTGGCTGGCGCTCTGCCTGCTGGCCTGCAGCGATGCGATTCGTCGACTCATCCCCAGCGCCGTCTGGCGATGGGTGCTCAATGCGCAGATATGGTGTATTCCTTTACTCCTGCTGTTCAGCGGTGAGCTGAACAACCTCTCGCTGTTAAAAGAATACGCCAACCGTCAGGAGGTGTTTGATGATGCCCTCGCGCAGCACCTGACGATCCTCTTCGGTACGCTCTTTCCGGCGCTTCTGGTTGGGATCCCCCTTGGCATGTGGTGCTATCGCCATCCTTCACGCCAGGGCGGGGTTTTTACCGTGCTCAATGTTATCCAGACCATTCCTTCCGTCGCGCTGTTTGGCCTGCTGATTGCGCCGCTGGCCGGGCTGGTGAAGTCGTTTCCGGCGCTGGGAATGCTGGGAATAGCCGGAACGGGATTAACGCCCGCGCTTATCGCGCTGGTGCTGTATGCCCTGCTGCCGCTGGTACGCGGCGTGGTCGCGGGCTTAGGTCAGGTCGCACCTGACGTGCTGGAAAGCGCCCATGCGATGGGAATGAGCGCGCGGCAGTGTTTCTGGAAAATTCAGCTCCCGCTGGCGCTGCCCCTGCTGTTGCGCAGCCTGAGGGTGGTGGCGGTCCAGACCGTCGGCATGGCGGTGATTGCGGCGCTGATTGGCGCGGGCGGCTTTGGCGCGCTGGTCTTCCAGGGGCTGCTGAGCAGTGCCCTGGATCTGGTGTTATTGGGCGTGGTGCCCACGATTGCGCTGGCGGTGGTCGTCGACGCACTGTTTGCCTTATGGCTCGCGCTGCTCGGGAGAAGAGCCAATGATTGAATTTCATGATGTCAGTAAAACCTTTGCCGGTCGCCCGGCGGCGAGCCACCTGAACCTGAACTTTGCCGAGGGCGCGTTTTCCGTGCTGATTGGCACCTCCGGGTCGGGCAAATCCACCACACTGAAGATGATCAACCGGCTGGTGGAGCATGACAGCGGGCTGATCCGCTTTGCCGGGGAAGAGATCCGCAGCCTGCCGGTGCTGGAGCTGCGCCGTCGGATGGGTTATGCCATACAGTCCATCGGACTGTTTCCGCACTGGACGGTGGCGCAGAACATCGCCACCGTGCTGCAGCTGGAGAAATGGTCGCGGACGAAAATCGCCGAACGCGTTGATGAACTGATGTCTCTGCTGGGGCTAGAGCCCGCGCTGCGCGACCGCTATCCGCACCAGCTTTCCGGCGGGCAGCAGCAGCGCGTGGGCGTAGCGCGCGCGCTGGCGGCCAACCCGCAGGTGCTGCTGATGGACGAACCCTTCGGCGCGCTGGATCCGGTCACGCGCGGGGCGCTGCAGGCGGAGATGACCCGCATTCACCGCATTCTCGGACGCACGATCGTGCTCGTGACGCACGATATTGATGAAGCCCTGCGCCTGGCCGACCATCTGGTGCTGATGGATCATGGCGAAGTTGTGCAGCAGGGCTCGCCGCTTGAGCTGTTAACCTGGCCGAAGAACGACTTTGTGCGCGAGTTTTTTGGCCGCAGCGAGTTGGGCGTCAGGCTGCTCTCCCTGCGAACGGTGAGCGACTATATGCGTCGGGAGGCGGCGCCGGTGAGCGGCGAACCGCTGCAGGCGCAGATGAGCCTGCGGGATGCGCTCTCCGCGTTTGTCGCGCGCCAGTGCGAAGTATTGCCCGTTTCGGATGCCCGGGGCGCGCCGTGCGGCACCTTACACTTTCGCGATCTGCTGGCCGGGGAGGTGACGCGTGAAGGCACTGCGTGATCCGCTTCTCTGGCTGGTAGCGCTCTTTGTCGGCTTACTGTTTCTGATGCCCCACAGCGCGGCGCTGTTTAACGGTCTCTTTCCCGGGCTGCCGCGGCCGGTGTATCAGCAGGAGAGCTTCATTAATCTCGCCCTGGCGCATCTCTGGCTGGTGGCGCTCTCAAGCGCCATCGCGGTTGTGCTGGGCGTGGGGGCGGGCATCGCGGTCACGCGGCCCGCGGGCCGGGAGTTTCGCCCGCTGGTGGAGACGATTGCGGCCATCGGACAGACGTTTCCCCCGGTGGCGGTGCTGGCGATAGCGGTGCCGGTGATGGGCTTTGGCCAACAGCCTGCCATCATTGCGCTGATTCTGTACGGCGTATTGCCGGTGCTGCAGGGCACGCTGGCGGGCCTCGCGGCGGTACCTGCGTCCGTGCTGAGCGTGGCGGAAGGGATGGGGATGAGTCGCGGTCAGCGGCTGCGCAAGGTTGAACTGCCGCTAGCGGCACCGGTTATCATTGCCGGGATCCGCACGTCGGTCATCATTAACATCGGGACGGCGACCATTGCGTCGACGGTCGGCGCTAATACGCTGGGCACGCCGATCATTATCGGCTTAAGCGGGTTTAATACGGCGTATATTGTGCAGGGAGCGCTGCTGGTTGCGCTGGCGGCAATCGTCGTCGATCGCGCTTTTGAGCGGCTGGCGCTGTACCTCAGCCGACACCGCCGCGAACAATAAACGAGTACCCTGCCAGCATCACGCCGCCGATACCGCTTACGGCCATCAGGACAAAAAGGGTAATAATGGCCAGTTTGGTTGCCTTCATCATGTGCTCCTGTTGTTAACGGAACAATTATACGGTGAAGCGCAGCTGTTAATGAACCATTAAATGCCGTTATGGCTCATCCGGACCAAGGGAATAGACCGGGTAACCATTCTCACGCCATTCCGTCAGCAGCTGTTGCTGCGAAGCGGACGGCACTTCGCCACACCAGACCAGCAGGGTCTGGCCGTCGAAAAACTCAGGTCTGAGCTGCGCCAGCGAGTGCGCCAGAACATCCACGCGCCAGCCCTTCTGGGTGGCAATCCACGCTTCCAGCCACAGGCGGGTGGTATCGTGTACGTTCCAGCCGACAACCAGCGCATCTTTTCCGGCTTTGTTCTTCGCTGAGGCAAGGCAGACGGCAATGTAGTTGATCAGCACGCCGTCGAGCATGCTGAGCAGCGCCTGCAGGGTGGACTGCTGGCACTGCAGGCGTCGCCGGAGCGGAATGAAAAGATGGGAGATCAGCGTCTGCGCCGGGTAATCGCGACCCTGCTCTTTTATCCATCCACGCAGGCGCTGCAGGTTGCCCGCCTGCAGGAGCCGCAGCAGGGTTTCCTGTTGTTCGCGCCAGAGATGTTGCGTATCCGGGTCGTCGTGGCTCAGCAGGGACTTCACTTTCCCAACCTGCACGCCGTTGTCGATCCAGCTTTTGATTTCGCGAATGCGGTCGATATCGTCATCATTAAAAAGGCGATGCCCACCGTCGGTCCTCTGCGGTTTGAGTAATCCATACCGTCGCTGCCACGCCCGTAGGGTAACGGGATTGATATCACAAAGGAGTGCCACTTCACCGATTGTGTAAAGCGCCATATTCGCCCCCTGGCTTACGCGTCCCCAGCTTAACTGTAGACCCACTTTGCCGAACCAGGAAGAATTGATTGTTTTTTGCACAAAGAATGCGAAGCCTATGCGATATTCTGAAAAAGGTGTGATAACGGGCACGATTTTACGCTTTTTTGGGATGCTTCAAAGAAAGTTGAGCCGCATCCGTGTATGTTACGCGTTTTTTAGCGTGTGCGGTTTTGAGTATGTACGAGTTTAACCTGGTGCTGCTGTTGCTTCAGCAGATGTGCGTGTTTCTGGTCATTGCCTGGCTGATGAGCAAAACGCGCCTGTTTATCCCGCTGATGCAGGTCACCGTCCGTCTGCCGCACAAATTCCTCTGCTACGTCGTATTTTCCATATTCTGCATTATGGGGACCTGGTTTGGTCTTCATATCGAAGACTCTATTGCCAATACGCGCGCTATCGGCGCGGTGATGGGCGGGCTGCTCGGCGGTCCCGTCGTCGGGGGGCTTGTCGGTTTAACCGGGGGGCTGCATCGCTATTCCATGGGGGGGATGACGGCCCTGAGCTGTATGATCTCCACGATCGTTGAAGGGCTTCTCGGCGGTCTGGTGCACAGCTATATGATTAAGCGCGGTCGCCCGGACAAGGTATTTAGTCCGCTGACCGCCGGTGCCATTACCTTTGTGGCCGAAATGGCGCAGATGGCGATCATTCTGCTGATTGCCCGTCCGTTTGAGGATGCGCTGCACCTGGTCAGCAGCATTGCCGCTCCGATGATGGTGACCAATACCGTGGGCGCGGCGCTGTTTATGCGCATTCTGCTCGACAAGCGCGCCATGTTTGAGAAGTACACCTCGGCCTTTTCCGCCACGGCGCTGAAGGTTGCCGCCTCGACGGAAGGGATCCTGCGCCAGGGGTTCAACGAAGAGAACAGCATGAAGGTGGCCCAGGTGCTCTACAAGGAGCTGGATATCGGCGCGGTGGCGATAACCGATCGGGAAAAGCTGCTGGCCTTTACCGGTACGGGCGACGATCACCATCTGCCGGGCAAGCCGATCTCCTCAGCCTATACGCTGCGCGCCATCGAAACCGGCGAGGTGGTGTATGCCGACGGTAACGAAGTGCCTTACCGCTGTTCGCTGCATCCCCAGTGCAAGCTGGGCTCCACGCTGGTGATTCCGCTGCGCGGCGAGAATCAGCGGGTGATGGGCACCATCAAGCTGTATGAGGCGAAAAACCGTCTTTTCAGCTCCATCAACCGCACGCTGGGGGAGGGGATCGCCCAGCTGCTGTCCGCGCAAATCCTCGCCGGGCAGTATGAGCGGCAGAAAGCCCTGCTGACGCAGTCGGAGATTAAGCTGCTGCATGCGCAGGTCAATCCGCATTTCCTGTTCAACGCCCTCAATACGCTCAAAGCGGTGATCCGCCGCGACAGCGATCAGGCCGCGCAGCTGGTGCAGTTTCTGTCGACCTTTTTCCGCAAGAACCTGAAACGGCCGTCGGAGATCGTGACCCTCGCCGATGAGATTGAGCACGTGAATGCCTATCTGCAGATTGAGCAGGCGCGTTTCCAGTCGCGTCTGCAGGTGTCGCTCTCCGTGCCGGAAGAGCTGGCGTATCAGCATCTTCCGGCCTTTACCCTGCAGCCGATTGTCGAAAACGCCATTAAGCACGGTACATCACAGCTGCTGGGAAGGGGGGAGATAACCATTGCCGCCAGCCGATTCAATCATCACCTGGTGCTGGATATTGAAGATAATGCCGGGCTTTATCAGCCTTCCGTCTCCGGCGGATTAGGGATGAGCCTGGTGGATAAACGTCTGCGCGCCCATTTTGGCGATGACTGTGGCATTACCGTCGCCTGCGAGCCCGACCGATTTACCCGTATTACCCTACGACTGCCGCTGGAGGAAAACGCATGTTAAGAGTGCTGATTGTGGATGACGAGCCGCTGGCACGGGAAAACCTGCGCGTTCTGCTGCAGGAGCAGCCGGATATTGAGATTGTGGGGGAGTGCGCCAACGCCATTGAGGCTATCGGCGCGGTGCACAAGCTGCGCCCGGACGTGCTGTTCCTTGATATTCAGATGCCCCGCGTCAGCGGGCTGGAGATGGTCGGCATGCTTGACCCGGACCATCGTCCCTACATCGTGTTTCTGACGGCGTTCGACGAATATGCCGTTAAGGCCTTTGAGGAGCATGCGTTTGATTATTTACTCAAGCCGATTGAAGAGAAGCGTCTGGATAAAACGCTCAACCGTTTACGCCAGGAGCGCACCGTGCAGGACGTCACGCTGCTGGCGGAGAACCAGCAGCCGCTGAAATTTATCCCCTGCACCGGGCACAGCCGGATCTATCTTCTGCAGATGGATGATGTGGCCTTTGTCAGCAGCCGCCTGAGCGGGGTATTTGTTACCAGCGCGGAAGGGAACGAAGGGTTTACCGAGCTGACCCTGCGCACGCTGGAGAGCCGCACGCCGCTGATTCGCTGTCACCGCCAGTACCTGGTGAATATGGCGCATCTGAAGGAGATCCGCCTGGAAGATAACGGCCAGGCCGAGCTGGTGCTGCGCGCCGGGCAAACCGTCCCGGTCAGCCGCCGCTACCTGAAGAGTTTGAAAGAGGCGATTGGGCTGTAAAGCTGGTACACTGCGCGCCATTGCATCATCGACATTCGAAGGCACTATGCTAAGTAACGATATTCTTCGTAGCCTGCGCTACACCCTGAAAGCGAACAATAACGACATGGTGCGCATTCTTGCGCTTTCCGACATGGAATCCACGTCTGCCAGTTTTGACACGTGGATGACCAAAGAAGACGAAGAGGGGTTTGTCCGTTGCCCTGATATCATTCTGTCGGGCTTCCTGAACGGCCTGATTTACGATAAGCGTGGCAAAGATCCTGCCGCGCCAGAGCTGGCGCTGGAGCGTCGGGTGAACAACAACACGGTGCTGAAAAAGCTGCGTATCGCGTTCTCGCTGAAAACGGACGATATCGTGGCGATCATGACCGAGCAAAAATTCCGCGTATCCGTGCCGGAAGTGACCGCCATGATGCGCGCACCGGATCATAAAAACTACCGTGAGTGCGGCGACCAGTTCCTGCGTAATTTCCTGCGCGGGCTGACCCACCGGGTGCATCACCCGAAGGCGTGATGTTTAGCCGGGTGGCGGCTTCGCCTTACCCGGCCTACAAAACCCGTAGGCCCGTGCAAGCGTAGCGCCGCCGGGCAAAAAAAAAGCCGGAGATAATCTCCGGCTTTTTTGTTATTTCACCTGCTGGCCAGGCTTCGCGCCTTCGTCAGGGCTTAACAGGAAGATATCTTTCCCGCCAGGGCCTGCGGCCATCACCATCCCCTCAGAGATGCCGAAGCGCATTTTGCGCGGCGCCAGGTTGGCGACCATCACGGTCTGACGGCCGATCAGCACCTGCGGATCCGGGTAAGCAGAACGGATGCCGGAGAAGACGTTGCGCTTCTCGCCGCCCAGATCCAGCGTCAGGCGCAGCAGCTTGTCAGAGCCGTCCACAAACTCCGCGTTCTCGATCAGCGCCACGCGCAGGTCGACTTTGGCGAAATCGTCAAAGGTAATGGTTTCCTGAATCGGATCGTCCGCCAGCGGGCCGGTGACCGGTGCCGCAGCCGCCTTCACTTCTTCTTTGGATGCTTCTACCAGGGCGTCAACCTGCTTCATCTCGATGCGGTTGTACAGCGCCTTGAAGGTGTTCACCTTGTGGCCGAGCAGCGGCTGCTGGATTGCATCCCAGGTCAGTTCGGTGTTCAGGAACGCTTCAGCGCGGGCTGCCAGCTGTGGCAGAACCGGCTTAAGCCATGTCATCAGCACGCGGAACATGTTCAGACCCATGGTGCAGATCGCCTGCAGGTCGGCGTCACGGCCTTCCTGTTTCGCGACCACCCACGGCGCCTGCTCGTCCACATAGCGGTTGGCAACGTCGGCCAGCGCCATGATTTCGCGAATCGCTTTACCGAATTCACGGCTTTCCCAGGCTTCGCCAACCGCAGCGGCGGCATCGGTGAAGGTTTTATACAGCTCAGGATCGGCCAGTTCGGCAGAAAGCACGCCGTCAAAGCGCTTGGCAATAAAGCCCGCGTTACGGGACGCCAGGTTCACCACCTTGTTCACGATGTCCGCGTTTACGCGCTGCACGAAATCTTCCAGGTTCAGGTCGATATCGTCGATGCGGGAAGAGAGCTTCGCGGTGTAGTAGTAGCGCAGGCTGTCCGCGTCGAAGTGGTTCAGCCAGGTGCTGGCCTTGATGAACGTCCCGCGGGACTTGGACATCTTGGCGCCGTTCACCGTCACGTAGCCGTGAACAAACAGGTTGGTTGGCTTGCGGAAGTTACTGCCTTCCAGCATGGCCGGCCAGAACAGGCTGTGGAAGTAAACGATGTCTTTGCCGATGAAGTGGTACAGCTCGGCGGTAGAGTCTTTCTTCCAGTATTCGTCGAAGCTGATGGTGTCGCCACGCTTGTCGCACAGGTTCTTGAAGGAGCCCATGTAGCCGATTGGCGCGTCCAGCCAGACGTAGAAGTATTTACCCGGCGCGTTCGGGATTTCGAAGCCGAAATACGGCGCATCGCGGGAGATATCCCACTGCTGCAGGCCGGATTCGAACCACTCCTGCATCTTGTTCGCTACCTGCTCCTGCAGCGCGCCGCTGCGGGTCCACGCCTGCAGCATTTCGCTGAAGGACGGCAGGTCAAAGAAGAAGTGCTCGGAGTCACGCATCACAGGCGTGGCGCCGGAAACCACGGATTTCGGCTCGATAAGCTCGGTCGGGCTGTAGGTCGCGCCGCACACTTCGCAGTTATCGCCGTACTGGTCCGGGGATTTACATTTCGGACAGGTGCCTTTGACGAAGCGGTCCGGCAGGAACATGCCTTTTTCCGGATCGTACAGCTGAGAGATGGTGCGGTTTTTGATAAAACCGTTCTCTTTCAGACGGGTGTAGATCAGCTCCGACAGCTCGCGGTTTTCGTCGCTGTGCGTGGAGTGATAGTTGTCATAGCTGATGTCAAAGCCAGCAAAATCGGTCTGATGCTCCTGACTCATTTCGGCAATCATCTGCTCCGGGGAGATCCCCAGCTGCTGCGCTTTCAGCATGATCGGCGTGCCGTGGGCATCGTCCGCACAGATGAAGTTAACCTCGTGGCCGCGCATTCGCTGGTAACGGACCCAGACATCAGCCTGGATATGCTCCAGCATGTGGCCGAGGTGGATTGAGCCGTTGGCGTACGGCAGTGCGCACGTTACCAGAATTTTCTTCGCGACTTGAGTCATAGTAGGCATTACTTCTTTTAACTGTGAAAAGGGTTTTTGATATTACCAAAAGGGGCATTATTAAGTAAGCACAAACCACGGCCTTTCAGGTAAACTTGTTCATCTAAGGTCTTATTCACAAGAACAAAGGAGTCGGGATGAGTTCTCAATCCCAGGCCAAATCACCGGAAGCCTTACGAGCAATGGTCGCCGGGACGCTGGCTAACTTTCAGCATCCAACCCTGAAGCACAATCTCACTACGCTGAAAGCGTTACACCACGTTGCCTGGCTGGACGACACGCTGCACGTTGAGCTGCAGATGCCGTTCGTCTGGACCAGCGCCTTTGACGCGCTGAAAGAGCAGACCAGCGCCGAGCTGCTGCGCATTACCGGCGCGAAGGCGATCGACTGGAAGCTGAGCCACAGCATCGCCACGCTGAAGCGCGTGAAAAACCAGCCTGGCGTCAACGGCGTGAAAAACATCATTGCCGTCAGCTCGGGCAAGGGCGGGGTGGGGAAATCCTCTACCGCCGTAAACCTGGCGCTGGCGCTGGCAGCGGAAGGGGCAAAGGTCGGTATTCTTGATGCCGACATCTACGGCCCGTCTATTCCAAACATGCTGGGCGCGGAAAACCAGCGTCCAACCTCGCCCGATGGGACCCACATGGCGCCGATCATGGCGCACGGTCTGGCGACCAACTCCATCGGTTACCTGGTGACTGACGATAACGCCATGGTCTGGCGCGGCCCGATGGCCAGCAAAGCGCTGCTGCAGATGCTGCAGGAGACGATGTGGCCGGATCTGGATTATCTGGTGCTGGACATGCCGCCGGGGACCGGTGACATCCAGCTCACGCTGGCGCAGAACATTCCGGTGACGGGTGCCGTTGTGGTGACCACGCCGCAGGATATCGCGCTGATCGACGCCAAAAAAGGCATCGTGATGTTCGAGAAGGTGGAAGTGCCGGTGCTCGGTATCGTTGAGAACATGAGCATGCACATCTGCAGCAACTGCGGTCACCATGAACCTATCTTCGGTACGGGCGGGGCAGAAAAACTGGCTGCGAAGTATCACACCCAACTGCTGGGACAGATGCCGCTGCACATTACCCTGCGTGAAGATCTGGACAGCGGCAAGCCGACGGTGGTCAGCCGTCCGGACAGCGAATTTGCAGAGATGTATCGTCAGCTGGCGGGACGCGTTGCGGCGCAGCTTTACTGGCAGGGCGAAGTCATCCCGGGCGAAATCGCGTTCCGCGCGGTGTAATACCTCTTCGCTTAGTGCCGGGTGGCGGCTTCGCCTTACCCGGCCTACGAAATACGGTTTTGTAGGTCAGGTAAGCGAAGCGCCACCTGACTTTACCCAAGCCGATAGTGCATCAAATAATACTCTCCCTCCGGAGAATCCCCCGTCGCCTCAATGTGCCAGCCGTGCCGCTGGTAAAACGCGACAGCCCGCGCATTCTTCACCAGACACTTAAGCGAACCTGTACTGGTAAACGTCTTCTGCACCTGTTCCAGAAGCATTTTCCCGACGCCGTGGCTTTGATACTGCGGGTCAACAAAGAGGTTGTGCAGAAAATTATCGTTCGCCCAGACGGAGGCAAAGCCCAGGCGATGGCCGTTCTGCGTGGCAACCCAAATCACTTCGTCACGGGTGGCCGCGTCAAAGTCTTCCAGCTGCCAGTCTGAGCTGTCCAGCCATGGCCAGGCCTCACGCCGGGCGTGGAGAAAGAGCGTGCGCAGGAAAGGACGATCGCTTTCCTGCCAGGGGCGGATCAGAATGGTCTTAGCGGTGATAGAAAATATCTCCGTTATAGGCTTTGTAGATTTTGCCGTCCGCATCGCCGATCAGCACGTAGTTCTCGCCCATGTAGGTCCAGTGGGTTCCGGCATCCGGAGCCGGCAGGTTACGCAGCTGGTACTGTTTGATGGTGTACTCCGGCGTTTGATACTGCGCCGGCGCCGTGTCGCCAATCTTGAATTTCGTGAAGTCAGCGATGAACTCTTGTTCTTCATAGGCCTTGATGCCGGAGGGGGCAGCGGCCGTTTGCGGGGCAGAGAATGCGGATCCCGCCAGAGACAGTAATACACCCAGAAGCAGCAGTTTACGCTTAGCCATTTTTTCTCCAGTGATATCGTTACAGATACTTTTCGTCTGCGGGACGTCGAAAGCAAAGCAGACAGTCCATTTTAAGTATCAACGCAGGGTATGTTTGAAAAAAAATGTAACAAAAGTGGACGGTTTTGTGTAGCCCAATTGCGTGATGTTTATCAGTGTCGGGAATATTGTCGATGCATTATATTTTTAATATTTATCATTTCATTAATTAATTCTGAAAATAACTTTCCATATCAAAGTTAGAAAGCGAGGCGAATGCTTTCTCTCTGAAGAGCATTTAATATTGCCTCCGGATGAAGCGTGCTGACGTCCGTTTTTTTAACCATGTCGAGTATAGGATCTGTTTTTTAAAGCGCGGGTGAGGTGTGTTTTATAAGGGCAGGAAGTTCATCTCTCATAAGCATAATTGATTACATTTCATGGGGTTGGATTGGGTCTTTTTACAGGCTTAACGATAAACGCAACGTTTAAAAGAAATATTTATATTAATGAAAAGTACAACTGCATTTTCGCTGTTATTTCTCAGTATTAGTCAGTTAACAGGGTGTGTTTTTTCACTTGGTCAGAACTTAAGTGTGTCAAGTAAGAAAGTTATTTCGGCGGAAGAGGCAAATTATCAGCTTGATAAGCGCGTGGAAATTTTTCCGCTGACCCCGGAGTGGATTGAAAAACTGCGCCCGCCCGTGTCGAAATCTCAGGCAAATCCTAATCTGGACAAGCAGATCAAAAACTGGGAATACCGTATTGGCGCAGGCGACATCCTGACGGTCACCGTCTGGGATCATCCTGAATTAACAACGCCCGCAGGACAATATCGTAGCGCGAGCGATACAGGCAACTGGGTCAACGCTGACGGTACGCTCTTTTATCCCTATGTCGGTAAACTGCGGGTGGCAGGAAAAACGGTTTCACAGGTACGTGAAGAGATTACGGCTCGACTGGATAGCGTCATTGAGAGCCCGCAGGTGGACGTCAGCGTAGCCTCCTTCCGTTCACAAAAAGCCTACGTCACCGGAGAGGTGGAAAAATCGGGTCAACAGCCGATAACCAATATTCCGCTGACGGTGATGGATGCGATTAACGCCGCGGGTGGGCTCTCGGCGGATGCCGACTGGCGTAACGTCGTGCTCACACACAATGGACAGGACGCCCACCTCTCACTCTATGCCCTGATGCAGCATGGCGATTTGACCCAAAATAAGCTGCTTTATCCTGGCGATATCCTGTTTGTTCCCCGGAACGACGCGCTGAAAGTGTTCGTAATGGGCGAGGTGGTGAAACAGAGCACCCTTAAGATGGATCGTAGCGGCATGACGTTGGCCGAGGCCCTGGGAAATGCCGGGGGGCTTAACCAAAATATGGCCGATGCAACCGGCATTTTTGTTATTCGCCAGGTATCGAAAAAAGGTGACACCGACAAAATCGCCAATATCTATCAGCTGAATGCGGAAGATGCTTCAGCCATGGTGCTGGGTACGGAATTCCAGCTTGAGCCGTATGACATTGTCTACGTCACCACGGCACCGCTATCGCGCTGGAATCGCGTGATCTCCCAACTGGTGCCCACCATCAGCGGCGTACATGACCTGACCGAAACCGTTCGTAACATCCGATCGTGGCCGTAGTCATGTTCCATTCAATCTTAGTGGTCTGCACCGGCAATATTTGCCGCTCACCCATTGGTGAGCGGCTATTGCGTCAGCAATTACCCGGCAGGCAGGTCACCTCTGCAGGTATTTTCGGACTAGAAGGACGCCCGGCGGATGCGAGTGCGCAGGCTGTGGCCTTGCGTCACGGCCTTTCGCTGGAGGGGCACGTTGCCCGCAGGGTGACGTGCAGTCTGTTGCAACAGTCCGACTTGATTCTGGTGATGGAGCCGGAACACCTTCGTTTTATTGCCACAATGGCCCCGGAGAACCGGGGAAAATCGCTGCTATTTGGACAATGGCTGGAAACCCAGGACATTCCCGACCCGTATCGCAAAAGCCGTGAAGCCTTTGAATATGTTTTCGGGCAATTGGGGAAAGCCAGTCAGGAATGGGCTCGTCGTTTGAGTTAACAAGGAATGAAGCCGTAATGTCGTCTTCTAAATCAGACAAATATAGTGCTGCGACACCGCAGAATAACGAAATGGATCTCATTCAGTTGCTTGCTGAGATGTTCGATCACCGGGTAATGATCGCGTGTGTTACGCTTCTGTTCACGGTATGTGCGGGGATCTACGCCTTCAGCGTCACGCCGGTTTATCAGGCTGATGCCCTGGTGCAGGTCGAAGCGAAGCAGGGCAACGCGCTGCTCAAGAACCTGACCTCGCTCAGATCCGATCTCTCACCCGATGTCGCTCCAGAACTTTTACTCCTTAAATCACGGATGGTCCTCGGACAGACCGTTGATCGGTTAGGGCTGACCTACGAGGTTAATAGGCGCTTGTTCCCCGTCATTGGAGCTTTCTGGGAGCATGTGCAGGGGCGCAACCCCGCTGAAATCACGATTGGCTCGCTGAATATTCCGTCTGTGGAGGGGGATCCACAAACGCTTTTACTCACTGTTCTCGAGCAAGGGCGATATCGTCTTGAGGGACAAACGCTTGAGGCAGAGGGCGTTGTTGGAAAAGCGCTACTTAAAGAGGGCGTCTCTCTTCTGGTGACCTCCCTCAATGCGGCTCCGGGAACCCAGTTTACCCTCAACATCGTTACCAGGCTTGAGGCGATCAACGCCATTCAGAGCAGACTGACGGTTGTGGAGTCGTCGAAACAGAGTGGAATGATCGCCTTAACGTTAACGGGTGACGATCCCGGCAAGACCGCTACGGTACTTAATACGATTGCCGAAAATTTTCTCAGCCAGAACATTGCGCGCCAGGAAGCTAAAGATTCCCGTAGCCTCACGTTCTTACAGGATCAGTTACCTAAAATCAGTCGCGAACTGGATGAAGCCGAGGCACGACTGAATGCTTATCGAGAGCAAAGCGATTCGGTCGATTTATCTCTTGAGGCAAAGTCGGTTCTTGATCAGGTAGTTAACGTGGAAAATCAGCTTAACGCGCTGACGTTTCGCGAGGCAGAGGTATCCCAGCTGTTCAAAAAGGACCATCCCACCTACCGTGCTTTACTGGAGAAAAAACAAACGCTTGAGCGGGAACGCGCGCGCCTGTATAGCCGCGTCTCCTCCATGCCATCCACGCAGCAGGAAATATTACGCCTGAGTCGTGATGTTGAATCCGGGCGCGCCGTATACATGCAGTTACTGACGCGTCAGCAAGAGCTGAGCATCTCGCGCTCCAGCGCTATCGGGAATGTGCGGATCATAGACCCGGCGGTGACGCAGCCGGCCCCTGTCAGACCGCGCAAAGCCCTCATCATTCTGTTTGGTATGATGATAGGGCTGCTCCTCTCTGCCGGAACGGTTTTAGTGCGTTCCGCCTTCAAGCGGGGCATTACGTCGTCAGAACAACTGGAAGAGTTCGGGATGCCGCTGCTGGTAACGCTTCCGCGCTCGGTATGGTTATGGAAAAAAACGCACCTGCGCAGAAGAAACCTGTTTACTTCCCACTGGAAGCACAGGATATCCAACGTGCCTTTCCTGCCCATTGACCGTCCGGCTGATACGTTTGTCGAGGCGATGCGTGGGCTGCGCACCAGTTTGCATTTTACCATGATGGATACCGCAAACCGGGTTGTCGTGGTGTCTGGCCCCACGCAGGACTGCGGAAAGACGCTGGTCAGTACTTCACTGGCGTCGATTGTGGCACAGGCCGGACAGCGGGTGCTGTTTATTGATGCGGATATGCGTAAAGGGTATGTCCACAATGTGTTCAGGCTGAACAATCATCGGGGGTTGTCCTGCGTGCTCGACGGAACCGTTGAGTGGCAGGAGGCGGTTCAACGCTTTGAGAAAGGCGGTTTTGATGTACTGACCTGCGGACCCCAACCTACGCATCCCGTTGACCTGCTCATGAGTGAACGCTTCCAGGATGTGATGGCGCAGATTGAAAAGGGGTATGACATCGTGATTATCGACACTCCACCTGTGCTTGCCGTGACGGATGCTTTGCTGATCGCCAGATCAGCAGCCACTACGCTGCTGGTCGCCCGCTTTGGTAAAACCAGCGTTAAAGAGATCGAGACCAGCCTTAAGCGTATGGAACGGATGAACGTAAAGGTGAATGGCGTGATCCTCAATGACATTGTGAAATCGGCGGCGCTCTATTACAACTCGGGGTATAGCGCTTACGACTATGGCTATACCCGGGAGTAACCCTGACGCGACATTTCTTTACAGCGTGATGGTGTATTGCCCGTTAAGATGACCTTCGTTAAAACGCGAGGTCACAATGGATAACCGCAAAATCAATCGACTGCGCCGCTGGGCGCGGGAAGGGGTAATACTCGTTCTGCTGACGCTGGCCGTGGCGTGGGGAGTTGATCAATACCGAAAACCGACACTCCCCGCCAGTTTTAGTGCAACGCCGATGACGAGCATCGACGGAAAAATGCATGATATTGCGGCGCTCAGCCAGGAGCGTCCGCTGCTGATCTACGTCTGGGCGACCTGGTGCAGCATTTGCCGTTACACCACGCCTGCGGTTAATCAGCTGGCAGAAGAGGGCGGGAACGTGGTGAGTATCGTCATGCGCTCTGGTGATAACGCAAAGCTTGCACGCTGGGTTGACAAGAAACAGCTGAAAATGCCGGTGATAAACGATGAAAACGGTGCGCTGTCGCAGGCGTGGCAGGTGAGCGTGACGCCGACGTTAGTCATTGTATCGAAGGGGAACGTGATCAGTACCACAACGGGCTGGACGAGCTACTGGGGATTAAAAATCAGGATGTGGTGGGCGGGCTTATAAGAATAACCCCTCTCCCGGCGGGAGAGGGGTTTTATATTACTTAGCCAGAACTTCCTGCGCGGTGCGCTCAACCAGAGACAGCAGGATTTTGATATCTTCCAGCGTCACGGTTGGGTTCAGCAGCGTCAGCTTCAGGCAGGTCACGCCGTTATGCTCCGTCACGCCGACGTTTGCACGGCCGGATTCCAGCAGCGCATCACCAATTTTCTGGTTCAGCAGGGCGATACCGACATCATCTGCCTGCACCTCGCCACGGAAGCGGAACAGTACGCTTGCCAGCTGCGGCTGCATAACCAGTTCCAGCGCAGGCTGCGCTTTCACGTACGCCGCAACCTGCTGTGCCAGGGTCACGCCGTGATCGATGATCGCCGCGTATTGCTCCTGACCCAGCGCTTCCAGGCTCATCCACAGCTTCAGCGCGTCGAAACGACGGGTGGTCTGCAGCGATTTGGAGACCAGGTTCGGCACGCCGGCTTCTTCGTCGAACTCAGAGTTCAGGTAAGCCGCCTGATAGCGCATCAGCTCATAGTGGCGCGCTTCTTTCAGCAGGAAGGCGCCGCAGCTGATGGTCTGGAAGAACTGCTTGTGGAAGTCCAGGGTGACGGAATCCACCAGCTCAATGCCGTCCAGGTAGTGACGATACTGCTCAGACATCAGCAGCGCGCCGCCCCAGGCCGCATCAACGTGTACCCAGATGTTCTGCTTCGCCGCCAGTTCAGCAATGGCGCGCAGCGGATCGATAGCGCCGGCATCGGTGGTACCTGCCGTTGCGACGATCGCCAGAATCTGCTCGCCGTTCGCATTGCACTGTTCGATTTTCGCCGCCAGATCGGTCAGATCCATGCGGGAGAATTCGTCCGTTTTCACCTGCACCACGGACTGGTAGCCCAGACCCATCAGCGCCATGTTTTTCTGTACGGAGAAGTGCGCGTTTTCAGAGCACAGTACGCGGATCTTACGCAGATCGCCCACCAGACCGTTCTGCTGAACGGAGTGACCCTGACGCGCAAAGAACGCATCGCGCGCCAGCATCAGGCCCATCAGGTTGCTCTGGGTTCCGCCGCTGGTGAAGACACCGGCGTCGCCAGCCTGATAACCCACGCGGGTACGCAGCCACTCGATCAGTTTGATCTCGATGATGGTTGCGGACGGGCTTTGATCCCAGGAGTCCATACTCTGGTTAGTGGCGTTGATCAGCACTTCCGCCGCCTGGCTTACGACCAGGCTTGGGCAGTGCAGGTGCGCCACACACTGCGGGTGATGAACGGACAGGCTGTCTTTCAGGAAGAACTCCACGGCGCGTTCAATCGCCGCTTCGTTGCCCAGCCCTTTCGGGTTGAAATCCAGCTTAATACGGTCGCGCAGTTCCGCGACCGTTTTGCCCTGGTACATCTCAGGCTGTTTCAGCCACTGCATCACAGCCTGAGTGCTTTGTTCAATCGCCTGCTGGTAAGCTTCAATGCTCTGCGCAGAGGAGAACAAAATTGGGTTTGAATCAGACATCGTAATCAATAACTCCGGTTACGCCGGGCGAACGCCCGCAGCAAGCAGTGCCTGCTCAAATTTATCCAGGAAGATCTTCAGCTCTTCATCGCTGATCAGCAGAGAAGGCAGCAGACGCAGAACGATACCGTTACGACCACCGCGCTCCAGAATCAGACCGGCTTCGAAGCACTTCTTCTGAATCAGTGCAGACAGCTCGCCGTCGCCCGGGAAGCAGCCCATGTGGTCAGCGGCTTCGTGCGGCTTAACGATCTCAATACCGATCATCATGCCAAGACCGCGAACGTGACCGATAACCGGATAACGTTTCGCCATCTCTTTCAACTGGCCTTTCAGCCATTCGCCCTGTGCCGCCACTTTGCCTGCGATGTTCTGGTCTTTCAGGATTTTCAGCGTCGTCAGACCGGTTGCCATCGCCAGCTGGTTGCCGCGGAAGGTACCGGTGTGGTGACCTGGCGCCCATGCGTCGAACTGCTTTTTGATACCGAGTACGGCCAGCGGCAGACCGCCACCGACTGCTTTAGACATCACGATGATGTCTGGCTCGATGCCCGCGTGTTCGAAGGCGAAGAATTTACCGGTACGGGCAAAGCCAGCCTGAACTTCGTCGAGGATCAGCAGAATGCCGTGTTCCTGAGTCACTTTACGGATGCGCTGCAGCCACTCAGCCGGAGCCGGGTTCACGCCGCCTTCGCCCTGAACCGCTTCCAGGATCACCGCAGCAGGTTTACGCACGCCGCTTTCAACGTCGTTGATCAGGTTATCGAAGTAGTAAGTCAGCGCTTTCACGCCCGCTTCACCACCGATACCCAGCGGGCAGCGGTATTCGTGCGGGTAAGGCATGAACTGCACTTCTGGCATCATACCGTCTACCGCTTCTTTCGGTGACAGGTTGCCGGTCACGGACAGTGCGCCGTGGGTCATGCCGTGGTAACCACCAGAGAAGCTGATGATACCGCTACGGCCGGTCACTTTTTTCGCCAGCTTCAGCGCTGCTTCAACGGCGTCAGCCCCGGATGGACCGGTGAACTGCAGGCAGTACTCTTTGCCCTGACCAGGCAGCAGAGAGAGCAGGTATTCGGAAAACGCGTCTTTCAGAGGCGTAGTCAGATCCAGAGTATGTAACGGCAAGCCGCTGGTAATGACATTTTGGATGCTTTTCAGCACATCAGGATGGTTATGGCCAAGCGCAAGGGTCCCTGCACCTGCTAAACAGTCAAGGTATTCTTTATTATCTGCATCGGTGATCCACACGCCTTCTGCTTTAGTGATGGCTAAAGGCAGTTTGCGCGGATAACTCCTGACGTTAGATTCAAACTCGGCCTGACGGGCCAGATAGGTTTCGTTGCTTTTGTGGGCATCTACGGTGTCAATACGGACTTTATCCGTCATCATATCACTCCTACAACCGCCGCTTCGTTATGAGCCACGATTGAATAAAAAGTTAAAAAACAGAAGGGGCCTGAAAAAAACGCCGCCAATATAGAGCCTTTTGCCACGGGGCTCAATGGTTAATTTGTTTACTGTTTTGTGACACGTGTGTATAGCGAGGAAATATCCCCTTTTTTAAAATGAAAATTGTATTTTATGCCAAATAAAAACAGCGGGTTACAGTCTATTTGCCCGGTGTGTAAAGTCGCAGAAAAGAGTGTGACAAATCGTGCCATTGAACGGCATAAAAGGAGGGAAGCTTTCCCTGTTTATCCGGCAGGTGCAGAAAACGGTGCTCACGTTGCCTGTGCAACGGAATCACGCAGTAAAAATGGACTTTCTACGCGCGTGGTTTCCTGATGTTCTTCACCGTTAATAATATGCAGGGCGCTCAGGCGACCAATTTCATAGTGCGGCAGTTGTACCGTCGTGAGAGGAGGAAGGAACAACTCCCCAATGCCCACCATATTGTCATAGCCGATCACCGCGACGTCGTCCGGTATACGAAGCCCTTGTCCCAGTAGCGTTTGGTACACCATAAACGCGATACGATCGTTACCGCAGATAACGGCGTCGAACCTGGGAATGCCATTCTGCATGTGCGCCAGCAACACGGCTGGAATGTCGCGATAGTGCTCATCGCCGAGTGCCATATAGCAGTGCTCCAGGCTGTCCGGATCGAGCCCCGCTTCACGGCATGCACGCTCCAGCCCCTGACGACGGCGGGTTGTGGCCAGATGCCCCTCAGGTAAATGCAGGCAGAGAGGGCGTCGATAACCCTCCGCGAGTAACGTCCGCACGGCGGTATATTGCCCTTGCTCATCATCGGGAATATAGCTGGCGACCTTTTCGCCGTCGCTTTCGCAGTTGGCCAGCACGCAGGGAAGGGTGAGGAGTTTGGCCGGGAGAGGAACCTGACGTAACCCCATGGTGGTGTAGATAATTCCGTCGGGCCGATGAGAGAGGAGAAGGTCGACAATGGCGTCCGGATTGTCATCGGTAAACATATTCATCACGAAGCTGTTCCAGCCGTGCATTCTGGCCGTCTCTTCAATAGACAGCGTGATCTCCACCGAGAACGGCGTCGTCACCGTATCGAGCGCCAGTACCCCTATGGTTTTAGGCGAGGCATGCGCGCCGCGTATTTTCTTGGCGGACAGATCGGGCACGTAGCTGGTCTGCTCGATAGCCAGCTGAACGCGCGCCAGCGTTTCCGGCTTAAGGCGCTCCGGGCTGTTCAGCGCGCGGGAGACCGTCATCAGCGATACGTTAGCCAGCTTTGCGACGTCCTTCAGGGAAGCCATTGTCTTACTCCGTGAATGCTCTGCGTGAAAGGGTATACAACTAAGTCGCTGATGTAAAAGAAAGGCTGATGCCCAGGCCGGGTCATGTTTACCTCAGTGATGAATATTTGATCGCGATCTCATTCTCTTAATGTTAACGTTAACTTTCGTGATTAACATCTTAAATTTCAGCCAAACAGCATGAGAAAACGTAAATGTTAACGTTACCATTGCGTCATTACTCCAACATGAGAATGTCATGATGAAAACGCATCACTCTCACAGCTACCCTTTATTAAGCGCATTACTGTTTTTCTTTTTTGTCACGTGGTCATCTTCCGGCTCGTTGCTCTCTATCTGGCTTCACCAGGAGGTGGGGTTAAAGGCAGGGGATACGGGGGTCATCTATGCCGTGCTGTCCGTCTCCGCGCTGTGCGCGCAAATCTGCTACGGCTTCATTCAGGACAAACTCGGCCTGCGAAAAAACCTGCTCTGGTTTCTGACCAGCCTGCTCATTCTTTCCGGTCCGGCCTTCCTGCTGTTTGGTTATCTGCTGCAGATTAACGTGTTACTCGGCAGTATTTTCGGCGGGATTTATATCGGGCTGACGTTTAACGGCGGGATTGGTGTACTGGAATCCTATACCGAGCGCGTGGCCCGCCAGAGTCAGTTTGAGTTTGGCAAGGCGAGGATGTGGGGATCCCTTGGCTGGGCGGTGGCAACCTTTTTTGCCGGTCTGCTGTTCAACATCAATCCGAAGCTGAACTTCGCGGTGGCGAGCTGCGCCGGGCTGGTGTTTTTTGTGTTGCTGGCGCGCCTAAGAGTCTCTTCCGCGCCGCACGCCATGCAGGAGGCGGTATCCGGCGGTAAGGTCACGCTGGAGGATGCCTTACGCCTGTTGACGCTGCCGCGCTTCTGGGCGCTGGTGTTTTTCGTTATTGGCACCTGTATTTACGGCGTTTACGACCAGCAGTTCCCGGTCTATTTCTCCTCACAGTTCCCGACGCTGCAGGAAGGAAACGCCATGTACGGCTATCTCAACTCCTTCCAGGTTTTCCTGGAAGCGGCGGGCATGTTCTGCGCCCCGTGGCTGGTGAATCGCCTCGGTGCGAAAAACGGCCTGATTTTCGCCGGAATGGTGATGGCGATGCGTATGGTGGCATCGGGTCTGGTTGAGGGACCGGTATTGATCTCCATTACCAAGCTATTGCACGCGGTTGAACTACCCGTTTTGCTGGTCTCCATCTTTAAATACAACAGCCTGCATTTTGATAAGCGGCTCTCTTCCACCCTCTATCTGGTGGGTTTTGCCTGTACAAGCTCGGTGATTGCCTCGGTGCTGTCGCCGCTGGCAGGTTACAGCTATGAGAAATACGGCTTTGCCCAGTCCTATCTCATCATGGGGCTACTGGTCTTCAGCACCACGTTTATCTCCATCTTCCTGTTGCGCTCGGGTAAGTCCTCTTCTGACCCGCTCATGCCGCAACCTTCCACCATCTGATCGAAAGAGTAGAGAAATGATGTATTCCATTACGAAAGCAGAACAGGAACTGCACTCCAGGCGCGAAGGGCTTAACCTGCGCTGGTACCCCCGTTACCACCTCGCCGCGCGTGCTGGCTGGATGAACGACCCGAACGGCCTGGTCTGGTTTGACGGCTGGTATCACGCCTTTTATCAGCACCATCCGTATTCGACCCAGTGGGGGCCAATGCACTGGGGCCATGCGCGCAGCAAAGATTTAGTCCGCTGGGAGCACCTGCCGGTTGCGCTGGCCCCGGAAGGGCCAGACGACAAGGACGGCTGTTTTTCCGGCTCAGCGGTGGTGGATGGCGATACGCTGGCGCTGATTTACACCGGCCACAAATTCCACGGCGATCCCGGCGATGAGGCTAATCTCTACCAGGTGCAGTGTCTGGCAACCAGCCGTGACGGCATCCAGTTTGTGCGGCACGGGACAGTCATTGATACACCGCCCGGGCTGCATCACTTCCGCGATCCGAAGGTATGGCGTGAAGGGGCGTGGTGGTACATGGTCGTTGGCGCGCGCGAGGGGGATACGGGCCAGGTGCGTGTGTACCGGTCTGCCGATCTGCGCAAGTGGCAGGACAGGGGCGTGCTCGCGGTGGCTGAAAAAGAGCTGGGTTATATGTGGGAATGCCCGGACTTTTTCACTCTCAATGGTAAACGCGTGCTGATGTTTTCGCCTCAGGGACTGGCGGCAGACGGATTTAAACATCGCAATCTCTTCCAGAGCGGCTATCTGGTAGGCGAATGGCAGCCTGGTCAACCCTTTATGCGTGAAGGTGAATTTGTGGAGATGGACTACGGGCATGATTTCTACGCGCCGCAAAGTTTCCTGACGCCGGATGGCAGACGCATCGTTATCGGCTGGCTGGACATGTGGGAATCTCCGCTGCCGGAACAGGAGGATGGCTGGGCAGGTATGCTTTCTTTACCACGCGAGCTGACGCTGAGTGCCGATAACCATCTGCAAATGCAGCCAGCCAGAGAAGTGGAAAGCCTGCGCGGCGCGTGGTTCCCCTGGCCGATAAGTACGCTTAATAACCAGCAGATGACGCTGGTGGAACACTGCGAGGCGATGGAGGTCATTCTGCAGTGGGATTGCGCCAACAGCAGCGCGGAGCAGTACGGCATTCGTCTTGGCGACGGGTTACGCCTTTATGTTGATGCGCAGATGCAGCGCCTGGTGCTGGAGCGAGACTATCCGCAGTATGGCCTGTGCGGGACCCGAAGCGTCGCGCTTAACCTGAGCAACGCGCTTAATCTTCGTTTGTTCTTTGATAGCTCTTCCGTGGAAGTGTTTGTTAACGAGGGTGAGGCGTGCCTCAGCAGCCGTATATATCCTGATGCCGACTGCCGCGAGCTGGCGTTATTTGCCTGGACGGGAGGGGCATCGCTTATTCATGGCGGGGCGTGGCAGCTGGAGTAAATCTATTAACGAGCTAAAACAAAGCCCCATAAACATGGGGCTACGTAAATCTTATCAGGTGGTAGCGTCCTGCAAAGATCACATTTTTGATAATTGTGCGTTTACAACTCTCTCTTTTTCGACAACCAGCTGCATAATATAGCTTCCCTTGTGCCATGAACCTTTATTTGGCTTCCAGCCTTTCGAAAGCAGATATTCAGCAGCATCAGAGACAGGCTTATTCATAACGTGATCCGCTTCACCTGATAACTTTTTTAAATCACCGCTTACTTTGGCTGGCTTGCTATCACAATGACCCGCAGCATCTATCACCTGAGTGCAGCCTTCAGGAAGGCGCCTGTGCGCTGACTGTGCAAGTTGAGCAGCATTCTCTAAAGCCTGTTTTTCAGCCGCAGCGTTAATGGCTGTGGTGCGGTTTTGCTCTGCAATATAACAAGCATCTTTACTCACTCCTTTGCTTTGACAATCAGCCATCCGTTGAGCTGGTGAGGAACACGCAGCAAGAGATAATATAGCCGCTACCATCATTAACTTTTTCATTATTGCCTCAGTAATTACAATTATAAATATAGGTGCCTAACATCAAGCCGATCCATATCCCTAATAAAATAAAAGTGAGATACAAAACAGCGGAAATAAAAATGTACTTTGTCATTTTTGTGCTAGCAGCAATGTATTGAGTTATAGCCAGCTAATTAAACTCAATGGTGAGTTTTTTGCTGGTTGGCGGTTTGCTGGCATTTTAATATAATATTGTTAAATCACCATCCGTAAGATGCGGACGCCGCAACAATTTCATCACCGTTGGATGTACCTGATGTAGAGAGGGTAGCGGCTATATTCTCAGCGAACTTATGACGGTAACCGACTGCGTAACCTTGCGCATCTTTGAAGTTGGCAGCACCGACGGCAACCGCGTTATCTGTATCAACGTAATGCAAACCAGCAAGAGAAGCAGCGCCAGCGATACCAGCACGATATTCCTTGCGATCCTCATTCTGCTGATTCTCCAGAGAAGAGAACTTAGCGTTATTTTGACTCTCTAACGCAGTAATACGTGATTCATGATTCGCTAATTGTGCGCTGTGATTCTGAATCGTCGTTTCTTGTGCTTGCTGGCGTGACTGAACGTTAGCAACAGCAGCTTTGTTAGCAGCGGCTACCGTTTGTGCATCAACCGCTAAAGATTGCGCATAAGCGCCCGTATTAAATGCCTGAGTCGCTTTGTCAGAGGCATCCTGAAGGGCGTGATCTTGTCTATCCTGATCGGCGTTGAAAATGCTTTTATCTACCTTACCTGCCAGCGCTTGAGTGTTAGCGTCTGCTTTGTTGTTCGCATTGGTAGCGGTGAGTTCAGCTTTATCTACTCTTGTGTTTGTATCAATGATTGCTTGACCGTTAGTAATAACGCCTTGTAAAGCCACATCTGCTTTATTATTAGTGTTATCAATCAATATATTCTGTTTGTTATCAATGATTGTTTGAACTGCTTTGTTATCGTCGACTTTCTGATTAAGGATAGCGTTAGCTTGAGTGTTAGCGTTTACGCCATCTTGAGCGGTGTTAGCTGTATCTTGTGCTTTATTAATAGCTGTATTTGCTCTGTCAATATCGCCCTGAAGGTTATAGATTTGCCCGTCTTGCTTAATGTTACTCCCCTCGATGTTATCAAGGTTATAGGCGGTTTTATCGGTACCCTGAATTTGAATGTGAGCACCTGGATTATTGACGTTATCGTCAAGGTTTACGTTTACTTCCGCTGCATTTGCGGTATTCATTGAACCAGCGAACACAAAACCAAAAACAGCGATAGCTGTTGTATTTAAATAGTTCATTTTAAAGCTCTCATCATCACTACAAGAAAAAATAAAGTAAGGGCGCTATCCTGGCGGGAAGATACAACGTCTTGTTATATCTGAATTAATTCACGATTAACGGTGGAAATTTTGGTTTGATAACTTATTTCGTAACGTGCAGTAACTATCTATGAATGTGTAATTTTGATTATTGATCTAAATCATAAATAGCAGGAATAGCTAAACGAGTCGATCCAGAAAGACCTGGCGTAATAATCTTATAATACAATAAGATAGCCTTTCATAATGGATGAGAGTGAAATTAGATATAAAACACCAATACATTAATTGTATTTAAGTGTTTTGATTAAAATGGGTTAATAATACACATAACAGTTTATGTAAATTTATGGGTTTTTGCCGATTATTTATTATCGAACCTTTCGTCAGCTTCGAATGAAAATGAAATCAGCTCATTTTTGTTCCGGGATATACCAGGAAAAAATATTTATGTTGAAGATGCTAGCGAAAACGTGTTTAGGGAGATTCATAACGCGAACGCTGCCGTGATAAATCAAAACTCCTTGCGCCTGGCCAGTGGCCACGGTTACACTGATTGAGAACATTGATTTTAATAAATCATTGTTTTAAAAGTATTTTGACTCGGGGTGCCCTTCTTTGTGAAGGCTGAGAAATACCCGTATTACCTGATCTGGATAATGCCAGCGTAGGGAAGTCAGATGCCTTCCCGGTCATCGCTTCTTCACGCAAGGCAGGAGCGAACCCATGCAGCCTGACCTGCTCGATTTACACGTTTTACACCACTTCCGAACCCGTTCTCCGCTGACCCACTGTATGACGAATGACGTCGTACAGACCTTTACGGCCAACGTTTTGCTGGCACTGGGCGCATCTCCGGCGATGGTGATCGAGGCCGAAGAGGCCGAGCAGTTTGCCGCGATAGCCGATGCGCTGCTGGTTAACGTTGGCACGCTGACCGCGCTGCGCGCCCAGTCGATGCGTCGTGCGATTGAAAGTGCGGTAGCGGCAGGCAAACCCTGGACGCTGGACCCGGTTGCCGTGGGTGCCCTGGCGTTCCGCACCCGGTTTTGCCATCAAATCCTTGCCCTGAAACCGGCCGCCATTCGCGGCAATGCTTCCGAAATCCTTGCCCTCGCCGGGATGAGCGCGGGCGGGCGCGGCGTCGATACGACCGATACCGCCGCCAGCGCGGTGCCTGCTGCCCAGGCGCTGGCACGGCAGATCAATACGATTGTGGTGGTCACCGGCGAGGTAGACTACATCACGGACGGGCAACGCACCCGAACGGTTACCGGCGGTGACCCGCTGATGACGCGCGTGGTGGGCACCGGGTGCGCGCTCTCTGCCGTTGTGGCGGCGAGCTGCTCGCTGCCGGGTGACCGGCTGGATAACATCGCCGCCGCCTGCGGATGGATGAAGCGGGCCGGAACGGTGGCCGTTGCGCACTCGCGCGGCCCGGGCAGTTTTGCCAGCGCGTTCCTCGACGCGCTCTATACGCTGGAGGAGCAGTCATGAAGCGGATTAACGCCCTGACCATTGCCGGCACCGATCCCAGCGGCGGCGCGGGTATCCAGGCAGACCTGAAAACCTTCTCGGCGTTGGGCGCGTACGGCTGCTCGGTCATCACCGCGCTGGTGGCGCAAAACACGTGCGGCGTGCAGTCGGTCTACCGCATCGAGCCAGATTTTGTTGCCGCGCAGCTGGATTCGGTGTTCAGCGACGTGCGTATTGATACCACCAAGATCGGCATGCTGGCCGAAACGGACATTGTGGAAGCGGTGGCCGAACGGCTTAAGCGCTATCAGGTGCAAAACGTGGTGCTGGATACCGTCATGCTGGCAAAAAGCGGCGATCCGCTGCTCTCCGCCTCCGCCGTCGAGACGCTGCGCAATAAGCTGCTGCCGCAGGCAGCGCTCATCACGCCCAATCTTCCGGAAGCCGCCGCGCTGCTGGGCGCGCCGCACGCGCAAACTGAACGGGAAATGAAAGAGCAGGGCAATGCGCTGCTGGCGATGGGCTGCGGGGCGGTGCTGATGAAGGGCGGGCATCTTGATGATCCGGAAAGTCCGGACTGGCTCTTTACCCGCGACGGCGAAGTACGCTTTACCGCGCCGCGCGTGCAGACCAAAAATACCCACGGCACGGGCTGTACGCTCTCGGCCGCACTGGCGGCGCTGCGCCCACGTCATGAAAGCTGGGCCGATACGGTTAGCGAAGCAAAAGCCTGGCTCTCGGCGGCACTGGCAAAAGCCGATACTCTGGAAGTCGGTCACGGTATTGGGCCGGTACACCATTTTCATGCATGGTGGTAAGCCAGTATACTGGCAGAATACATCACGCCTGAGAAAACAGAGATGGAACAAGCGCATACCCGGTTAATCGCTCAACTGAATGAACGGATCGCCGCGCCCGATAACACGCCGCTGTACCTGAAGTTTGCCGAAACGGTAAAAAACGCGGTGCGCAGCGGGGTGCTGGAGCACGGGAATATTTTGCCCGGCGAGCGCGATCTGAGCCAGTTGACCGGGGTGTCGCGCATTACCGTGCGTAAAGCGATGCAGGCGCTGGAAGAAGAGGGCGTGGTGACGCGCGCCCGTGGCTATGGCACGCAAATCAACAATATCTTCGAATATTCGCTTAAAGAGGCGCGCGGTTTTTCCCAGCAGGTGGTGCTGCGCGGCAAGAAGCCGAATACGCTCTGGGTCAACAAGCGGGTGGTGAAGTGTCCGGAAGAGGTGGCCAACCACCTGTCGATCTCCCCGGACAGCGAGGTCTTTTTGCTCAAGCGCATTCGCTATGTCGATGACGATGCGGTGTCGATTGAAGAGTCCTGGGTCCCCGTCGGGTTAATTCCCGACCCGGATGCGATTGGCATTTCGCTCTATGACTACTTCCGCAGTCAGAATATCTACCCGCAGCGCACCCGCTCAAGGGTGAGCGCCCGCATGCCCGACAGCGAGTTTCAGGCGCACATTAAGATGGACGAAAAAATACCGGTGCTGGTGATCAAGCAGGTCGCACTTGACCAGCAGCATCGGCCGATTGAGTACAGCATCAGCTACTGTCGCAGCGATCTATACGTCTTTGTGTGCGAGGAGTAGTGCCTCGCGCGTCGGGGCGCAATCCCCGCCGCGGTGGCTGACCACCCATGACGCCACGGCATTCCCCAGCAGAACGGCATCTGCCAGTGACCAACCCGCAGCCAGCCCGGCCAGCGTGCCGCCCGCGTGGCTGTCGCCTGCACCAATGGTATCCACAACCGTAGCCGGAAACGCCGGAACAACGCCCGAGGCGTCACCGTCATACCACGTAGCACCGTCTTTATCATGGCGCACAATCAGCGCGGCGCCAAAGCGCTGCTGCCACACTTCACCCAGGTTTTCAGCCTCCACACCCAGTCTTTCAGCCGCGAGTTCCGCTTCCTGACGATTGAGCGACACAATTGGCCTGCAGGCCATGATTCTCTCCATCAGCGCATCAGGAACATCCGCGATGCGTGGGCCGAAATCGATAAAGGCCGTCACGTCCTGTAATCCCTCCAGCCAGCCTGTCAGCAGCTCGCCGCACGGCGCGGCCAGCTGGTAGCCGGAGAGATAAACCAGGCTGTTTTGCGGAACGTGAAGCGCATCCAGCCAGCGCTGCTGCCACTGGTTTTCCACGCCGCTAAAGGACATAAAGGTGCGCTCGCCGTCAGGCTCTACCAGCGCCAGGCACCAGCCGTTGTCGCCGGTTTCAGCCTCTACGGCGCTGTGCAGATCCTGCTGCGCCATGGCGTTGCGGATAATATCCGCCCATACGCCATGGCCGACGGGAAGGGCATTTTGCGCGGCGATCCCGAGGCGTTTCAGGGCGATGGCAATGTTCAGCGCGCAGCCGCCAATATTTACGCCCTGCTGCTTAAGTTCGATATCGCACCCGCGCCAGGGCAGGGCGTAGGCGTCGGCGATGACGTCAATCACCGCGGCGCCCAGCACCGTCACCGGGCGCGTGGCGTGCAGATTTTCGAGACGTTGGGCAAATGCCTTCATACGCCCTCCCTTTGCTCCCTGAAGCGCAGCAGTTTCTCGCAATAATGGCCGAAGTTGAGCTGGTTGACGGCGTCGAGTTCAGCTTTGAGCGCCGGATCAATCGCCTGCACGCCGTGGAGCGCGCCGCAGATGGCCGTCGCCATGGCGCCAATAGTGTCCGTATCACCGCCCAGATTGGCGCATAAGATGGCGCAGCGGTTCGGGTCGGTTCCTGCCAGTTCCACCATCGCAATGGCCGCCGGAACGGACTCAATGGTGCTGGTTCCCGCGCCAATCAGCTGATAAACCTGCTCGCTGGCGGACTCAATACCGTTGGCTTCCCGTACGGTCTTAAGCGCCAGCTCAATACGTGCCGCCAGCGACGCGCTGAAGGTGGTGGTTTTCATCTCCTGCGCATAGCGGGCGATCCCCGGCAGGGCATCAACGATGTTCTGCCAGCTTTCGCCGTCGATGGCGCGGGAAACCGCCCAGGCCATCACCACCGCGCCGGCAATCGCGAGGTCCGATTTATGGGTCGGGCTGGAGGCCTGCGCCACCTGTTCAACAAAGTGTTCCAGCCGCGTCGCCGGGAGCAAGCAGCCCAGCGGGGAGGCGCGCATCGCCGCCCCGTTCGTCACGCCGTTGTTCTCCAGCTCGCTGACCGGCTTCCCGTCACGAATCGCATTAAGCGCGATTTTGGAGGTCGGGCCGAGCACGTTCTTGTTGAACGCGTCGAAATCAAGCGCCCAGTTCAGGATATGCTTGCCGATAACGTCCGCATTAATTTCCCCGTCGCACTCGATAATCGCATCGGCCAGGCACAGCGCCATTGAGGTATCGTCGGTGAACTCTGCCTGCCTGAAATAGCAGGCCGCGTTATTTTCTGCCGGGCCGGGTAAAAAGCGGTCGATCCAGCCGAAGTGCGCCTTGACGCGCTTTCTCGGCCACAGTTCCGACGGCATGCCCATCGCATCCCCTAATGCCTGCCCGTAAAGGGCACCGAGAATACGTTCTTGTTTCATTTAACTTCCCCTTGTGTCAGCGCGGCATCGCCATCAACCACCGCAATTGCAGCGATCTCTTTGTCCGATTCGCGGAAAAACAGCATAAACAGCACGGCAATCACGGCAATCATGATTGCGCCAAATGTCCACATTCCGGCCCAGTTGAAGGTCAGCCCCTTCACCGGCTCTTTGTAGGCGAACATTTTTTCCATCATCACGCCGCCCAGGCGGTAACCCAGCAGGCTACCAAAGCCCTGACAGCAGAGCGTAATCAGGCCCTGCGCGGCGGTGCGCATATGCACCGGCGCTTTTTTATCCACGTAGATATACGCGGTGACGTAGTAGAAGTCGTAGCTCACGCCGTGCAGCAGAATGCCGAGGAACAGCAGGGCGTAGGTGAAGTACTGTTCCGCACCGCCGTAAACGAAGAACCCGTAGCGGATGGCGGCGGTAATCAGACCCAGCAGCAAGACCTTCTTAATACCAAAGCGTTTGGTAAAGAACGGCAGCGCCAGCATAAAGAAGATTTCAGAGAACTGGCCGAGCGTCATCCAGCCGGTGGCGTTTTTCATCCCCACTTCAGTGAGATAGCCGTTGGCGAAAATGTAGTAGAAGGCCAGCGGCATGGCGAACAGGAACGAGCAGAAGAAGAACACGAGGAAGTTTCTGTCGCGCAGCAGGATCAGCGCGTCCAGCCCCAGCATCACTTTGAAGTCCAGCTTGCCGGTACTTTTCGGCGGTGTGTTCGGCAGGAAGAGGGCAAACACGCCGAGCAGGGCGGAGCTGGCGGCGGTCATCAGCAGGGGAATATTGGTATCGGAGATATCGCTATAGCCCAGCATCTGCGGCAGGAAGCCGCACGCCAGCCCGGAGGCGATCCAGCCGATCGTACCCATCACGCGGATGCGCGGGAAGTCGGCCTCGACGTCGTCCACGTTGGCGAAGGCAATACTGTTGGTCAGCGCGATGGTGGGCATATAGGTCAGGGAGTAAACCAGCAGCAGCGGGAAGAAGGTGCTGAACTGGGTTTGTTGTGCCGCAAAGTACATCAGAATCGCGCCGGCAAACATCAGCACCGCCAGCACTTTCTGCGCGGCGAAGAAGCGGTCGGTCAGCGAGCCGACCAGAATTGGGGAGAGGATGGCGGCAATGGCGGTACAGGCATAAGACCAGCCGATTTCCCCGGCGGTAAAACCGCTTTTGCTCAGCCACAGCCACAGCGGCACAAACCACGCGCCCCAGATAAACCATTCAACAAACATCATGAATGACAGTTGGACTTTCGTTTTCATTTTTGAATCCTGCATGTCAGAGAGGGTACGCCTTTAACATACCATTCAATAATACCTTTTAAATACCTTTGTGGCGATTGTTTGAACAATGTAACAGTTTTGTTGTACACGAATCGAGCCAGCAGATTGTGCTGAAAAAAATTGCAAAGGGTGGAAAATCTGTTAAGTCGGTACCAGGCTTAGTCTGCCCATAAAAGATGGGACTGGATAAACGCACACCGACATGACGTCGAACTTACGGGAGTATCACATGACTGATATTGCGCAGTTGCTTGGCAAAGACGCCGACAGCCTTTTACAGCATCGTTGTATGACCATTCCAGCCGACCAGCTTTACCTGCCTGGTCATGACTACGTTGACCGCGTGATGGTCGATAACAACCGTCCGCCTGCCGTGCTAAGAAATATGCAGACGCTCTATAACACCGGGCGGCTCGGCGGCACCGGATATCTCTCTATTCTGCCGGTAGACCAGGGCGTTGAGCACTCGGCGGGCGCCTCCTTCGCGGCGAATCCGCTCTATTTCGATCCGAAGAACATTGTTGAGCTGGCGATTGAAGCGGGCTGTAACTGCGTGGCGTCCACCTACGGCGTGCTGGCCTCCGTCTCGCGTCGCTATGCCCACCGCATTCCGTTCCTCGTGAAGCTGAACCACAATGAAACCCTGAGCTACCCCACCGAATATGACCAGACGCTCTATGCCAGCGTCGCGCAGGCGTTCAATATGGGGGCGGTTGCCGTTGGGGCGACCATCTATTTCGGCTCAGAACAGTCTCGTCGTCAGATTGAAGAGATCTCTGCGGCGTTTGAGCGCGCGCACGAGCTGGGTATGGTGACCGTGCTGTGGGCGTACCTGCGCAACTCGGCGTTCAAAAAAGACGGCGTGGATTATCACGTGTCGGCTGACCTGACCGGGCAGGCGAACCACCTGGCGGCGACCATCGGCGCGGATATCGTGAAGCAGAAAATGGCCGAGAATAATGGCGGATATAAAGCAGTGAACTTTGGTTACACCGATGACCGCGTTTACAGCAAGCTGACCAGCGATAACCCGATCGACCTGGTGCGCTACCAGCTGGCGAACTGCTACATGGGCCGCGCAGGGTTGATTAACTCCGGCGGCGCGGCGGGCGGCGATACTGACCTGTCAGACGCGGTGCGTACGGCGGTTATCAACAAGCGCGCGGGCGGCATGGGGCTGATCCTGGGCCGTAAGGCGTTTAAGAAATCGATGGCTGACGGCGTGAAGCTGATCAATGCGGTTCAGGACGTCTATCTGGACAGCAAAGTCACGATTGCCTGACCTGAGGGCGAAGCGTAGGCCGGGTAAGGCGTAGCCGCCACCCGGCAATACCATCAGCGCAAAAGCACACAGTCTGGCGGCAACCGACACTGCAGCGCGCCGGGCAACACCTCAATGCGGAACTGCGTCCCGCTGAGCGGTTCCCCGTCGAGGTTAAAGGTCATACCGTGCGGGGCATTTACCTCAAACCATGCGGATTTCCCGTCAATGATATTCGGACTCTCTTCCGGCTGCGTCAGCGTGGTAAACAGCGCGGGCAGCAGGCCGTCGCCCGTGAAAATCCGCAGCTGTAGCTGACCGTCATTAATCAGCGCCTCCGGGCACAGCTGCTGCCCGCCGCCGGCCTGACGACCATTACCGATGCCAATCACCAGCGCGTCGCCCTGCCACTGGAAATCTTCGCCGCGAATTTCGCAGCGGTCAGGCTTGAGGGTATCCATGCGCATCAGACCGTGGATCAGATACGACACGCCGCCCAGCGCCGCCTTGAGTTTTTCCGGCGTTTCGCTGGTGATGCGCGTGCCGAACCCGCCGGTGGCCATATTGATAAAGCAGGTTTTGTCATTCACCTGCGCAATATCTACCGCGGTCGCTTTACCGAGGATCGCCAGCTGAAGCGCTTTCTCTAACGCCTCGGGGATCCCGGCGCTGGTGGCAAAATCATTGGCGGTGCCGAGCGGTAAAATGCCCATCACCGGGCGGTCTGCCGGGGGCAGGTCGATCAGCGCTGACGCGATCTCATTGATGGTGCCATCGCCGCCGCCGGAAATGATGGTCTCAACGCCAAGCCCGAGGGCTTCATTGATATAGCGTGCCGCGTCGCCTTTTTCCCATGTTACTCTTACGTGGATGCGCGCGCCGTCGTCACGCAAACCCTGAATGGCCTGACGCAGCAGATCGTTGCCCGCACTTTTGCCGTTGAGAATCAATAAACTGTCTGGATAGGTTGCCATCCTCGCTGCTCCCTTTTTTAGCGTTAGTAAGAGTGTATAGCAGAGAGGAAAAAAGCGGGTAAGAACAGGATGAAAGGAACAAAACAGGCACAAAAGCGCGTTACACTTCAGCGATGAGATTAATGTAATCACAGGAAAGTGATGATGAATAAAATTTTGGTAAGCGCGTGCCTGATGGGCTTCAGGGTCCGTTATAACGGAAGTGAAAAAGCGCGAATGAACGAGCAACTCGCTCGCTGGCAACAGGAACAACGTTTGGTTATCCACTGCCCTGAATTGGCTGCCGGGCTGCCTGTACCGCGTCCTCCGGCAGAGATTATATTCGCTGATGGCAAAGACGTGATGCACGGGCAAGCCAGAATTATGGAAAATACCGGGCAGGATGTGACCGCACATTATCAGCTTGCAGCCTGGCTCGCGCTACGCGCTGCTCAGGCGTCGGGGTGTAGCGCTGCATTGTTAACCGATGGAAGTCCAACGTGCGGCAGTGAGTTTATTTATGACGGATCGTTTCGCGGTATACGGAAAGCGGGGAGGGGGGTTGCTGCGTCGTTGCTCGCTGAGAATGGGATCGCCGTGTTTTCAGAGAAGCAAATCGACGAACTCATTGCCTGGGTTGAGGAGAGAGAAGGCAAAAAATAAGCCCGCGTAAGGGAGATTACGCAGGCTAAGGAGGTGGTTCCTGGTACAGCTAGCATTTATGGGTTATGTTTTTCAGCGGGGGGATAATACCCGTATTGAACGAAGCGGTATGTGATCCGATTCTAAGAATTATCCCAGCGCGAAAAAATTTCCCTGATTAACTATTTGCCGTGTGGGTTTCGGGTGCTTTCACCGTTGAAGTTACGCATCAGCAGCGCGAACTTCAGCTCCACCTCTTCCGGAACCGGCAGCCAGACGGTATGGCCGTCACCCGGCGCCACGTCAATCGCTTCGCCTTTGCCGTTTTCCAGATGCTCCAGCGTAAAGTTCATGTTGCCCTGCGGGGTCATCAGCTCCAGGCTGTCGCCTTTGGTGAATTTGTTTTTCACCGCCACGGCCGCCAGCGCGCCTTTGCGCTCGCCGGTGAAGTCGCCGACAAACTGCTGGCGCTCGGAAACGGAGTAGCCGTGCTCGTAGTTCTGGTAGTCGTCATGGGTATGACGACGCAGGAAGCCCTCGGTATAGCCGCGGTGCGCCAGGCCTTCCAGAGTTTCCAGCAGGCTGGTATCGAACGGTTTACCGGCAGCCGCATCGTCGATGGCTTTACGGTACACCTGCGCGGTACGCGCGCAGTAGTAATAGGATTTGGTGCGCCCTTCAATCTTCAGGGAGTGCACGCCCATCTGGGTCAGGCGCTCGACGTGGGCGATGGCGCGCAGATCCTTCGAGTTCATGATGTAGGTGCCGTGCTCGTCTTCAAAGGCGGTCATGTACTCGCCCGGACGTTTGGCTTCTTCAATCATAAACACGCTGTCGGTTGGCGCGCCGATGCCCAGCGTTGGCTCGACGTTAGTCACCGGGATCGGCTCATGCTTGTGGACGATGTTGCCGATGTCGTCCTCTTTGCCTTCCTGGACGTTATATTCCCAGCGGCAGGCGTTGGTGCAGGTGCCCTGGTTCGGGTCGCGCTTGTTGATGTAGCCAGAAAGCAGGCAGCGGCCGGAATAGGCCATGCACAGCGCGCCGTGAACGAAGATTTCAATTTCCATATCCGGCACCTGGGTGCGGATCTCTTCGATCTCTTCCAGCGAAAGCTCGCGGGACAGGATGACGCGGGTCAGCCCCATCTGCTTCCAGAACTTCACCGTCGCCCAGTTGACGGCGTTAGCCTGTACGGAGAGGTGGATATCCATCTCCGGGAAGTTCTCCCGAACCAGCATGATTAAACCCGGGTCCGACATGATCAGCGCGTCCGGCCCCATATCCACCACCGGCTTCAGGTCACGGATGAACGTTTTCAGCTTGGCGTTGTGCGGCGCGATGTTGACCACCACGTAGAATTTTTTACCCAGAGCATGCGCTTCGTTGATGCCGAGCTGCAGGTTCTCGTGGTTGAATTCGTTATTACGCACGCGCAGCGAGTAGCGCGGCTGGCCCGCATACACGGCGTCGGCGCCATAGGCGAAAGCGTAACGCATATTTTGCAGCGTTCCCGCCGGGGAAAGGAGTTCCGGTTTAAACATGTTTGTTCTCGTTCTGATGACAGGTCAGATCCGCGTGCACCTGGTGCAGCGGTAAGGGGAGATCCCCCACATTAAGGGCGGGCATTGTAGCGCTGCGGGGCAGGGAGGTAAAGTTATTGTGCCGGGTGGCGGTTTCGCCTTACCCGGCCTGGATTGACCAGCGGCTAACTAGGCAATCCTGCACGCATCCGCTTCCCAGCGATACCCCACGCCATACACCGCGCGGATAAACGACTGTTCGGCGTCCAGCGCCTCCAGCTTGCGGCGCAGGTTTTTAATGTGGCTGTCGATGGTGCGGTCGGTCACCACGCGGTAATCGTCATACAGATGGTTCAGCAGCTGTTCGCGGGAGAAGACTTTTCCCGGCTCGTGGGAGAGGGTTTTCAGCAGGCGGAACTCCGCAGGCGTCAGGTCCAGCAGCTTGCCGCGCCAGCTCGCCTGGAAGCGGCTTTCATCCACAATCAGCGGACTTTCGGCGTCCAGCACCTGAAGCTCGCGCTGCGGCCTGCAGCGGCGCAGAATGGTTTTCACGCGGGCGACCACTTCACGCGGGCTGTAGGGTTTGCAGATATAATCGTCCGCGCCGATTTCGAGCCCCAGCAGGCGGTCAATCTCTTCAATTTTGGCGGTGACCATGACGATCGGCACGTCGGAGAAGCGACGAATTTCCCGGCACAGGGTCAATCCATCAACCCCTGGCAGCATTAAATCCAGCAGGATCAGGTCCGGCGGGGTCTGGCGCACGTAGGGCAGCACCTGGTCGCCGTGGCCGATCAGTGACGGGGCATAGCTGGCTGCGCGTAAATAGTCGATCAGCAGCTGTCCCAGCTTGGGTTCGTCTTCGACGATCAAAATGCGCGGCGTGTTTTCGTCAATCGGTAACTCGGTCATACTTCTCTCGATAAATCCCGTTCCAGAGGTAACTCTACTGTAATGCTAACCCCGCCAAAAGGCGAATGGGCGGCGCGGATCGTGCCATTATGCGCCTCGACGATGTTAACGCAAATCGCCAGCCCCAGGCCGGAACCGCCGCTGGCGCGGTTGCGGGAGCCTTCGGTGCGGTAAAAGCGCTCGAACAGTTTTTCCAGCTGCGCGTCCTGCACGCCGGGGGCGGAATCGGCGAAGGTGAGGGCGAAGCGCCCGTTGTCCTGCCTGCCGGAGATATGCAGCCCGCCACCGCTGTCGGTGTAGCGCAGGCTGTTTTCTAGCAGGTTGTTGAACAGCTGCATCAGCCGATCTTTGTCGCCAAACACCACCGCGCTGTCCGGCAGGGAAAGGTCGATTTTCAGGTTGCGGCTGGCAAAGCGTTCGCGGAAGGCGCCGCTCGCTACTTCCAGCACGTTAATGACGTCTACGGGCGCCTTCTGGTAGGCCAGCGCGCCTTCGTCGGACATGGAGAGCTGGTGGAGATCGTCCACCAGCTTGGTGAGCGTGCCCACCTCCGCCTGCAGGGAAGCCACCGATTCCGGCGTAAACTGGCGCACGCCGTCCTGAATGGCCTCCAGTTCGCCGCGCAGCACCGCCAGCGGGGTGCGCAGCTCGTGAGAAATATCGGCCATAAAGTCGCGGCGCATCTGCTGGTTCTTCTCCAGTGTGCTGGCGAGCTGGTTAAAGTCCTGCGCCAGCTTGCCCAGTTCGTCCTGGCTGCGGGTATCGACGCGGGTGGTGAAATCCCCGGCGGCCAGCTTGTGCGTGCCCTCCACCAGGCGTTTCACCGGGGCGAGCAGGCCGCGCGCGAGCGGGAAGGTGGCGAGCGCGGCGAGCAGCGTGGAGAGGGCGACAATCAGCCAGCTGGTCCGGCGCTGCTGGCGGTCAAAGTTGATGTCGGTGTTGCGCGTCAGGCGCTCCACCGGCGAGGCGATAACCCAGCCGACGGTCGCGTTATTCACTTTAATCGCCCGCCGGGTGCCGTCCGGCGGTATCGGCGCGCGCGGGCCAACCAGGGGGCGCATGTCCTGGTCGATCACCCAGAACTGGGTGCGCCAGCCGTGCGGCGGCATGCCCGGGCCCGGACGGTCGTCACCGGTATCGTGCTCCAGCGAGCGCAGGATCTGGAAAATAAAGCGGTCGTTATTGCGCAGAAAACGCCAGTTGCCGTGCTGGGCGTACTGTTCACTCAGCGCATCGCTTAAGCCCTGCAAACGCTGCTCATTGCCATGCTTGATGTAATCAATAAAGCCGCGCTCAAAGCTGATGCGCACCGCCCAGTGCATGGTGATCAGCAAAACGATACAGGTGGCAAAAATCGCCAGAAAGAGCTTGCCGGTAATACCCGGACGCCAGAATTTCATGAGCCACTCCTTTTGCCGCGCCTAATCACGACGTTCTTGCTGGTATCATCCGGCACGCGGGCGAAGATGAACGCGGGCAGGGCGATGATGACCGCCATGCTGAGGTAGGTATACATAAAGACCTGATGCGCCACCGGCGTGTCGACGCTGAGATGGTGCTGGCCGTACATGCCGAGCAGCAACCCCGCGATCGTCACGCCCACGCTCATGGAGAGCTGCATAATCATCGACAGCAGGCTGTTGCCGCTGCTCGCCAGATCGTCCGGCAGGTCCTTCAGCGTCAGGGTATTCATCGACGAGAAGCGCATGGAGTTGATGATCCCCTGGCAAAACAGCACCAGCGGCAGGACGTAGTACCAGCCCATCAGCGCCACGGCCATAAACAGCAGGCTGACCAGCGCCAGCCCCAGCGTGGCGGCCACCAGCACGTGTCGATAGCCAAAGCGGTTCACCACCTGCACCACAATGCGCTTCATTCCCATGCTGCCGAGCACCATCGGGATCATCATCAGGCCCGCGTGGAATGGCGAAAAGCCCATGCCAATTTGCAGAAAAACGGGCGTCATAAACGGCAGCATGCCGCTGCCGACGCGTCCGGCAAAGCTGCCGAACAGCCCGAGACGGTAGGTAGGGTTTTTAAACAAGTTCAGGCTGAACAGCGCCTGGTCATTGCCGCGAGCATGCCACAAATACCCTGCAATGGTGGAAATGCCAATAACCACCAGCAACCCGAGCATCAGGGTGGAAATCCCCAGCCCCTTTTGCCCGTCGAGTGCCAGGGTAAGCGTGGCCATGCCCGCCGCCAGCAGAATAAAGCCGAAGAAATCAAAGCGCCGGGTCTGCATTTTGTAGTTCGGCATCAGCATCAGGGTGGCGATGGCGCCGATGATGCCAACAGGAAGATTGATTAAGAAGATCCAGTGCCAGGAGGCGTACTCCACCAACATACCGCCCAGCGCAGGCCCAAGCAGCGGCCCCACCTGACCGGGCAGGGTGACAAAGGTCATCGCCGCCATGTACTGCTCGCGCGGCACAATCTTCATCACCGTTAGTCGCCCGACGGGCACCATCATCGCCCCGCCGATGCCCTGCAGCACGCGCGCCATGACCAGCTGGTCGAGGGTGTTGGCCTGCGCGCAAAATAGCGAGCCGGAGGTAAACAGCACGATGGCGGTAAAGAAGATATTCCGCACGCCGACCTTATCGGCCAGCCAGCCGCTGGCGGGCAGCATCACGGCAACCGTCAGCACGTAGGAGACAATCACCATGTGCATATGCAGCGGGCTCTCCCCGAGGCTTTTCGCCATGGAGGGGAGGGCGGTGTTGACGATGGTCGTATCCAGCGACTGCATAAAGAAGCCGAAGGCGACTATCCATAATTGCCAGCGAACGTTGCTGGGAAGCTCTGTCATTTATCCGGTCACCGTAGTTCTGTTTTTACGCGAAAAGCGCAGCCGCAGGCGGTCGAAGAACAGATAGACCACCGGCGTGGTGTACAGCGTCAGCAGCTGGCTCATCACCAGGCCACCGACAATGGTGATCCCCAGCGGCTGGCGCAGCTCTGAGCCGTCGCCGCCCGAGATCACCAGCGGCAGCGCGCCAAACAGCGCCGCCAGAGTGGTCATCATGATCGGACGGAAGCGCAGCAGGCAGGCCTGGAAGATGGCCTCTTCCGGCGAGAGGTTGCCGTTGCGCTGGGCGTCCAGCGCGAAGTCCACCATCATGATGGCGTTTTTCTTCACGATGCCGATCAATAGCATGATCCCGATGAGTGCGATAAGGCTGAACGGCGCGCCGAACAGCTCCAGCGCCAGCAGTGCCCCCACGCCCGCCGACGGCAGCGTGGAGAGGATGGTCAGCGGGTGCACGTAGCTCTCATACAGCACGCCCAGCACAATATAGACCGTGGCGATGGCGGCCAGAATTAAAATCACCTGCGAGTTCATCGTCTCCTGGAATACCTGCGCGGTCCCGGCGAAGCTGCCGCGCACGGTGGACGGTACGCCAAGCTGGGTCATCGCGCGGTTGATCGCGTCGCTGGCCTCAGACAGTGACGAACCGGCGGGCAGGTTAAAGGAGATGGTCGACGCCGCCGACAGCCCCTGATGGTTCACCGACAGCGGCGCGTTGGCAGGCTGCCAGCTTGCGAAGTAGGAGAGCGGAATCGCCTTGCCGTCGTTGTTAATCACAAACATTTTGTCCAGGGCGCTGATGTCCTGGGTGTAGCGCGGGTCAACCTCCATCACCACCTTGTACTGGTTCATCGGCTGGTAGATGGTGGAGATCTCGCGCTGGCCGAAGGCGTTGTTCAGCAGGCTGTTGGCGGCTTCAACGTTAATGCCCAGCCGCGACATGGTTTCGCGGTCGTAGGTCAGGGCCATCTCGGCGCCGTTGTCCTGCTGATCGGAGTTCACGTCCGCCAGTTGGGGCAGGGCGGCCAGCGCCTTGCGGATCTTCGGCTCCCACTCGCGCAGGGCGGCTAAATCATCCGAGAGTAACGTGTACTGATAGCTGGCGTTCGCCTGTCGCCCGCCGACGCGGATATCCTGAACGGCCATCAAAAACAGGTTGGCTCCGGGCTCTTTGGCGAGCTTCACCCGCAGGCGGTCAATCACCTGCTGGGCGGTTTCGTTGCGCTCGCCGCGCGGTTTCAGGGTAATAAACATCATCCCGCTGTTGACGCGCGACCCGCCGGTAAAGCCAGTGACGTTATCCACGGATTTGTCTTCCCGAATGATCTTCATAAAGTCCTGCAGCTTGCCGCGCATCGCCTGGAAGGAAATGCTCTGGTCCGCCTGAATGCCGCCCATCAGCACGCCGGTATCCTGCTCCGGGAAAAAGGTTTTCGGGATGGAAATATACAGCCACACGTTGAGCACGATGGTGCCGATCAGCACCAGGCCGACCAGCCTTGTGTGGTTCAGCACCCACTTCAGCGATTTGCCGTAGCCCTCCTGCATTGCCATCAGCACGCGGCCAAAGCCTTTGCGGCGCGGCTGCGAGTGCGGCTTGCTGCGCTTGAGCATCCAGCCGCACATCATTGGCGTGAGCGTCAGCGAGATAATCAGCGAGATGCCGATAGCCACCGAAAGGGTGACGGCAAATTCGCGCAGCAGCCTGCCCGGCAGCCCGCCCATCAGCAGCAGCGGCAGAAAGACCGCCACCAGCGACAGGCTCATGGAGAGCACCGTAAAGCCCACCTCGCGCGTGCCCTGCAGCGCGGCCTGCAGCGGTTTCACGCCCGCTTCCAGATGGCGGGAAATGTTTTCCAGCACCACGATGGCGTCATCCACCACGAAGCCGGTGGCAATCGTCAGGGCCATCAGCGACAGGTTGTTGAGGCTAAACCCGCACAGATACATGGCGGCAAAGGTGCCGATCAGCGAGACCGGCACGGCCACCGCCGGGATCAGCGTCGCGCGGCCGGATCGCAGGAACAGGAACACCACCAGGATCACCAGCGCGACGGAAATCACCAGCGTTTGCTCCACCTCTTCCAGCGAGGCGCGAATGGTCGGGGAGCGATCCTGGGCAATTTGCAGATCGATTGCTGCCGGGATGGTCTCCTGCAGCTCCGGGAGACGGGCGCGAATGCTGTTCACTGTCTCGATAATGTTCGCTTCCGGCAGCTTGCGGATCATCAGCAGAATCGCCGGCTTGGCGTTGGTCATCCCGGCGTTGCGTACGTCCTGCACCGAGTCGGTGACGCTGGCCACGTCGCTTAAGCGCACCGCCGCACCGTTGTTGTAGTGAATAATGAGCGGCTGATATTCCGCCGCGGTTTTCAGCTCGTCGTTGGTGTGGATCTGCCAGCGGTGGCTGTTGTCCTCTATCGCCCCCTGCGGTTTGCGCACGTTGGCGTTGCTGATGGCGGAGCGCACGTCGTCCAGCGACACGCCCTGGTTGAACAGCGCCTGCGGGTTTAACCCCACGCGCACCGCGGGCAGGGAACTCCCGCCGACGCTCACGTCCCCGACGCCGTTAATTTGAGAGATGGTCTGCGCCAGCTGGGTAGACGCAAAATCGTACAGCTGCCCCTGCGAGTACGTATCCGAGGTCAGCGTCAGGATCATGATCGGCGCGTCGGACGGATTGGCCTTGCGGTAGGTCGGACGGCTCGGCATCCCGCTCGGCAGCAGGCTCTGTGCGGCGTTAATGGCCGCCTGCACGTCGCGCGCCGCGCCGTTGATATCCCGGTCGAAGCTGAATTCCAGAATAATGCGCGTGCTGCCCAGCGAGCTGCTGGAGGTCATCTCGTTGACCCCCGCAATCCGCCCGAGCGAACGCTCCAGCGGGGTGGCAACCGACGAGGCCATGGTTTCCGGCGAGGCGCCCGGCAGCGAGGCGCTGACCATGATCACCGGGAAATCCACCTGCGGCAGGGGGGCCACCGGCAGCAGCCGGAAGCCCAGCACGCCGCAGAGGGTAATGGCGAGCGAGATTAAAATCGTCGCCACCGGGCGATAAATGAAGAGGGCGAAAAACTTCACTTATGCCTCCTCTTCACGTTTCGGGAAGCGGCTTTTGGTCCACAGCGCCAGGCGGTCAAACAGCAGGTAGATCACCGGCGTGGTGAACAGCGTCAGCACCTGGCTCACCAGCAGACCGCCGACCATGCCGATACCCAGCGGACGGCGCAGCTCCGCGCCGACGCCCGTGCTGAGCATCAGCGGCAGCGCGCCCAGCAGGGCGGCCAGCGTGGTCATCAGGATGGGGCGAAAACGCAGCAGGCAGGCCTGGAAAATCGCATCGCGTGGCGACATGCCCTGCTCGCGCTCGGCGGCCAGGGCGAAGTCGATCATCATGATGGCGTTTTTCTTCACGATCCCGATGAGCAGGATGATACCGATGATGGCAATCACGTCCAGCTCGCTGCCCGCCAGCATTAATGCCAGCAGTGCCCCCACGCCCGCCGTCGGCAGGGTAGAGAGGATGGTGATCGGGTGGATAAAGCTTTCGTACAGCACGCCGAGCACGATGTACATCGCCACGACCGCCGCCACGATCAGCCAGATGGTGTTGCCCAGCGCGGCCTGGAACGCCAGGGTGCTGCCCTGGAACTGGGTCTGAATATCAGCCGGGAAGCTTACCGCTTTTTCCGCCGCCTGAATGGCCTCCACCGCTTCACCCAGAGAGTAATTGTCCGGCACGTTAAAGGAGATGGTGGTGGACGGGAACTGATCCAGATGGTTAATCGACAGCGGGGTATAGCGTTCTTCCACCGTGGCAATCGCGCTCAGCGGCACAATGCCGCCGTCTTTGCTGGTCAGGCGCACCGAGTCCAGCCCCGCCAGGCCGGGCGTGTTCTCCGTGTTGTGCTCCAGCACCACGCGATACTGGTTCGCCTGGGTGTAGATGGTGGAGATCAGACGCTGACCGAAGGCGTTGTACAGGGCGTTATCCACGTCCGCCATGGTGATGCCCAGACGGCTGGCGGCGTCGCGGTTGACGTTCACATACGCCGCCAGCCCTTTGTCCTGCCAGTCGCTGCTGACGTCGGCGAGCTGCGGCAGGGTGTTAAGCTTGTCCACCAGCTGCGGCACCCAGGTGCTGAGCGCGTCCAGCGAGGTGGCCTGCAGCGTGAACTGGTACTGCGTGCGGCTGACCTGGGTATCGATGGTCAAATCCTGAATCGGCTGCAGGTAAAGCTCAACGCCCGGCACGCGGGCCACGGCGTTTTGCAGCCGCTCAATGACGGCGTTGACGCGATCGTCGCGCTCATCCAGCGGCTTAAGGTTGATCTGTAGACGCGCGCTATTCAGCGACGGATTGGTGCCGTCGACGCCCACGTAAGCGGTCAGGCTCTCTACCGCCGGATCCTTCATGATGATGTCAGATACCTGCTGCTGGCGCTGCGCCATATTGGCAAAAGAGACCGACTGTGGGGCCTGAAGCGTGCCCTGAATAATGCCGTTGTCCTGGATCGGGAAGAAGCCTTTCGGAATGAAAATCCACAGCATCACGCTGAGCGCCAGGGTTCCCAGCGCCACGCCGAGCGTGGCCCACGGGTGGTTAAGGACTTTCGCCAGCACGCGACCGTAGGCGGCAATAATGCGCTCGAACATGCGCTCGGAGGCGCGCGAGAAGCGGTTTTGCTTGCGCAGGGACTCATGGCTCAGCATGCGGGCGCACATCATCGGCGTCAGGGTCAGCGACACCACGGCGGAGATCAGAATGGCGACCGCCAGCGTCACGGCAAACTCGCGGAACAGACGCCCGACGATATCGCCCATAAACAGCAGCGGGATCAGCACCGCAATCAGCGAGAAGGTCAGCGAGATAATGGTAAAGCCGATTTCCCCTGCGCCCTTCAGCGCGGCGGCCAGCGGTTTTTCACCTTTCTCGATATAGCGCGAGATGTTCTCGATGACGACGATAGCGTCATCCACCACGAACCCGGTGGCGATGGTGAGCGCCATCAGCGTCAGGTTGTTGATCGAAAAATCGAGGAACACCATCACCGCAAAGGTGCCGACCAGCGAGAGCGGTACGGCGACGGCGGGAATAATGGTCGCCGGAACGTTGCGCAGGAACAGATAAATGATCATCACCACCAGCGCAATCGCCAGCATCAGCTCGAACTGGGTGTCGGTGACCGACGCGCGAATGTTGGTGGTACGGTCGGAAAGCACCTTCACGCTGACCGACTTCGGCAGGCTTTCGATCAGCTGCGGCAGCATGGTGCGGATGCTGTCGGCGGTTTCGATGATGTTTGCGCCCGGCTGGCGCTGCACGTTCATCACGATCGCCTGCTGCCTGTTGGCCCAGGCTCCCAGCCAGCTGTTTTCCGCGCCTTGTTCTACGGTCGCCACGTCGCCCAGACGCACCGGCGCGCCGTTCTGGTAGGCGATAATCAGCTGACGATATTCGTCGGCGGACTGCATCTGGTCGTTCGCCGAGAGCGTGACGGCGCGGGTTGGGCCGTCCAGCGAGCCCTTCGCCGAGTTGACGTTGGCATTGCTGATGGCGCTGCGGATGGTTTCGCTGGTGAGGCCCAGCGCGGCGATGGCCTGCGCGTTAAGCTTAACGCGCACCGCCGGGCGTTGTCCGCCCGCCAGGGTGACGAGGCCGACGCCGGAGACCTGAGAAATTTTCTGCGCCACGCGCGTTTCGACCATGTCTTCGACCTGGGTCATTGGCATGGCGGAGGACGTGACGGCCAGCGTCATGATCGGCGGATCCGCCGGGTTCACCTTGCTGTAGACCGGCGGGTTAGGCAGGTCTGACGGCAGCAGGTTGGTGGCGGCGTTGATGGCGGCCTGCACCTCCTGCTCGGCGACGTCCAGCGACAGCGTCAGCTGGAACTGCAGCGTCACGACGGATGCCCCGCCGGAGCTCTGGGAGGACATCTGTTTTAGCCCCGACATCTGGCCGAACTGACGCTCCAGCGGGGCGGTGATGGTGGACGTCACGACATCCGGGCTGGCGCCGGGATAGAGCGTCACCACCTGAATGGTGGGATAGTCCACCTCGGGCAGCGCCGAGACGGGCAGAAAGCGATAGCCGATAATCCCGGCGAGCAGGATCGCCACCATCAGCAGCGTGGTGGCGACAGGACGGAGGATAAACAGGCGTGACGGCCCACCTGTGGAGCCCGGCGGCAGCACCTGCATCAGGAGGTCGCTCCCTGTTTCGCCGGTTCCACCACTTCCACTTTGGCCCCTTCGGTCAGACGGTCAATGCCGTCGGTGACCACGCGGTCGCCTGCGGAAAGCCCGGCGCTGATGACCACCGTCTGGCTGTCCTGAATACCGGTTTTTACCAGGTGCTTGCTGACCTTATTGTCGCTGTTAAGCACCCAGACAAAGTTTCCTTCATTCCCCATCTGCAGCGCGGCGGTAGGGATCACCACCGCGTTTTCTTCGGTGGCGACCAGCATGCGCGCATTGACGAACTGGTTCGGGAAGAGGGCATCGTCCTGGTTATTAAAGCGCGCCTTCAGCTTGATGGTGCCGGTGGTGGTGTCGATCTGGTTATCCAGACTGAGCAGGGACCCTTCACTCAGCTTCTGCTTGTTGCTGCGGTCCCAGGCTTCCACCACCAGGCCTTTACCGGCTTTTTGCGCCTGCATGACGGTCGCGATATCGCTTTCCGGCAGGGTAAAGACTAAATCAATCGGGTGGGTCTGGGTGATCACCACGATGCCCGTGGTGTCGCCGCTGGAGATTTGGTTGCCGATATCGACCTGCTTCAGGCCGACGCGTCCGTCAATCGGCGCGGTGATGCGGCTCCAGTCCAGCTGCAGCTGGGCGCTGGCCACGGCGGCTTCGTCCGCTTTGATCGTGCCCTGCGTTTCACTGACCAGCGACTGCTGGGTATCAAGCTCCTGACGGGACACCAGGTTTGTTTTCACCAGCTGCTGGTAGCGGGCTAAATCGCGCCGGGCGTTGGCGAGGGTCGCGTTGTCTTTCGCGAGCTGTCCCTGCACCTGGGCAAGGGCGACCTTAAACTGGCTCGGGTCGATTTCCGCCAGCAGATCGCCCGCTTTGACCTGCTGACCTTCCTGGAAGTGGATCGCGATGAGCTGGCCGTCGACGCGGCTGCGCACCGTGGCGGTGTTGGCAGCGGTAATGGTCCCGAGACCGGTGAGATAGCGAGGAACGGCTCTATTCACCGCCGTCGCCGCCTGAACCGGTGCCAGCGCGCCACCGCGCATGCCGTGACGACCTCCACCCGTTGGGCGCTGGGTCTGGCTGGTGGCGCCGGCCGGTGCGGCGGTGTTCGCGGATTGACTGTGCCAGTACCAGGCGGCGGCAAGGGCCACCACAATGATGCCAGCGGCGATTGCCCAGCGGGATTTGTTACTGCCTTTCATCGTTATACGTTCTCATCCTGAATACTTCGGGGAATGATACTAGTTTAGTCAGGCAACACAGCGGAAAAATGGAGGAAATATGGAAGACTGTCGGGAATTGTCTGAGTGTTACCTATGTTCCCGGTCTGATCTGTCACCTATGTATCCGGTCATACACTTCGCTTACCCGGCCTACAAGGTAAATGCGAACGGCAACGGATGTTGCCGTTTTTGGTGTTTTGTGGGAGAGGGCACCAGACCGCACTACAACAACACACGTTTTGTAGGCCGGGTAAGGCGAAGCCGCCACCCGGCACAACTGCACTAGCTAAACATCACCTGCGCCCAGCGCGCCAGCCCTGCGGTAACGGAGCCAAAGTCATCGCCACCCGCGATAGGTATTCCCGGCAGCTGTTCGGCCAGCGCTTTCTTGATCAGCGGTGAACGAGCGCTACCGCCGGTCAGGTAAATCACGTCCGGCTTCTCTTTGCCGTTCTCCAGCGCGAGCTGCACCTGTTCCAGAATGCGCTGCAGCGGCTGGGCAAGCGCCGTCTCCAGCCCGTCCTGCGAAATGGCAGTGGCCAGTTCGTCACTGATAAACGGCAGGGAGACCGCATGTTCAGCGCGGTCGGACAGGGCAATTTTGCTCTCTTCCGCCGTACGCACCACGCGGTAGCTCAGACGCTGACGCCACACTTTATAGAGCAGGGCGACCTTTTCGCCGTCCTGGGCATCGCGCACCAGATCGTTAAGGAAGCGGCCGTTGGCGGTGCTGTAAAAATCACTCTGCGCAGGCACGTCGTTGATGGCAATCGCGTTCCACCACGGCAGGATCGGCAGGGCGATGCCTTTTTCGGTTTGCCCCCCCATGCCGAGCAGCGGCATCAGGCTCTTGAAGGCCAGGGCGATATCCAGATCGTTACCGCCCACGCGGCAGCCGCTGTGCCCGAGCAGGCTGTTTTCACGATCGCGACGGCGATGCCACTGCGGCCCCATCAGCAGCAGCGAGCAGTCCGTCGTGCCCCCGCCGATATCCACGACCAGTACGCGCTTCTCTTCCGTCAGCGTGGCTTCGAAGTCCAGCCCTGCGGCAACCGGCTCATACTGGAATACCACGTCGCGGAAGCCGGCGCGGTGCGCCGCGCGCTCCAGGATCCCCTGCGCCTGCTGGTTGGCCTCGTCGCCGCCCAGCCCCTGGAAGTTGATCGGGCGGCCAATCACCGCCTGGGTAATCGTATCGGAGACCTGCGTCTGCGCCTGCTGGCGAATATGCAGCATCATCGCGCACACCAGGTCTTCGAACAGCGCGACCTGCTGCGGCTTCAGGCCGCTGGCGCCGAGGAAGGATTTTGGCGACTTAACGAAATAGACCTCTTCGGGGTCTTCAATGTAGTGCCCGAGCGAGGAGAGGCCGAACTGCACGCTGGAGGGCGTAACGTCGATATCTTCCTCGCGGTTAAAGCTGACCGCCCGGCGCAGCAGCGCCTGGGTCTCCGCTGCCGTGGCCGGAACCTGATGGTGGCGAAACAGCCACTCGCTCACCGCTTCACGCGTCGGTGCGCAGAGCATAGACGGCAGCAGCGTGCTCTCTTTTTCCATTTTCAGGAGCCGTGGCTGCCCGTCTTGCATAATCGCAACCGAGCAGTTTGCCGTACCGTAGTCAAATCCAATAAACACGATGAATCCCCATGCCGGTGAGAAGGGGCGAGACTTTAACGAAATGTCTGCATGGCGACAACAGGAATATGAAAGCAAGGCAAAACAGGGTCTTTACGTTTATGCTGATAACACTAAAAAAGGAGCAACGATGTATACCCTCACCTGGCTTCCCCCTTATGACTGGCAGTGGATGTTTGGTTTTCTTGGCGCGCGCGCGGTAACGGGCATTGAAACCGTCACCAACGATTACTATGAGCGCAGTTTTGCCTGCGAGGGGCATCAGGGGATTTTCCGCGTGACGCCGGATATTGCCAGCCATACGCTGAGCGTGACGCTCAGCCCGGGGTTAATTCCGGTTGCGCAGGCGTGTCTTGAACGCATCGAACGCCTGTTCGATCTCCGCTGTAACCCGCAGCAAATAGCAGAAACGCTGGGTGAACTCGGTGCTGCAAGGCCAGGCTTGCGTTTACCGGGGGCGATGGATGCGTACGAGCAGGGCGTCCGGGCGATCCTCGGGCAGCTGGTGAGCGTGGCGATGGCGGCGAAGCTGGCGTCACGCGTGGTGGCGCTCTGTGGCGAACCGGTGGCGGATTGTCCGGGCTATCTCTGCTTCCCCACGCCCCAGGCGCTGGCGGCAGCGGACCCGCTGGCGCTGAAGGCGTTGGGTATGCCGCTAAAGCGCGCGGAGTCGCTGATTCATCTGGCGCAGTCGGTTATCGACGGAACGTTTCCGCTTTCCCCGCCCGCGAATACAGAAGAGGGGATGAAGGCGTTACAGCAGCGGCCGGGGATAGGGCGCTGGACGGCAAATTATCTGGCCCTGCGCGGCTGGCAGGCGAAAGATGTGTTTCTGCCGGATGATTACCTGATTAAACAGCGCTTCGCCGGAATGACGCCCGCGCAAATTCGTCGTTATGCCGAACGCTGGAAGCCGTGGCGCTCCTACGCGCTGCTGCACATCTGGTATACCGACGGCTGGGCACCGTCAGTTGATGGCGAAATAGCTGGTGTTGAGTAGAAGATCTAATGGCTGCGGCTCGGCGATAGTGTCACCAAAGATAAAATCGATGCCGATGCCGGAGAGCGTATCCATCATGATGGGCTGGTTACAGGGGCCCGCGATAGTTTTCATTCCCACACGCTGGGCGTGGCCCTGAACAATGGTCACCATCATCTCATCCATCAGATTGCCATACACGTTGGTTACCACCTCTGCATCCAGCATCAGATAGTCGGCCATATTCGCGGTCAGGTGGGTAAAGACGTTCATGTCGCGTCCCACCTGGCTGAAGATCACGCGGCAGCCCGCCTGGCGAAGCTTTTGCAGACCCCTGTGCAGGTTTTTATCCGGGTTGCACACCACATCGGCAGAGATAACCAGATGCAGCAGACGGCCCGGCATCGGGCTTTTATCCAGCAGGTCGAGCAGTTCATCGACCAGCGTCACGCTGGCTAAACCGGCCTCCGAGAGCGGCAGCGCCACGCCCATGCCTTTACTGGCGATCTGGGTGGCATAGGTGCGGAAAAATTCGCTAAAGATCCGTCTGTCGAGGGCGTGCAGAAGCTCAGGCTCCGCCAGACCCGAGCGGAAGGCATGCTCTTCCTGAACTTCGCCCTGGCTGGTCCACAGGCGTAACGACAGCAGCCAGAAATTACTGCTCTCCGGGATGCGCGGGGAGGCGACGCTGCGGGCAATCATCATCAGATGATTGTCTTTAATCATGTGCCACTGTTCATCAAGCGACATCATGCTGCGCGTGTGGTGATCCCGCTCCTGCTGGGGTTCATACACCGTCACCATGCCGCGCCCGCTGTTTTTTGAGGCGTAACAGGCAATGTCCGCCTGCGACATGATCTCCGATGCCTGATGGTTATTTTCATCAATCAGCGTGATGCCGGCGCTGGCGCCGATCCGATGCAGGCGGCCTTCCCACATAAAGTGATAGTCGTTGATGGCATGAATCAGGCGACCGGCGATATAGCGCGCGCTTTCCAGGTTGCAGTCCGGTAACAGTAACCCGAACTCGTCCCCGCCCAGACGCGCCAGCACGTCGCTGGAGCGGAGCATGGTCAACATCAGGGAAGCCAGTTCCCGCAGCAGGGCATCACCCGCGGCGTGGCCAGCCGTGTCGTTGACGGCTTTGAAGCGATCGAGGTCGATAAACACCAGGGCATGGCGCTGGCGCGTTTCGCGAACGGTCTGCAAGAGCCGTTTGAGATGGTTTTCGAAGCTGACCCGGTTTGCCAGATGGGTCAGGGCATCGTGGGAGGCGCTGTAGCTTAGCTGGCGCAGCATTTTGCGCGACTCGGTGACGTCCTGAATGACGATCACCGAGCCAATATTCTGTCCATCCAGCGTGCTGAGCGGCGTAATGCTGTAGTGGATATCATAATTGCCGCCAGTACGGCAGTTCAGCACCACATCCTGATCGATATCGGAACGGGACATATCGCCGCTGTGAATATTCTCCATCAGCGGCCCTTTTTCACCGAAGGTAATGTGTAACACCTTCAGGATCGGCTGGCCGATAGCCTCGGTCTGCAGCCAGCCGCTCATTTTCTCCGCGACCGGGTTCATAAAGGTGACGTTCATGTTGATATCGGTGCACAGCACCGCTTCACCGATGGAGTCGAGGGTAATGTGCAGACGCTCTTTTTCCTGGAAGAGGGCCTCGTTAAGCTGCTTAACCTCGGTCATGTCCATGTTGATGCCGAGCAGCCGTTCAACTTCCCCCTGCTTATTGAGCACCCGGTTCGCCAGGGAGCGAATATGACGCACGCCTTCCTTCACGCGGATGCGGAATTCCAGCTTAAACGGCAGACGGGAAATCAGGGAGTCCCGCAGCACCTGCTCAGCGTGGACGCGATCCTCCGGCAGCATCGTGTCGTGCCAGAGCTGCCAGGTGGGCTTGATGTGCGGCGGTATTTCATAGAGCTCAAACATCCGCTTATCCCAACTGATAATGTCGGGTTCCAGATCCCATTCCCAGATGCCGATGCCCCCGGCTTCGTTAGCCAGCGTAATGCGCTCCATCAGGCGCTTATTGACCCACTCGGTCTGCTTCAGATCGTTAATGTCTTCAATCTGGGCAATAAAATAGAGCGGGGAGCCGTCGGCATGGCGCACCACGGAGACGGCAAGCAGCGCCCAGACCACTTCCCCGTCGCGGGTGTAATAGCGCTTTTCGAGGGAGTAGGTATTGATCTCGCCGTTGACCAGCTGTTCGAGCTGCTCGAGGTCGGTATTCAGATCTTCTGGCCAGGTGAGCTGCTGGAAGGTCAGCGACTGAAGCTCCGTCTGGCTGTAGCCGAGGAAATTGCACAGCGCCTTGTTAGCCTGAAGCCATTTGCCTTCAATGCTGACCAGCGCCATTCCGATGGCGGAATATTCCATCGCGTTACGAAAGCGCTCTTCGCTTTCGGTGATGTGTTTGCGTTCGGCGCGGAAGGCGTACATCACCATGGTCATCACGTTAGCGGGCAGGAGCAGCATCAGGAACGGCAGCCAGGGGGCGTTCAGCATCGGCCCGGCGTGCTGGGTGGTCAGCGCCAGAGGATTGCGGGCAATCATCAGCGACACCACCATCACGGTGACCAGAAACACCATGAACGCTTCCATCCGCGGCAGGCGCACGGCGCTCCACATCAGCAGAACGATCACGCAGGTGAAGGGCCACGGCAGCCAGGTGATGGCTGCCCAACTGAGGGCTAACGTCACGGCCAGCGTGGTCAGCGTTTCCAGCAGCAATCGCGGGTCACGGTGGCGCAGCAGATAATGCGGCTTAAATAACAGCCCCAGTGGCACCAGTGCCAGTGCGCCAATGGCTTCTGACAACACCCAGACGAAGAAATTACGCAGGGGCTCAGAGCCGGGTGCCAGCAGAGACACCAGAATGCCGCCCATCAGTGGCGGCACCAGCGCGCTGCCGATGGCCACGCGGATCCAGTCGTTCAGATTCTGCAGCGGGTTGTACCACGGGAGCCATTTACGCAGGAACAGCGCGCCGATAACGGCCTCAATGACGTTGACCGCAGGGTAGATGAGGCTGACCGACCCCCAGGAGAACAGCATCCATGAGGCCAGAATATTGCCGAACGAACAGGCCAGGGCAATGCCCGGCCACATTTTTCCGGCATGGCGGTAAAACGCCACCATCATAATGGCGGTGGGAAACCAGAGCGGGGCCAGCAGGGTGCCGAAGCGGGTGAGCTCCAGCGAAAATAAGGTAAAGATAAAGGTGACCAGGCCCAGACAGACAAGTCGTAATAAAGGATGTGGGGTGGTCACCAAAACCCGCTGGTATTGTTTATTCATTACCGCTTTATCCAGAGACGCCATGCCGTCAGGGAAGAAGATGTCCGAACGCGTGAATTTGATAATTTGGTTTATGCTAGTACAAACAATTTACAATTCATATGGTGACCGCTCAGAATTTGACAACACAGACTTATTAAATACTTACTCCGTGAAAAAAAACGGGTGAGCGGCGAAAAAATGCGCATTTAAATTTCATTCAGGGAATAACTCGTCACTTTTCGGTCAGTCTCGCAGAACCTGAGTATTCGACTGGTATCACGCCCGCGAAATCCCTATAATTGCCGCGTTTGACGCTCCGGCGTCGTCCTTCCTTTACATCCAGGTTAATCAGGTCGCTAAATTTATGACTGATAAGTCTCATCAGTGCGTCATTATAGGCATCGCCGGCGCATCGGCTTCAGGTAAAAGTCTAATTGCCAGTACGCTTTATCGCGAACTGCGTGAACAAGTAGGTGATGAGCATATCGGCGTCATTCCCGAAGACAGCTATTACAAAGATCAATCCCATCTGTCGATGGAAGAGCGCGTTAAAACGAACTATGACCACCCAAATGCGATGGATCACAGCCTGCTGTTCCAGCATTTAGAAGCGCTTAAGAGCGGCCAGGCGATCGAATTGCCCGTTTACAGTTACGTAGAACATACCCGCACCCAGGAAACGATCCGCATCGAGCCGAAAAAGGTCATTATCCTTGAAGGCATCCTGCTGCTGACCGACGCCCGCCTGCGTGAATCCATGAACTTCTCGATTTTCGTCGATACCCCGCTGGATATTTGCCTGATGCGCCGCATCAAGCGTGACGTTAATGAACGCGGCCGCTCAATGGACTCCGTGATGGCGCAATACCAGAAAACGGTCCGCCCGATGTTCCTGCAGTTTATTGAGCCCTCCAAACAATACGCCGATATCATCGTGCCGCGCGGGGGTAAAAACCGCATCGCGATCGATATCTTAAAAGCGAAAATCAGCCAGTTTTTTGAATAAGCCGCGTGAATTGTGTACCGTTCAGAGATAACCTGGTTTTACCCTGAGCGCTTACCGGCTCAGGGTACGATGCATGAAAGGAGAAAAAGGCATGCGTCTTTGTGATCGCGATATTGAAGCCTGGCTGGATGAAGGCCGTTTGTCTATTACCCCACGTCCACCTGTTGAGCGTATCAATGGGGTGACCGTCGATGTCCGGTTGGGGAATAAATTCCGCACCTTTAGCGGCCATACCGCACCGTTCATTGACCTCAGCGGACCGAAGGACGAAGTCAGCGCCGCGCTCGATCGCGTGATGAGTGACGAAATCGTAATCGAAGATGGCGAAGCCTTTTATCTGCATCCGGGTGAACTGGCGCTGGCGGTAACGTTTGAATCTGTCACCCTGCCTGCGGACCTCGTCGGCTGGCTTGACGGCCGTTCTTCGCTGGCCCGACTGGGACTGATGGTACACGTGACCGCGCACCGTATCGATCCAGGCTGGTCGGGCCGTATTGTGCTGGAATTCTTCAATGCCGGTAAATTGCCGCTGGCGCTTCGTCCGGGGATGATGATCGGCGCGTTAAGTTTTGAACCGCTGTCAGGCCCGGCAGACAGGCCGTATAACCGCCGTCAGGACGCAAAATATCGCGACCAGCAGGGTGCGGTTGCCAGCCGTATTGATAAAGACTGATCGTTAGTCCATTGAGGATGCCATGAGAAGAGTTCTGACAACGCTGATGATTTTGCTGGTGGTGCTGGTGGCTGGCCTTTCGGCGTTGGTTCTGCTGGTTAACCCTAACGACTTCCGCGCGTATATGGTGCGGCAGGTTGAAGCACGCAGTGGTTATCAACTGAAGCTGGACGGGCCGCTGCGCTGGCACGTCTGGCCGCAGCTCAGCATTCTCTCTGGCCGCATGTCGCTCACGGCGCCGGGGGCGTCCCAGCCGCTGGTGTCCGCAGACAACATGCGCCTTGATGTGGCGCTGATCCCGCTCATTTCCCATCAGCTGCAGGTGAATCAGGTGATGCTGAAAGGCGCGGTGATTCAGCTCACCCCGCAAACTGAAGCTGTGCGTGATGCCAACGCGCCGGTGGCACCGCGTGAAAATACCCTGCCTGATGAACCGTCTGATACTGGCTGGTCCTTTGATATTGGCAAACTGAAAGTGGCCGATAGCGTGCTGGTTTTCCAGCATGAGCACGAAGAGCTGGTCACCGTTCGCAACATTAATCTGCAGATGGAACAGGATGAGCACCATCTTGCATCGGTGGAATTCAGCGGGCGCGTGAACCGCGATCAGCGGGATTTGACGCTGTCGTTGAATGCTAAAGTGAATGCGTCAGACTATCCGCATCAGCTCACGGCGAACATCCAGCAGCTCAACTGGCAGCTGACGGGGGCCAATCTGCCCACCCAGGGGATCGCCGGTCAGGGAACGCTGCAGGCCGTGTGGCGTGAGGAACAAAAACAGCTGGAGCTGGATAATCTCAACCTGCAGGCAAACGACAGTAGCCTGAAGGGGCAGGCGAGCGTCACCTTTGAAGAGAAGCCGAAGTGGGTGCTGAATCTGCAATTTGACAAGCTCAACCTGGAAAACCTGTTGCCACCTCTGCCAGCCAGCGCCACGGACAGCGAGGCGACGCAGACGGGGCAAAGCCAGGCACCGGTATCACGTCCGGTTATTTCGTCGAATCTCGATCAACCTGACTATAACGCTCTGCGCGGATTCACGGCGGATATTCTGCTGAAAGCCACCAGCCTGCGCTGGCGCGGCATGGACTTTACCGACGTGAGCAGCCAGATGTTTAACCATAACGGTTTGCTGGTGATCTCCGAACTGAGCGGCAAGATGGGCGCAGGACACCTCTCACTGCCCGGCACGCTGGATGTCCGTAAAGACGTTGCCAGCGCCGAATTCCAGCCGCGTCTCGATAACGTTGAGATAGGCACCATCCTGACCGCGTTTAACTACCCGATCTCTCTGACGGGGCAGTTGACGCTGGCGGGTGATTTCTCCGGCACGAAAATTGATGCCGATGCTTTCCGCCGCGAGTGGCAAGGGCAGGCGCATCTTGATCTGAAAAACTCCCGTATGGAAGGGCTTAACTTCCAGCAACTGGTGCAGCAGGCGGTGGAGCGCAGCAGCGATGTGAAAGCCCAGGAGAGCTACGACAGTGCCACGCGCCTCGACAGCTTCACCACGGACCTGACGCTGAACAACGGACAACTCTCTCTCGACGGAATGCAGGGTACCTCTTCACTCTTATCAGTAACGGGCGAGGGTAAGCTGGATCTGGTCAAAGAGACGGCGGACACGCGCTTTAACGTGCGGGTACTTTCCGGCTGGCAGGGGGAAAGCAAGCTCATCGACTTCCTGAAAGAGACGCCGGTCCCATTGAGCGTATACGGCAAATGGCAGGCCCTGAATTACAGTCTGCAGGTGGATCAGATCCTGCGTAAGCATCTGCAGGATGAAGCGAAACGTCGACTCAGCGGCTGGGCGGATCGTAATAAAGATTCACAGGACGGCAAGGATGTGAAGAAGCTGCTGGATAAGCTTTGATGCCTGTTGCGCCGGGGGGGCTTCGCCTTACCCGGCCTACAAAAACCGAACACCGCAGGCCGGGTGAGCGAAACGCCACCCGGCTTTTTTACACCTCAAAATCCAGTTCTTCCTCTTCCCGCAGCGGTATCAGCTGAACCTTCTGCACGCGATGGTTTTCAATCTGGAGCGTTTTAAGCCGATAGTCGCCGACCTGAACCTCTTCCCCCGGCTGTGGGATACGCTGCAAATACTCCATCAGCAGACCGGCAATGGTGTGGTATTCCCGTTTATCATCCAGCGGCAGCGGCACATACTGCACCAGGTCTTCCAGCGGCATATGGCCGTTAGCCGTCCACGAGCCGTCGGCGTTTTTCTGAATGTCGTGGCGGGCGTCAATCTCATCCACCTCGTTTGGCAGATTACCGGCAATGGTTTCCATCACGTCGCTGAGCGTGACCAGCCCTTCCACCGAACCAAACTCATCCACCACAAAGGCAAAGTGGGTGCGCGCGTTACGGAATTGCTCAAGGGCGGAAAGCAACGGCAGCCCCTCCGGGAAGACCAGCGGCTGGCGAACCAGGGCGCGGAGATTGAGCGGCTCACCGTGGAGCTGCTGCTGGAGCAGATCAATGACGTGTACCACGCCCAATAGCTCCTCTTCCGCTTCCCCGCCGGTCACCACCACGCGGGTGTGCTGGTTTTTATCCAGCAGGGCGCGAATGTGCGCTTCCGGGGCCGTCAGGTCAATATGCTCAATGTCATGCCGCGACGTCATAATGCTGCTGACCGTACGCTGGTTCAGATTGAGCACTCGCTCAATCATCCGTCGTTCCTGCGGGTCAAAGATCTGCCCGTCGCTGTGGTCGGCCAGCATGGCGGAGGATTCGGCGTCCAGCTCCGCATCCTCTTTCTTGCCGCTTAACAGACGCATGACCGTGTCGGCTGTGCGCTGACGCAGAGTCTGATTGGCGGAAAGGAAGCGACGGCGGTTGAATATCGCCAGCTGGTTAAGCGCTTCAATCATGACGGAGAACCCGATGGCGGCATACAGGTAGCCTTTCGGAATATGGAAGCCAAAACCGTCGGCCACCAGGCTGAAGCCAATCATCAGCAGGAAGCTCAGGCAAAGGATAACGATGGTCGGGTGACTGTTCACGAAGCGGGTCAGTGCCTTGCTGGCCATGACCATCAGCGTGATGGCAATAATGACCGCGGCCATCATCACCGCAAGGTGGTCCACCATCCCGACGGCGGTGATCACCGAGTCCAGGGAGAAGACCGCATCCAGCACCACGATTTGCGCGACCACCGGCCAGAATTTTGCTCCGCGGCGCTGGGTCGGGTTCTCGCTGTCTTTGCCTTCCAGCCGCTCGTTGAGCTCCACGGTGGCTTTGAACAGCAGGAATAGCCCGCCGAAGAGCATGATCAGATCGCGGGCGCTAAAGCTCAGACCGTGAATGGAGAACAGAGGCTGAGTGAGCGTGACCAGCCAGGAAATAGAGGCCAGCAGCAGTAAGCGCATCACCATCGCCAGCAGCAGCCCCGTTACGCGCGCGCGATCGCGCTGGGAAGGGGGCAGTTTTTCAGCGATGATGGCGATAAAAACCAGATTATCAATCCCGAGCACCAGCTCGATGACAACCAGCGTAACCAGCCCGGCCCAGATTGAGGGATCGGCAATCCATTCCATAGTAGTAGCAATACCTTCTTTAACATGACTAATGACACAATTCGATCATGGATAAAGCTGTGGGAAAATGCAATGTCAGTATGAGATTTCTCTCAATAATCATTAAATTAAAACTGGCGGGTATAATAGTTTTAATTTATACAGAAAATCTGTATTTATCCGAAATAACAAAATTAAGAAATATCGCATTAAAAGATGGTCAATCATAACGCTGTCAACATAAAGAAATTCTTAAAAATAAAGTGCATTTCTAAATAAATTCTTAAAAGTTGACGTTCGGAACCCGTTTTCTTGCCTGTTTTGGGATTAACTGTTACAAGATTATTAGCCTAAAAAAGGATATCTCCCGTTAAGGATTGATGTTTTTTTTGGGCGATTAACGAAATAGTGCCTGCGTATTTTGAATGCTTCATTTATTTCACCAGCAAAAAATTCTTGCGGTTTTTTGCCTGTAATTCATTGTGTTATAGCGTATTGGTAGCTGGAAGCCAAGGGCGGTAGCGTGCCTGAATCTGTGTGGGTGGGCCATGATTACGTTGTCAACAGTGACTGGCCAAATAGCGTTTTTTTTAGGAATGATGCCACTTATATTTTTATTTAATTAGCTACATTCTTAATGCATTTTAGATTCACACGTATTTAAATTGCACAGGATAATTACTCTGCCAAAGTGATAAATAATCAATGATGAACTCCAAAATGAAATTGATGCCATTATTGGTGTCTGTGACCTTGATGAGCGGTTGCACGGTCTTTCCCGGAAGCAATATGTCTACAATGGGCAAGGATGTGATCAAGCAACAGGATGCCGATTTTGATCTCGACAAAATGGTGAATGTTTATCCACTTACGCCTCGTCTGGTCGAACAATTACGCCCACGTCCAAACGTTGCCCAGCCAAATATGTCACTGGATCAGGAAATTGCTTCCTACCAGTATCGCGTAGGGCCTGGAGACGTCATTAACGTGACCGTCTGGGATCACCCCGAACTGACCACGCCAGCGGGCCAGTACCGCAGCTCAAGCGACACCGGTAACTGGGTGCAGTCAGATGGCACCATGTTCTATCCCTACATTGGTAAAGTCCATGTAGCAGGGAAAACGCTTGCCGAGATCCGCAGTGATATTACCGGCCGCTTAGCGCAGTACATCGCCGATCCGCAGGTGGACGTTAATATCGCCGCATTCCGCTCGCAAAAAGCCTATATCTCCGGCCAGGTGAACAAATCTGGTCAGCAGGCCATCACCAACGTTCCTCTGACCGTGCTGGACGCCATTAACGCCGCAGGCGGGTTAACCGACGGCGCCGACTGGCGCAACGTGGTACTGACCCACAACGGGAAAGAGCAGCGCATTTCGCTGCAGGCGCTGATGCAAAACGGCGATCTGACCCAGAACCGCCTGCTTTATCCGGGCGACATCCTCTATGTACCACGCAATGACGATCTCAAAGTCTTCGTGATGGGTGAAGTGAAGAAACAGAGCACCCTCAAGATGGACTTCAGCGGTATGACGCTGACCGAAGCGCTGGGCAATGCTGAGGGTATCGATCTGACGACCTCTAACGCGACCGGTATCTTCGTGATCCGTCCGCTGAAAGGTGAGGGCAGCGCGAAAGGCAAGATTGCCAACATCTACCAGCTGGATATGTCCGATGCGACCTCTCTGGTGATGGCGACGGAGTTCCGTCTCCAGCCATACGACGTGGTGTATGTCACTACCGCACCGGTTGCCCGCTGGAACCGTCTGATCAACCAGTTGCTGCCAACCATCAGTGGCGTTCGCTACATGACGGATACGGCGCGCGACATTCATACCTGGTAATCCGCGATGTTTAACAAAATTCTGGTGGTATGCGTGGGGAACATTTGCCGTTCCCCTACGGCTGAACGGTTGTTGAAACACTACCAGCCCGAACTGACCGTTGATTCGGCAGGGCTGGGTGCACTGGTCGGTAAAGGTGCCGATGAGCGCGCAATGAGCGTGGCGCGGGACCATCACCTCTCTCTCGACGGGCATGTTGCCCGCCAGGTCACTGGCCGCATGTGCCGTGAGTATGACCTGATTCTGGCGATGGAAAAACGCCATATTCAAGCGCTGTGCGATATCGCTCCGGAGATGCGCGGTAAGGTGATGCTGTTTGGACACTGGGACAATGAACGTGAAATCCCCGATCCATATCGCAAAAGCCATGAGGCTTTCGAGGCGGTTTACACCTTACTTGACCAGTCTGCCCAACAGTGGGCGCAGGCACTGAAAGCTCAGCAGGGATAACAATGACAGAAAAAACAAAACCTTCTGCCGCCCCGACTTCGGGCAGTGATGAAATTGATATTGGGCGCCTGGTTGGCACGGTTATCGAGGCAAAGTGGTGGGTGCTGGGCATTACCGCCGTGTTTGCCGCGGCGGCCGTCGTCTATACGCTGTTCGCCACCCCTATCTACAGCGCCGATGCGCTGGTGCAGATCGAGCAGAATACCGGTAACTCGCTGGTGCAGGACATTGGCTCCGCGCTGGCGAACAAGCCGCCGGCCTCTGACGCTGAAATCCAGCTCATCCAGTCACGTCTGGTGCTGGGTAAAACGGTTCACGACCTTGGGCTCGATATCTCCGTCACCAAAAATACCTTCCCAATCTTTGGTGCGGGCTGGGATCGGCTGATGGGCAGAAGCAACGACACGGTGAAGGTCACTGACTTCGTACTGCCAAAAGGGGCAGCCGATCAGACCTTTACCCTGACGGTGCTTGGCCCGAAACAGTATCAGTTAACCAGCGACGCGGGCTTTAGCGCGCGCGGTGAAGTCGGACAGATGCTGAGCAAAGACGGCGTCAGCATGATGGTCAGTGCGATCAACGCCCAGGAGGGCGGGGAGTTTACCGTCACCAAATTCTCCACGCTGGGGATGATCAACAACCTGCAAAACAACCTGACCGTCACCGAAAACGGTAAGGACACCGGCGTGCTGAGCATGACCTTTACCGGGGAAGATAAGGATCAGATCCGCGACATCCTGAACAGCATTACCCGCAATTACCTTGAGCAGAACGTTGAGCGTAAGTCGGCTGAAGCGGCGAAAAGCCTGGCGTTCCTGTCGAAACAGCTCCCGGAAGTGCGCGCCCGCCTGGATGATGCCGAGAACAAGCTGAACGCCTACCGCCAGGATAAAGACTCTGTCGACCTGCCGCTGGAGGCGAAATCGGTCCTCGATTCGATGGTCAACATTGACGCTCAGCTCAACGAACTGACCTTCAAAGAGGCGGAGATCTCCAAGCTTTACACCAAACGTCACCCGGCTTACCGCACGCTGCTGGAGAAACGCCGCACGCTGGAAGAGGAGAAGGCGAAGCTTAATGACCGTGTGACCGTGATGCCGAAAACGCAGCAGGAGATCGTGCGTCTGACCCGCGACGTGGAGTCAGGACAGCAGGTTTACATGCAGCTGCTGAACAAGCAGCAGGAGCTGAAAATCACCGAGGCAAGCACCGTGGGTGACGTGCGCATCGTCGACCCGGCGATTACCCAGCCTGGCGTGCTGAAGCCGAAGAAAGCGCTGATCATTCTCGGCAGCATTATTCTCGGCCTGATGCTCTCCATCGTTGGCGTGCTGCTGCGTTCGCTGTTCAACCGCGGTATCGAAAGCCCGCAGGTGCTGGAAGAGAACGGTATCAACGTCTATGCCAGCATTCCGCTGTCTGAGTGGCAAAAATCCCGTGACAGCGTCAAAACCATCAAAGGCGTTAAGCGTTACAAACAGAGCCAGCTGCTGGCGGTGGGTAACCCAACCGACCTGGCGATTGAAGCGATACGCAGCCTGCGCACCAGTCTGCACTTCGCCATGATGCAGGCTAAAAACAACGTCCTGATGTTAACCGGCGTCAGCCCGTCAATCGGTAAAACCTTCGTCTGCGCCAACCTGGCGGCGGTCGTTAGCCAGACCAACAAGCGCGTGCTGCTGATCGACTGCGATATGCGCAAGGGCTACACCCACGAGCTGCTGGGCACCAATAACGTCAACGGTCTGTCGGAGATCCTGCTTGGCAAAGGTGACATCAGCCAGAGCGCAAAACCGACTACCGTGCCGAAATTTGACCTGATCCCACGTGGTCAGGTACCGCCTAACCCGTCCGAGCTGCTGATGAGCGAACGCTTTACCGAGCTGGTGGAGTGGGCGAGCAAAAACTACGACCTGGTGCTGATCGATACGCCGCCGATTCTGGCCGTGACCGACGCTGCCGTTGTGGGGCGCCATGCGGGTACGACGCTGATGGTGGCGCGTTACGCGGTGAATACGCTGAAAGAGGTGGAAACCAGCCTGAGCCGCTTCGAGCAGAACGGGATTGAGGTGAAAGGGGTGATCCTGAACTCCATCTTCCGCCGTGCGACCGGGTACCAGGATTACGGGTATTACGAGTACGAATATAAGTCTGACAGCAAATAACAATCCCCCTCACCCTAACCCTCTCCCGAGGGGCGGGGTGAGGGATCAGGGGAAGATCATGACCACACAACGCCCTTTAGTTTCAATCTATATGCCGACATGGAATCGTCAGCAGCTGGCGATCCGCGCAATCAAGTCGGTGTTACGTCAGGATTACGATAACTGGGAGCTGATCATCGTTGATGACTGCTCTTCCTCGTATGAACAGCTGCAAAAATTCGTGACTGACCTCAACGACCCGCGGGTGGTCTATACCCACAACGAGATTAACTCCGGCGCCTGCGCTGTACGAAATCAGGCGATTATGCAGGCCAAAGGTCAGTATCTGACCGGCATCGACGACGATGACGAATGGACGCCGAACCGCCTGTCTATTTTCCTGTCGCATAAAGAGCAGCTGGTCACGCACGCGTTCCTGTATGCCAACGACTATGTCTGTCAGGGCGAGGTGTACTCGCAGCCTGCCAGCCTGCCGCTCTATCCGAAATCACCGTACTCTCGACGCCTGTTCTACAAGCGCAACATCATTGGTAACCAGGTCTTCACCTGGGCGTGGCGCTTCAAGGAGTGCCTGTTCGATACCGAACTGAAGGCCGCGCAGGATTACGACATCTTCCTGCGGATGGTGGTGGAGTATGGCGAGCCGTGGAAAGTGGAAGAGGCCACGCAGATCCTGCACATCAACCACGGGGAGATGCAGATCACCTCGTCGCCGAAGAAGTTCTCGGGCTACTTCCATTTTTACCGCAAGCACAAGGACAAGTTTGACCGTGCCAGCCGTAAATATCAGCTCTTTACCCTCTATCAGATCCGCAATAAGCGCATGAACTGGCGCACGCTGCTGACGCTGTTGTCCATACGTAACGGCAAGCGCCTGGCTGATGGACTTCGGGGGAAATAATGTTTCTGGAAGATTGCCGCGCTAACAGCTGGAGCCTGCGCCCTTGCTGCATGGTTCTGGCGTACCGCATCGCGCATTTTTGCTCGGTGTGGCGTAAGAAAAATATCCTGAACAACATCTGGGCGGCCCCCGTGCTGGTGCTGTACCGCATCATTACCGAATGCTTTTTTGGCTATGAAATTCAGGCTGCTGCCACCATTGGCCGTCGCTTTACCATCCATCACGGCTATGCGGTGGTGATCAACAAGTTCGTGGTCGCCGGGGATGATTTCACCATCCGCCATGGGGTGACCATTGGCAACCGTGGGCCAGACAGCCTGGCCTGCCCGGTCATTGGCAACAACGTCGAGCTGGGCGCGAACGTGGTGATCATTGGCGACATTACGATTGGTAACAACGTCACGATTGGTGCGGGCAGCGTGGTGCTGGACACCATTCCGGATAACGCGCTGGTGGTGGGAGAAAAAGCCCGCGTGAAGGTGATTAAATGAATATTCTGCAATTTAACGTACGCCTCGCAGAAGGCGGAGCAGCAGGGGTGGCGCTGGATCTGCACCAGCGCGCGCTGCAAAAAGGACTTCAGTCTCGTTTTATTTATGGCTATGGCAAGGGCGGCAAGAAAAGCGTCAGTCACGATAACTTCCCGCAGGTGCACAAGCACACGCCGCGCCTGACCTCGATTGCCAATATCGCGCTGTTCCGTCTGTTTAACCGCGATCTGTTTGGCAACCTGAATACGCTTTATCGCACGGTGACCCGCACTACCGGCCCGGTTGTGCTGCATTTTCACGTGCTGCACAGCTACTGGCTCAATCTGGAAGAGGTGGTGGCGTTTTGTCAGAAGGTGCAGGCCCACAAGCCCGACACCCGCTTCGTCTGGACGCTGCACGATCACTGGAGCGTAACCGGCCGTTGCGCGTTTACCGACGGCTGCGAAGGCTGGAAAAACAACTGCCAGAAATGCCCGACGCTGAGCAACTATCCGCCGGTGAAGGTGGATCGCGCGCACAAGCTGGTGGCCGGAAAGCGTCAGCTTTTCCGCGACATGCTCTCGCTCGGGTGTACGTTTATCTCCCCGAGCCAGCACGTGGCCGATGCCTTCAACAGTCTGTACGGGGCAGGGCGCTGCCAGATTATTAACAACGGCATCGACGTGGCGACGGAAGCCATTCTCGCCGACCTGACGCCGGTGGCGCAAACCACGGGCAAACCGAAAATCGCTATCGTTGCGCATGACCTGCGTTACGACGGGAAAACCAACCAGCAGCTGGTGCGCGACATGATGGCGCTGGGTGACAAAATTGAGCTTCACACCTTCGGCAAATTTTCACCGTTCGAAGGGGCTAACGTGGTCAACCACGGGTTTGAAACCGATAAGCGCAAGCTGATGAGCGCGCTGAATGAAATGGATGCGCTGGTGTTCAGCTCCCGCGTGGATAACTACCCGCTGATCCTCTGTGAAGCGCTCTCCATCGGCGTGCCGGTGATTGCCACCCACAGCGATGCGGCACGTGAGGTGCTGGAAAAATCCGGCGGGAAAACTTTTGCGGAGCAGGAGGTTCTGCCGCTGGTGCAATTGCCGAAGGCGCAGATCGCTCAGGCCGTTTTTGGCACCGACCTGGAATCGTTCCGCAACCGCAGCCGCAAGGCCTACAGTGGACAACAGATGCTGGAGGAGTATGTCTCGTTCTATCAGAATCTGTAGTTATCTGCTGCTGCCGCTGATTTACCTGCTGGTCAACGTTAAGATTGCCCAGCTCGGCGAAAGCTTCCCGATAACCATCGTCACCTTCTTGCCCGTTCTGCTTCTGCTGTATGTCGATAAAATCAACCTGAAGAAGCTGATGATTGCCTTAGGGTTGGGTACGGGCCTGACGCTGTTTAACTATATCTTCGGCCAGTCGCTGGATGCCAGTAAATACGTCACCTCGACCATGCTGTTTGTTTATATTGTCATTATTATCGGCATGGTCTGGAGTATTCGCTTTAAAACGATTTCTCCGCACAATTATCGGAAAATCCTCAGGTTCTTTTATATTGCCGTTGCGTTAATTGTTATGCTTGCTGCTATGGAGATGGCGCAAATTATTCTTACCGGCGGCAGCAGCCTGATGGAGATAATTTCGAAATATCTCATTTACAGCAACAGCTATGTATTGAACTTCATCAAGTTCGGCGGGAAGCGTACCACGGCCCTCTATTTTGAACCGGCGTTTTTCGCTTTGGCGTTAATCTCAATTTGGCTCAGCATCAAACAGTTTGGTATCAAAACGCCTAAGACCGATGCTATGATTCTTGCAGGAATCGTTCTGTCTGGATCGTTCTCAGGGGTAATGACATTTATCCTGTTTTACCTGCTGGAATGGGCGTTTCAGTACCTGAACAAAGATGCGATTAAGAAAAAAATGCCGCTGGCGATTATCTCCCTGACGGTATTTATGGTGGGCGTGATATTTGCCTTCCCCTACATCTCAGAACGTCTGGGTGATTTGGGAACGGAAGGATCCTCATCCTATTATCGCATCATTGGACCGCTGGTGATGGTGGGTTATTCCTTAACCCATATTGATGGTGTAGTAAGATTCGGCTCACTTTACGAATATGTTGCATCATTCGGAATCTTTAACGGTGCGGATGTCGGTAAAACCATAGACAATGGTCTGTATCTGTTAATTATTTATTTTTCGTGGTTCGCCGTACTGTTGACGCTGTGGTATCTGTTTAAAGTTTTCAAAATGATGATTAACGCGTTTGGTGATAACCAGAACTTTCGCGTGCAACTTTATCTGTTTACGCCCGTGTCGCTGTTTTTTACCGGGTCAATATTTAGCCCGGAATATGCTTTCTTGATTGTCTGTCCGTTTATTCTGCGCAAGGCGCTTAATATTACGCACGTATGACGAAATGAGGTGATTTATGTTTCTTAGCGTCATTACTGTCGCTTTTCGTAATTACGAAGGGGTGGTAAAAACCTGGCGCTCGCTGCGCAACCTGGCGCGCGATCCAAGCCTCACCTTTGAGTGGATTGTGGTCGACGGCGGCTCGAACGATGGCACGGCAGAGTTTCTGGAAAAACTCAACGGTGAGTTCAACTTACGCTACATCAGCGAGAAAGATAAAGGCATCTACGATGCAATGAACAAAGGCATTAACATGGCGCAAGGCCGTTATGCCATCTTCCTGAATTCGGGTGATATCTTCCATGACGACGTGGCGCTGTTTGCCCGCCAGCTGGCGCGCCAGAAAGAGGACGCCATGTATATTGGCGATGCGCTGCTTGATTTTGGCGACGGACATAAAGTGTGCCGCAGCGCGAAGCCGGGCTGGTATATCTATCACAGCTTACCGGCCAGCCATCAGGCCATTTTCTTCCCGGTAAAAGGTCTGAAAAAACAGCCTTACGATTTGCAGTATAAAGTGTCATCCGATTATGCACTGGCCGCCAGTCTGTATAAGTCAGGTTACCCGTTCCGCCGAATTAAAGGGCTGGTATCTGAGTTTTCAATGGGTGGTGTGTCAACCTCGAATAATCTGGAATTGTGCCAGGATGCCAAAAACGTACAGCGTAAAATATTACGCGTGCCGGGATTCTGGGCGGAATTATCTTATTTTTTACGCGTGCGTACCACGAGTAAAACGAAAGCCTTATATAACAAAGCCTGAATATAAGGAAACGTAATGCAGGATCTGAACGGTTTCTCCGTACCGAAAGGTTTTCGGGGGGCGGGCGGTATTAAAGTGCAGCTATGGTGGGCGGTTCAGTCCACCCTATTTGCCTGGTCACCGCAAATACTGTACCGCTGGCGAGCATTTTTATTGCGTCTGTTTGGCGCAAAAATAGGAAAAAACGTAGTCATTCGTCCTTCGGTGAAAATTACCTATCCCTGGAAATTAACGCTTGGGGATTACGCCTGGGTAGGGGATGAGGCGGTGTTATATACCCTGGGCGAGATTACGATTGGCGCGAATTCGGTGGTTTCACAGAAATGTTATTTGTGCACCGGCAGCCACGACTTTATGAGTCAGCATTTTGATATTACCGCTTCGCCTATTGTGATCGGTGAAAAATGCTGGCTGGCAACGGATGTTTTTGTTGCACCGGGTGTTTCTGTTGGCGATGGCACGGTAGTCGGTGCCCGCAGCAGCGTTTTTAAATCGCTACCGGCAAATAAAATTTGTCGTGGCAACCCCGCAGTGGTGATACGCGAACGCGTTGAAACTGATTAAATTCATAAGTAGAGGAATATAAACATGTCTAAAGTCGCTCTCATCACCGGCGTTACCGGGCAGGATGGTTCTTACCTGGCAGAGTTACTGCTGGAAAAAGGTTATGAAGTACACGGTATTAAACGTCGTGCGTCTTCATTTAACACCGAACGTGTCGATCATATTTATCAGGATCCTCACGCGGCGAACCCGAAATTCCACCTGCACTACGGCGACCTGACCGATACCTCCAACCTGACCCGTATCCTGCAGGAAGTGCAGCCGGATGAAGTGTACAACCTGGGCGCGATGAGTCACGTTGCGGTCTCCTTCGAATCCCCGGAATACACCGCTGACGTGGACGCCATGGGTACCCTGCGTCTGCTGGAAGCGATCCGCTTCCTGGGTCTTGAGAAGAAAACCCGTTTCTACCAGGCATCCACCTCTGAGCTGTACGGCCTGGTGCAGGAAATCCCACAGAAAGAGACCACGCCGTTCTACCCACGTTCTCCGTACGCGGTAGCGAAACTGTACGCCTACTGGATCACCGTGAACTACCGTGAATCCTACGGCATGTACGCCTGTAACGGCATTCTGTTCAACCACGAATCTCCACGTCGCGGCGAAACCTTCGTAACCCGCAAAATCACCCGCGCTATTGCCAACATTGCGCAGGGTCTGGAATCGTGCCTGCACCTCGGCAACATGGACTCCCTGCGTGACTGGGGCCATGCCAAAGACTACGTGAAAATGCAGTGGATGATGCTGCAGCAGGAACAGCCAGAAGACTTCGTGATCGCCACCGGCGTGCAGTACTCCGTTCGTCAGTTCGTCGAAATGGCTGCCGCTCAATTGGGCATCAAGCTGCGCTTCGAAGGCACCGGCGCAGAAGAGAAGGGCATCGTGGTTTCCGTGACCGGCCACGACGCACCGGGCGTGAAGCCAGGCGACGTGATTGTGCAGGTTGACCCACGCTACTTCCGTCCTGCTGAAGTTGAAACCCTGCTGGGCGACCCAACCAAAGCGCACGAGAAGCTGGGCTGGAAACCAGAAACCACTCTGCAGGAGATGGTTTCCGAGATGGTAGCCAAAGATCTTGAAGCAGCGAAAAAACACTCCCTGCTCAAATCTCATGGCTACGAGGTTGCCATCGCGCTGGAGTCCTGAGAATGACAAAACAACGTATTTTTGTCGCCGGTCATCGCGGAATGGTGGGTTCCGCGATTGTTCGCCAGCTCGAACAGCGCGGTGACGTCGAAGTGGTTGTCCGCACGCGCGACGAGCTGAACCTGCTCGACAGCCGTGCGGTACAGGACTTCTTTGCGAACGAACGTATTGACCAGGTGTATCTGGCGGCGGCGAAGGTGGGCGGCATTGTTGCCAACAACACCTACCCGGCGGATTTCATCTACGAGAACATGATGATCGAGAGCAACATCATTCACGCGGCGCATCTGCACAACGTGAACAAGCTGCTGTTCCTCGGCTCATCCTGTATTTACCCGAAAATGGCAAAACAGCCGATCGCTGAAAGCGAGCTGCTGCAGGGCACGCTTGAAGCCACCAACGAGCCGTACGCGATTGCCAAAATTGCCGGGATCAAGCTGTGCGAGTCCTACAACCGTCAGTACAACCGCGACTATCGCTCGGTAATGCCGACCAACCTGTACGGACCGCACGACAACTTCCACCCGAGCAATTCGCACGTGATCCCGGCGCTGCTGCGCCGCTTCCACGAGGCGACCGCGGAGAACGCGCCGGATGTGGTGGTGTGGGGCAGCGGTACGCCGATGCGCGAATTCCTGCACGTGGACGACATGGCTGCGGCCAGCATTCACGTGATGGAGCTGGATCGCGAGGTGTGGCAGGAGAACACCGAGCCGATGCTGTCGCACATCAACGTGGGCACCGGCGTGGACTGCACCATTCGCGAGCTGGCGCAGACCATCGCGCAGGTGGTGGGCTACAAAGGCCGCGTGGTGTTTGACGCCACGAAACCGGACGGCACGCCGCGCAAACTGCTGGACGTGACCCGTCTGCATCAGCTGGGCTGGTATCACGAGGTGTCACTGGAGCAGGGGCTGGCCAGCACCTATCAGTGGTTCCTGGAAAACCAGCACCGCTTCCGGGGGTAACGATGTTTTTAAGTCAGGAAGATTTTGCCACGGTAGTGCGTTCCACTCCGCTCATCTCAATTGATTTGATCGTGGAGAACGAACGCGGCGAGTTCTTGCTGGGGAAACGAACCAACCGTCCTGCACAGGGCTTCTGGTTCGTGCCCGGCGGGCGCGTGCAAAAGGATGAGACGCTGACCGATGCGTTTGAGCGTCTCACTCTGGCGGAACTGGGCCTGCAGTTGCCGATGGCAGCGGGCCGGTTTTACGGGGTCTGGCAGCACTTCTATGACGATAACTTTTCGGGCACCGGGTTCTCCACGCACTACATCGTGCTGGGGTTCCGCCTGAAGGTGAGTGAGGCAGACCTGCGTCTGCCTGATTCTCAGCATGACGACTACCGCTGGCAGACGCTAGAGGCGCTGCTGGCGAGCGACAATGTGCATGACAACAGCCGTGCCTATTTCCTCGCTGAACGTCAGTCCGGGGTGCCGGGCTTATGAAGATCCTCGTATACGGAATCAACTACTCGCCGGAATTAACCGGTATCGGGAAATACACCGGCGAGATGGTCGAGTGGATGGCGAGCCAGGGACATGACGTGCGGGTCATTACCGCGCCGCCGTACTACCCGGAGTGGAAAGTAGGGGAGCGCTACTCCAGCTGGCGCTACCGTCGCGAAGAGGGTGCAGCGACCGTCTGGCGCTGCCCGCTGTATGTGCCTAAGCAGCCCTCGACGCTGAAGCGCTTGATTCATCTCGGCAGCTTTGCCCTGAGCAGCTTCTTCCCGCTGATGGCGCAGCGCCGCTGGAAGCCGGATCGCATTATCGGCGTGGTGCCGACGCTGTTTTGCACGCCGGGCATGCGCCTGCTGGGCAAACTCTCCGGCGCGCGCACCCTGCTGCACATTCAGGATTATGAAGTGGACGCCATGCTGGGCCTGGGGATGGCAGGCAAAAGCAAAGGCGGCAAGGTGGCGAAGCTCGCCAGCGCGTTTGAGCGCAGTGGCTTACACAACGTGGACTACGTCTCAACGATCTCGCGCTCCATGATGAACAAAGCGCAGGAGAAAGGTGTCCCGGCGGAGAAGGTGATCTTCTTCCCGAACTGGTCCGAAGTGGCGCGTTTTCGCGACGTGACTGAGCAAGACGCTCAGGCGCTGCGCGCGCAGCTCGGTTTGCCTGAAGATCAAAAAATCATTCTTTACTCAGGCAATATCGGCGAAAAGCAGGGGCTGGAGAGCGTGATCGAGGCGGCTCAACTGCTGAACGAACATCCATGGATGTTTGTGATTGTCGGGCAGGGCGGTGGAAAAGCGCGGCTGGAAAAAATGGTAAGCGTTCGCGGCCTGACCAACGTGAAATTCTTCCCGCTTCAGTCTTACGAGGCATTGCCTGCGCTGCTGAAGATGGGCGACTGCCATCTGGTGGTGCAAAAGCGCGGCGCGGCGGACGCGGTGCTGCCGTCCAAGCTGACCAACATTCTGGCCGTGGGCGGTAACGCGGTGATTACGGCCGAAGCCGAAACTGAATTAGGCCAGCTGTGTGACAGCTATCCGGGGATTGCGGTGTGCGTAGAGCCGGAATCGGTTCCGGCGCTGGTCACCGGCATTGAACAGGCACTTGCCATGCCAAAAGTGAACACGGTGGCACGTGAATATGCCGAACGCACGCTCGAGAAAGAGAACGTGCTGAGCCAATTTATTGCAGATATACGGGGATAAATCATGAGTCAAACCACTTTGTATCCGGTTGTGATGGCTGGTGGCTCTGGTAGCCGGTTGTGGCCGCTGTCCCGCGTGCTCTATCCAAAACAGTTCCTCTGCCTGAAAGGGGATCTCACCATGCTGCAGACGACGGTAAACCGTCTCCACGGCGTGGAGTGTGAAAGCCCGGTGGTGATCTGTAACGAACAGCACCGCTTTATTGTTGCCGAACAGCTGCGCCAGCTGAACAAACTCACAGAAAATATCATCCTGGAGCCTGCCGGACGCAATACCGCACCGGCTATCGCCCTGGCGGCGCTGGCGGCAAAACGCAGCAGCCCGGACTGTGACCCGCTGATGCTGGTGCTGGCGGCAGACCACGTGATCCAGCAGGAAGAGGCCTTCCGCGACGCGGTGCGTGCGGCCATTCCTTACGCTGAGCGCGGCAAGCTGGTGACCTTCGGCATCGTGCCGGATCTGCCGGAAACCGGCTACGGCTACATTCGTCGCGGCAACGTGATGCCGGGTGAAGGCGACAGCGTGGCGTTTGACGTGGCGCAGTTCGTTGAAAAACCGAATCTGGAAACCGCGCAGGCGTATGTCGCCAGCGGGGAATATTACTGGAACAGCGGGATGTTCCTGTTCCGCGCCGGACGCTATCTGGAAGAGCTGCGCAAATATCGCCCGGATATTCTGAGCGCCTGCGAGAAAGCGATGGCGGTGGTGGATCCGGATCTTGACTTCATCCGCGTGGATGAAGAGGCCTTCCTCGCCTGTCCGGAAGAGTCCATTGACTATGCGGTAATGGAACGCACGGCTGACGCCGTCGTGGTGCCGATGGATGCGGGCTGGAGCGATGTCGGCTCCTGGTCTTCCCTGTGGGAGATCAGCGCCCATACCCCGGAGGGTAACGTCCATCACGGTGATGTCATTAGCCATAAGACGGAAAACAGCTACGTCTACGCCGAGTCCGGCCTGGTCACCACGGTTGGGGTAAAAGATCTTGTTGTGGTTCAGACCAAAGACGCCGTGCTGATTGCCGACCGTAACGCCGTGCAGGACGTTAAAAAAGTGGTGGAGAAGATCAAGGCGGACGGACGCCACGAGCACCACATTCATCGCGAAGTCTACCGTCCGTGGGGCAAATATGACTCCATTGACGCCGGTGACCGCTATCAGGTGAAACGCATCACCGTGAAGCCGGGCGAGGGGCTGTCGGTGCAGATGCACCATCACCGCGCCGAGCACTGGGTGGTGGTCGCGGGTACCGCCAAAGTCACCATCGACGGTGAAGTGAAACTGCTGGGTGAAAACGAGTCCATCTATATTCCGCTGGGGGCGACGCACTGTCTGGAGAACCCGGGGAAAATTCCTCTCGACTTAATTGAGGTGCGCTCCGGCTCGTATCTGGAAGAGGACGATATCGTGCGCTTCCAGGACCGCTACGGGCGAGTGTAGCTCTCTGCATCATGCCCGGTGGCGCTGCGCTTACCGGGCCTACGAATGACAAAAAATTAATTTGGCCATTTAGTGGTCAGGACCGACTGTTGCCTGAAAAAGGGGTCATCATGGATAAATTAACCTGTTTTAAAGCCTACGATATTCGCGGCAAGCTGGGCGAAGAGCTGAATGAAGACATTTCGTGGCGCATTGGCCGCGCGTACGGCGAATACTTAAAACCGCAGACCATCGTGCTGGGCGGCGACGTGCGTCTGACCAGTGAATCCCTCAAGCTGGCGCTGGCGAAAGGGCTGCAGGACGCGGGCGTGGACGTGCTGGACATCGGTCTTTCCGGAACCGAAGAGATTTACTTTGCCACCTTCCACCTGGGCGTGGACGGCGGTATTGAAGTGACGGCCAGCCACAATCCGATGGATTACAACGGCATGAAGCTGGTGCGCAAGGGCGCCCGTCCTATCAGCGGCGACACCGGCCTGCGCGACGTGCAGCGTCTGGCGGAAGCCAACGATTTCCCGCCGGTGAACGAGGCGAAGCGCGGCAGCTACAAAAAAATCAACCTGCAGAAAGAGTACATCGACCACCTGCTGGGCTACATCAACGTGGCAAACCTGAAGCCGCTGAAGCTGGTGATTAACTCCGGCAACGGCGCGGCTGGCCCGGTGGTCGATGCCCTTGAAGCGCGCTTTAAAGCACTGAACGTGCCGGTGACCTTCGTCAAAGTGCACAACACCCCGGACGGCAACTTCCCGAACGGTATTCCTAACCCGCTGCTGCCGGAGTGCCGCGACGACACCCGCAACGCGGTGATTGAACACGGCGCGGACATGGGTATCGCCTTTGACGGCGATTTTGACCGCTGCTTCCTGTTCGACGAGAAAGGGCAGTTCATCGAGGGCTACTACATTGTCGGCCTGCTGGCGGAAGCGTTCCTCGAGAAAAACCCTGGCGCGAAGATCATTCATGACCCGCGCCTCTCCTGGAACACCGTCGACGTGGTTTCTGCCGCAGGCGGCACGCCGGTGATGTCCAAAACCGGTCACGCCTTCATCAAAGAGCGCATGCGCGAAGAAGACGCCATCTACGGCGGCGAGATGAGCGCCCACCACTACTTCCGCGACTTTGCCTACTGCGACAGCGGGATGATCCCGTGGCTGCTGGTGACTGAACTGCTGTGCCTGAAGGGGAAAACCCTGGGCGAGCTGGTGCGCGACCGTATGGCGGCGTTCCCGGCGAGCGGAGAGATCAACAGCAAGCTGGCACAGCCTGCCGAGGCGATTGCCCGCGTGGAGCGGCACTTTGCCATCCACGCGCTGGAAATTGACCGTACCGACGGCATCAGCATGGCGTTCCCGCAGTGGCGCTTTAACCTGCGCTCGTCCAATACCGAGCCGGTGGTGCGCCTGAACGTGGAGTCCCGCGCTGACACCGCGCTCATGGAAGCCCGAACGAAGGACATTCTGGCGCTGTTGAATCAGTAATAACTGCCCCTCCCGGTGGGAGGGGGAACCGAATACAGGAACAACGATGACGAATCTAAAAAAACGCGAACGAGCGAGAACGAATGCATCGTTAATCTCTATGGTGCAGCGTTTTTCTGATATCACCATCATGGTCGGTGGATTGTGGGCGGTGTGTCGGATCAGCGGGCTGCCGTTCTTATATATGCATCTGCTGATGGCCCTGATTGCGCTGGTCGTGTTTCAAATGATCGGCGGTATGACCGATTTCTACCGCTCGTGGCGCGGCGTCAAAATGACCACTGAACTGATGCTGCTGCTGCAGAACTGGACCCTGAGCCTGATCTTCAGCGCAGGCCTGGTGGCATTTAGCCATGATTTTGATAATCGCCTCGTGACCTATCTGAGCTGGTATCTGTTGACCAGCGTCGGCATGGTGGTGTGCCGTTCCCTGATCCGCTTTGGCGCGGGTTGGCTGCGCAACCGGGGCTATAACCGTCGCTTCGTGGCGGTGGCAGGCGATCTGCCGGTTGGGAAAGTGCTGCTCGACAGCTTCCGCAAAGAGCCATGGTTAGGCTTTGAAGTGGTCGGGATTTATCACGACGCAAAGCCTGGCGGCGTGCCTGCCGACTGGGCGGGCAACTACGATCAGCTGATTGACGATGCCAAAGCCGGCAAAATTCACAACGTCTACATCGCCATGCAGATGAAAGACGAATCCCGCATTAAGCAGCTGATGCGCGAGCTGGCGGATACCACCTGTTCAGTGATCCTGATCCCGGACGTGTTTACCTTCAACATTCTTCACTCCCGTATTGAAGAGGTGAACGGGGTGCCGGTCGTACCGCTGTACGACACGCCGCTGTCCGGTATTAACCGCGTGCTGAAGCGTCTGGAAGATATCGTGCTCTCTTCGCTGATTTTGCTGCTCATCTCCCCGGTGCTGTGCTGCATTGCCCTCGCGGTGAAGCTGAGCTCGCCAGGACCGGTTATCTTCCGTCAGACCCGCTACGGCATGGACGGTAAGCCGATTATGGTGTGGAAATTCCGCTCCATGAAGGTGATGGAGAACGACAAGGTCGTGACCCAGGCCACGCAGAACGATCCGCGCGTCACCCGCGTGGGGAACTTCCTGCGCCGCACCTCGCTGGACGAGCTGCCGCAGTTTATCAACGTCTTTACCGGCGGGATGTCGATTGTTGGCCCGCGTCCGCACGCGGTGGCGCACAACGAGCAGTACCGCTCGCTGATTGAAGGCTACATGCTGCGACATAAGGTGAAGCCGGGCATCACCGGCTGGGCGCAAATCAACGGCTGGCGCGGCGAAACCGACACGCTGGAAAAAATGGAAAAACGCATCGAGTTCGATCTGGAGTACATCCGCGAGTGGAGCCTCTGGTTCGATATCAAGATTGTTTTTCTAACCATTTTCAAAGGTTTCGTGAACAAAGCGGCGTACTAAGATGAGCTTACGTGAAAAAACCATCAGCGGCGCCAAGTGGTCAGCGATGGCGACCATCGTCATCATTGGCCTCGGCCTGGTGCAGATGACGGTGCTGGCGCGCATTATCGATAATCACCAGTTCGGCCTGTTGACTGTCTCGCTGGTGATTATTGCGCTGGCCGATACGCTGTCTGACTTTGGTATCGCCAACTCGATTATCCAGCGCAAAGAGATCAGCCATCTTGAGCTGACCACGCTCTACTGGCTGAACGTGGGGCTGGGGATTTTCGTGTTTGTGCTGGTGTTCCTGCTGAGCGATACCATCGCCAGCGTGCTGCACAACCCGGATCTCGCCCCGCTGATGCGTACGCTGTCGTTTGCATTCGTGGTGATCCCCCACGGGCAACAGTTCCGCGCGCTGATGCAGAAAGAGCTGGAGTTCAATAAGATCGGCATGATCGAGACCAGCGCCGTGCTGGCGGGCTTTACCTTTACCGTCGTGAGCGCCCATTTCTGGCCGCTGGCGATGACCGCCATCCTCGGTTACCTGGTGAACTCTGCCGTGCGCACGCTGCTGTTCGGCTACTTTGGGCGTAAAATTTACCGCCCGGGACTGCATTTCTCTCTTGCGTCCGTCTCGTCCAACCTGCGCTTTGGCGCGTGGCTGACGGCGGACAGCATTATCAACTACGTGAACACCAACCTTTCGACGCTGGTGCTGGCACGTATTCTCGGCGCGAGCGTGGCGGGGGGCTACAACCTGGCCTACAACGTCGCGGTGGTGCCGCCGATGAAGCTGAACCCAATAATCACCCGCGTGCTGTTCCCGGCGTTTGCCAAGATTCAGGACGACACCGAAAAGCTGCGCATTAACTTTTACAAGCTGCTTTCGGTAGTGGGGATCATCAACTTCCCGGTGCTGCTGGGGCTGATGGTGGTGTCCAGCAACTTCGTACCGCTGGTGTTTGGTGAGAAATGGAACGGCATCATCCCGATCCTGCAGCTGCTGTGCGTGGTAGGGCTGTTGCGCTCCGTGGGGAACCCGATTGGGTCCCTGCTGATGGCAAAAGCGCGCGTGGACATCAGCTTTAAGTTCAACGTGTTCAAAACCTTCCTGTTTATTCCGGCAATTATCGTCGGCGGGCACATGGCGGGCGCTATTGGCGTCACGCTGGGCTTCCTGCTGGTGCAGATCGTCAATACCGTTCTGAGCTACTTCATCATGATTAAACCGGTGCTGGGCTCAAGCTACCGTCAGTACATCCTGAGCCTGTGGCTGCCGTTCTATCTCTCATTGCCGACCCTGGCGGTGAGCTACGGCCTGGGCATTATCCTCAGCGGGCATCTGCCGCTGGCCGCGCTGCTGGCGGTGCAGGTTGCCGCGGGGGCGCTGGCATTTGGCGTGATGATCGTGCTGTCGCGCAATGCGCTGGTCGTTGAGATGAAGCGCCAGTTTTGCCGTAACGAAAAAATGAAAACGCTGCTTCGCGCAGGCTAGTTATTTAAGAGGCCATTATGAAATTATTAATTCTTGGCAACCATACCTGCGGCAACCGTGGCGACAGCGCCATCCTGCGCGGTTTACTGGATGCAATTAACACCCTTAAGCCTGAGACCGAAGTGGACGTGATGAGCCGTTATCCTGTCAGCTCATCCTGGTTACTGAACCGCCCGGTAATGGGCGATCCGCTCTACAGCCAGATGAAACAGCATAACAACGCCGCGGGCGTGATGGGCCGCGTGAAAAAAGTGCTGCGTCGTCGCTACCAGCATCAGGTGCTGCTTTCCCGCGTGACCGATACCGGCAAGCTGCGCAACATCGCCATCGCGCAGGGCTTTACCGACTTTGTTCGTCTGCTGTCCGGCTATGACGCCATTATTCAGGTCGGCGGGTCGTTCTTCGTCGATCTCTACGGCGTGCCGCAGTTTGAGCATGCGCTTTGTACGTTCATGGCGAAAAAGCCGCTGTTTATGATTGGCCACAGCGTGGGGCCTTTCCAGGATCCGCAGTTTAACCAGCTGGCGAACTATGTGTTTGGCCACTGCGATGCCTTGATCCTACGCGAGTCGGTCAGCCTTGACATGATGAAGCGCAGCGAGATTGATACGTCAAAAGTTGAGCACGGCGTGGACACCGCCTGGCTGGTGGATCACCAGGACGACAGCTTCCAGCCGAGCTACGCGGTGCAGCACTGGCTCGACGTTACGGCGAAACAGAAAACCGTCGCGATCACCCTGCGCGAGCTGGCGCCATTTGATAAACGTTTAGGCACGACGCAGGCGGCGTATGAGCAAGCATTCGCCGACGTGGTGAACCGCGTGCTGGACAGCGGTTATCAGGTGCTGGCGCTGTCCACCTGTACCGGCATCGACAGCTACAACAAAGATGACCGCATGGTGGCGTTGAACCTGCGCAACCTGGTGAACGATCCGTCCCGCTATCACGTGGTGATGGACGAGCTGAACGACCTGGAAATGGGCAAGCTGCTCTCCGCCTGCGACCTGACGGTGGGCACGCGCCTGCACTCGGCCATTATCTCCATGAACTTTGGCACGCCAGCCATCGCTATTAACTACGAGCACAAGTCCGCGGGCATTATGCAGCAGCTCGGTATGCCGGAAATGGCCGTTGATATTCGTCATCTGCTGGATGGGTCGCTGGGTGCGATGGTGGGCGACACGCTCGGCCAGCTGCCTGCGATCAATGAACGTCTGGCGGTGGCGGTGAAAGCCGAGCGCGAGAAGGGCATTGGGATGGTGAAATCGGTACTCGATCGCGTACGGGAGGGGAAATGAAGGTTGGTTTCTTCTTACTGAAATTTCCGCTGTCGTCTGAGACCTTTGTTCTGAATCAAATCACCGCGTTTATCGATATGGGATATGACGTGGAGATTATCGCCCTGCAAAAGGGCGATACCCAAAACACCCATGCGGCGTATACCCAGTATGGGCTGGAGGCAAAAACCCGCTGGCTGCAGGACGAGCCGTCCGGGAAGCTGAGCAAGCTGCGCCACCGCGCCAGCCAGACCTTACGTGGGATCCATCGCGCGTCGACGTGGCGGGCGTTGAATGTTTCCCGCTATGGGTCGGAATCACGCAATTTAATTCTCTCGGCCATCTGCGGGCAAACGGCGCAGCCGTATCGTGCTGACGTGTTTATCGCCCACTTTGGCCCGGCAGGCGTGACCGCCGCGAAGTTACGCGAACTGGGCGTGATTGACGGTAAAATTGCGACCATTTTCCACGGTATCGACATCTCCAGCCGTGAAGTGCTGAACCATTATACGCCGGAGTACCAGCAGCTTTTCCGCCGCGGCGACATGATGCTGCCCATCAGCGAACTGTGGGCCGGACGCCTGAAAAGCATGGGCTGCCCGGGAGAGAAAATTGCCGTGTCGCGCATGGGCGTGGATTTAACGCGCTTTACCCGCCGTCCGGTGAAGGTGCCGGGCAAGCCGCTGCAGATCATCTCCGTCGCGCGTCTGACCGAGAAGAAAGGCCTGCATGTGGCGATTGAAGCCTGCCGCCAGCTGAAAGCGCGCGGGGTGGATTTCCACTACCGCATTCTCGGGATTGGGCCGTGGGAGCGTCGTCTGCGCACGCTTATCGAACAGTATCAGCTGGAAGATGTTGTAGAGATGCCGGGCTTCAAGCCGAGCCACGAGGTCAAGGCCATGCTCGATGAGGCGGACCTGTTCCTGCTGCCCTCCGTAACGGGAGCCGATGGCGATATGGAAGGCATTCCGGTGGCGCTGATGGAGGCGATGGCCGTCGGGATACCGGTGGTCTCGACCATTCACAGCGGGATCCCGGAGCTGATTAAATCTGACTATTCCGGCTGGCTGGTGCCGGAGAATAACGCCATGGCGCTCGCCGATCGGTTAGCTGCCTTCAGCGATATCGACCAGCAGGCGCTGGAGCCCGTGCTCCACAATGCCCGACAAAAAGTTGAAGCCGATTTTAACCAGCAGGTGATTAACCGTCAGTTAGCCAGCCTGCTGCAAACGTTGTAACGCCGAGGATGTATGCTGAAAAAGATTACCCGACGCACCTTTGTCTCGTCTCTGTCCGTTCTGGCGGCTACGCCGCTGCTGTCGTCCCGCATTGCGCGGGCGGCGAGCGGAAGAATGGTCTCCGTTAATCAGTACAATAACAACGACTGGATCGCGGCCTTTAAGCAGGCGTTTAATGACGGGGACACGGTCGTTGTCCCTGCCGGGCTGACCTGTGAAAACATCAACACGGGTATTTTCATTCCCGACGGTAAAACGCTGCTGATTCGCGGGGCGTTAACCGGCAATGGCCGCGGCCGCTTTGTTCTGCAGGAAGGCAGCAAAGTGGTAGGCGAAGGCGCTGGCCGCACGGAGAACATTACGCTCGACGTTCGCGGCTCCAACTGCGTCATCAAAGGGCTGGCCATGAGCGGTTTTGGCCCTGTGACGCAAATCTACATCGGCGGTAAGAAACCGAGCGTGATGCGCAATCTGGTGATTGATAACATCAGCGTGAGTCAGGCCAACTACGCCATCCTGCGCCAGGGGTTCCATAACCAGGTGGACGGCGCCCGCATCACCAACAGCAAATTTAGCCATCTGCAGGGCGATGCGATCGAATGGAACGTTGCCATCAACGATCGCAATATCCTGATCTCCGACCATGTCATCGACAGCATCAACTGCACTAACGGCAAGATCAACTGGGGCATCGGCATTGGCCTTGCCGGGAGCACCTACGACAACGACTACCCGGAAAAGCAAACCGTTAAGAACTTCGTGGTGGCCAACATCACCGGCAGCAACTGTCGCCAGCTGGTGCACGTGGAAAACGGAAAACACTTTATTATCCGCAATATTAAGGCCAAAAATATCACCCCAGACTTCAGTAAAAAGGCGGGAATAGACAACGCCACGGTGGCGATTTATGGCTGTGATAATTTCATTATTGATAATGTCGACATGGTCAACAGCGCGGGAATGTTAATCGGCTATGGGGTCATAAAAGGCGATTATTTGTCCATCCCGCAGAACTTCAAGCTCAATAATATTCATCTCGATAACCGCCAGCTCGCCTATAAATTGCGCGGAATACAGATTTCATCCGGTAATGCGACGTCGTTTGTGGCGATTACCAATGTGGAAATGCAGCGCGCAACGCTGGAACTGCACAACAAGCCGCAGCATCTTTTCTTACGTAATATCAATGTGATGCAGGAAGCCGCCGTGGGTCCTGCCCTGAAGATCAACTTCGATCTGCGCAAAGATGTACGAGGTAAATTTATGGCGAAAGACGAGACGCTGCTTTCGCTGGCGAACATCAAAGCTGTGAACGAGAAGGGGCAAAGCTCGGTGGATATTGACCGGGTCGACCAGCAGGTGGTGAATGTGGAAAGACTGAACTTTGCGCTGCCGCACAGATAATAGACAATAATCTGTTTTAAGACGATTCCTGGCATATAAGCGCGATCGAATCAGATTACAACTACAGAAATATGTGATGCTAAGGCGTAACATTGCTCCAGGATTACGGCAAATCATGCTGGCGAAAACAGGTTTAAGAGCTATAATTCGTCAACCATTTTAAGGTGGAAGAAATAATGATTAATTTGAAAGCAGTCATTCCGGTAGCAGGCCTGGGCATGCATATGCTGCCCGCCACAAAAGCCATTCCTAAAGAGATGCTGCCGATCGTCGATAAGCCAATGATTCAGTACATTGTCGACGAAATTGTTGCTGCAGGGATCAAAGAAATCGTCCTGGTTACGCACTCGTCCAAGAATGCGGTAGAAAACCACTTCGACACCTCTTACGAACTCGAAGCGTTGCTTGAGCAGCGCGTTAAGCGTCAGCTGCTGGCGGAAGTGCAGTCTATTTGTCCGCCGGGCGTGACCATCATGAACGTGCGTCAGGCGCAGCCGCTGGGTCTGGGGCACTCGATCCTCTGTGCCCGTCCGGTTGTGGGTGACAATCCCTTCATCGTTGTGCTGCCGGATATCATCATTGATAACGCGTCTGCCGATCCGCTGCGTTACAACCTGGCGGCAATGGTCGCACGTTTCAACGAAACGGGCCGTAGCCAGGTGCTGGCGAAGCGCATGAAAGGCGATCTCTCCGAGTACTCCGTAATTCAGACCAAAGAAGCGCTGGAAACGGAAGGGCAGGTGAGCCGCATCGTTGAGTTCATCGAAAAACCGGATCAGCCGCAGACGCTGGATTCGGACCTGATGGCAGTGGGTCGTTATGTTCTGAATGCCGATATCTGGGCGGAACTGGAAAAAACCGAGCCAGGCGCCTGGGATCGTATCCAGCTCACCGATGCGATTGCCGAGCTGGCGAAGAAGCAGTCTGTTGACGCGATGCTCATGACCGGCGAGAGCTATGACTGCGGTAAGAAAATGGGTTATATGCAGGCGTTCGTAAACTATGGGCTGCGCAACCTGAAGGAAGGGGCGAAGTTCAGAAACAGGATTGAGAAATTGCTGGCGAACGACTGATATTTTAGTCTCGATCTGAACAAACGGCAGTCATTATTTTGGTGTGTTGATTTCTAACCAAAATGATGACTGCCGTTTTTTTGTTATAAACTAAATGATTACATAGAGTTATCTGCATTAACTCTGGACCGCTTTGTAACGATTTGTGCTTGTTTCTGAGGTCGTTTAGGACGACAATTGACGCCAGTTTTTGTCTGTATCCAGACAAGGAAAATCATTTAATCAAACATCGCTCAGTGCACTGGTAGCTGTTAAGCCAGGGGCGGTAGCGTGTCTGTATTCTGAATTGAATATTGAACGAACAGTCGTGACCTATACAGTTTCTCGCGTTTCAGTTGGCTGCGCGGGGAAAAACATCAGATTGGGTAAGTAGGGGATGGCAATGAAAGTATTGGTGACGGGCGGAACCGGGTTTCTTGGTACTGCTTTAGTCCAAACGTTGAAATCATCAGGACACGAGGTGATATTAACAACGCGCAAGCAGGAGAACCCTGAAAAGGGTATTTATAACCTGGGGGATATTTCCGCCGATACCAATTGGGTAAATCTTGTTCAGGGATGCGACACAGTCATTCATACTGCGGGAAGAGCACATATCCTTAATGATGATGCACAGGATGCTTTAGCGGAATTTCGTCGCGTTAATCACGATGCGACCATGAAGTTAGCCTCAGATGCGGCGACCTGTGGTGTTAAGCATTTTATTTTCGTCAGTTCAATCGGTGTCAACGGTAATGCCACCTCGGGAGTTCCTTTTTCTGAAGCGTCAAAGCCCCGGCCAACATCTGATTATGCCATTTCTAAGCTCGAAGCTGAGCAAAGCCTGCTTAAAAACTTCGACGGAAGCGACATGGCGATCACGATTGTCCGTCCTGCATTAATATGTGGCGAAAATGCTCCTGGTAACATACAGCGTCTTTTGAAACTGGTGTCGAAGAAACTGCCGTTGCCATTTAAAAACGTAAAAAACAAGCGGGCGTTGGTGTCACTAGATAATGTCGTTAGTTTTATCTGTGAATGTGTGATTAATAAAAAATCAAAAAATCAACTCTATCTCCTTGCAGATGCAGAACGCCCCTCGACTGCAGATATGATTAATACCTTTTCTGCAGGTATGAACATTGAAGCGAGACTTATCTATTTCCCAACGTTCATCCTGAAAATATTGCTTTCAGCGGTGGGTAAAGGCGGAATTTACGATCAGTTATTTGGCGATCTGGAAGTTGATGCCACCAAATCTCGGGAGCATTTAAATTGGACGCCCCCGATAACGCTTTATGAAACGATGAGAAAGACGGCGAAGTACTATATCGAAGGTAATAAAGAATGATGAATTTTGGGATTGCGCTATTCGCTTTTTTAGTCTCATGCGTACTGACCTGGGGATTGCGGGGTTATGCCATAAAACATAATGTTATTGACCGTCCAAACCAGCGAAGTTCGCATTCTGTGCCGACCCCACGGGGGGGAGGGGTAGCGATCGTTCTGACGCTACTGGTTGCTTTAGCAGTATTTTATATTAACCGCACGCTTACGTTGGAGAGCTTCCTGGGTTTATTTATTCCTGGTATCATTGTTGCCATCATTGGTTTCCTTGACGATCATGGTCATATTGCGGCTCGATGGCGTCTGCTAATGCATTTCATGGCCGCTGCAATTGGCATCTATTTCCTGGGATCATTCCCTGTTATTACGCTGTTGGGTTACGATCTTTCATTATCCTGGATTGGTATGATTCTTGGATGTGTTTATCTGGTCTGGATGCTGAACCTGTATAATTTCATGGATGGGATTAATGGCTTAGCCAGCGCTGAGGCAATCACGTTTGCCGCATGTAGTGCGATGTTAATTGTTGTAAACCAGTACACGGATGCGCCTGGAAGTATTTTTCCGCTAACGCTTGCTCTTATCGGGGCCGCGGCTGGATTCATTGTCTGGAACTTCCCGAAAGCAAAAATCTTCATGGGCGACGCCGGGAGTGGTTTCCTCGGAATATCCATTGGACTGATGATTCTCCATATTGCCAAAGCTAATACGCATTTCTTTATTGCGGAATTATGTTTGCTGGGCATATTTATCGTCGATGCCACGACAACTTTGATGAGAAGGCTTGTGGCGGGTAAAAAGGTTTATGAAGCACATGCCAGTCACGGCTACCAAATCCTTGCCAGGAAATATGGAAGTCACGTTCCGGTGACAATGATGGCGATCGTTGTCAACCTGCTGTGGCTCTTTCCTATCGCTTTCCTTATTGCCTCAGCCAAAATTGATGGTGTCGTTGGGTTGATTATCGCCTGGCTTCCGCTTTTGGCTGTTGCCCTCAAATGCGGTGCAGGCGTTAAGGATAAAGAGAGCAACGTCAATGCATGATTTAATGATTCTAGGTGCAGGTGGCCACGGACGGACCCTGTACGAATTGGCGAGACTGCTGGGATATCAGGATATTGTTTTCCTTGATGATAATGCATCACCCATCATCGAAACTAATAAACACATCATTGGGAAAATCTCCGAGCTAAAGTTACATGTCAACGATGCGAGTCACATAGCTATTGGCATAGGTAATAATAATGTTAGAGAACAACTCTATCAGCAGCTTATCAGCTTAGGCATTGACCCCGTAACGCTCATTCATCCCCTTGCTTTTGTCAGTCCATCGGCGACGATTGCTGATGGCTCTGTCGTATTGGCGGGAGCAGTGGTTGGTGCCAACGCGAAATTAGGTGTGGGTACGATTGTAAATAGTCATTCGACGGTCGATCATGATTCTATTCTAGGCGATTTTGCCCACTTAGGGGTTGGTGTTCATCTCGCTGGAAGCGCTATCATAGGTAGGTCAGCGTTTCTGCAGGCGGGTACAGTGGGTGGGTATAATACAAAGGTAGACGATTACTCAGTATGTTCTGCTGGTACTATTTTATAAACTGAATGCAAGTTTTAACGAGGCGACCAGTTTTAAGTATGCTAAATTATTTAATATCTTTATCCAGACCGATAAAACGTATTATTACACTCTCGATAGATGTTATACTTCTATTAAGTGCATTTTGGTTTGCATTTTGGGTACGCATTGATTCTATGACTCCAATATTTAGTACGGAGCATTGGTTATTTATATTTTCAATAATTATCGTCACCCTGGCGATATTTGTTAAGCTAGGGCTTTATCGCGCCGTCATTCGCTATATTACTGCAAAAATATTACTAGTAGTTACAGTAGGGATGGTTATATCATCCATTTTGCTTATTATCGCAGCGTTTTATACTAATCTCTATTTACCGAGAACGATTCCATTCATTTATTTCTCATTCGGTTTACTGCTTATTGCCGGATCGCGGCTTGGTATGAGAATGTTGGTGAATCGCGGTTTAAATCTAGGAACGCGGGTAGTGATTTACGGTGCTGGTGCATCGGGTCGTCAGCTACTGCCGGCATTGAGCCAGATGGATGAATACTATCCTGTTGCTTTTGTCGATGACAACCGTGCTCTGCAAGGCCAGGTTATTCACGGCGTCAGCGTCTTCGCGCCGGAAAAACTGCCATGGTTGGTTGAGAAATACGAAGCGAAGAAAATTTTGCTTGCCATGCCAAGCGCCAGCCGAGCCAGAAAGAACGAAGTCATTAAAACGCTGGAAGGCTTACCATGCGAGGTGCTCTCCATTCCCGGAATGGTCGACCTGGTAGAAGGCAAGGCTCGAATTGATTCATTACGCAAAGTGGTTATCACAGATCTGCTGGGTCGCGATCCTGTTTCACCCATTCCGGAATTAATATCCCGTAATATCAACGGCAAAACGGTTATGGTTACTGGAGCTGGGGGATCTATTGGGTCTGAACTATGCCGACAGATAATTAAAAATAAGCCGAGCCAGCTTATTCTCTTCGAATTGTCTGAGTTCTCACTGTATTCGATCGATTCAGAACTTCGTAGTCTCAGTCTTAGTCAGGATTTTAAGGTTAAAATTTACCCAATCCTTGGTAATGTACAGGATAAAGAACATCTCGAAAGATTAATAAAAGCATTCAACGTTAATACAATTTATCACGCTGCCGCGTACAAGCATGTCCCACTGGTTGAATTCAACGTTCTTGATGGCGTACGGAATAACATTTTCGGTACGCTGAGCTGCGCTCAGGCCGCAGCGAGCAGCGGCGTAGAAAGCTTTGTTTTAATATCGACCGATAAAGCAGTTCGCCCTACAAATACGATGGGGGCAACTAAACGCATGGCCGAACTCGTGCTGCAGGCGCTGGCGAAAGAAACCGATAAAACCTGCTTCAGTATGGTTCGCTTTGGCAACGTGTTAGGTTCGTCAGGCTCTGTCGTACCGTTGTTTGAAAAACAGATAGCAGCAGGCGGTCCTGTGACGCTGACACATGAGAACATCACGCGCTACTTTATGACTATCCCTGAAGCGGCGCAATTGGTGATTCAGGCAGGCGCAATGGGAACGGGCGGTGATGTTTTTGTTCTGGACATGGGAGAACCCGTCAAGATAATCGATCTTGCACAGCGCATGATTACGTTGCAAGGCCTCACTGTTCGTGATGATAAAAACCCCTATGGTGATATTGCTATAAAAACGACGGGTCTGCGTCCAGGTGAGAAACTGTATGAAGAGTTGCTTATCGGCGACAACGTATCTGCGACACAGCACCCGCGCATCAGGACTGCTAACGAAGTGATGTTGCCGTGGAGTGAGATGAACATGATTCTTCACGATCTCGACAAAGCCTGCTGCGAGTTCGACTATGAAAGCGTGCGCGAGATACTCTTGCAGGCTCCTGCCGCATTCAATCCAACTGATGGTATTTGCGATTTACTTTGGAATAAAAAAGTGAGTTAAATGAGCGTATCGTCGTCTTTTTCCTCACTGTTTACTGGTCGTGAGAAAACAGGGGATTAGGACCTTCATCTTTTGTTTCAGAATACTTTTAGAGCGAAATAAACGTGAAAATACTGGTCACAGGTGGGGCTGGCTTTATTGGGTCTGCAGTTGTGCGACATATTATAAATCATACGCAGGACAGCGTTATAAATGTCGATAAACTGACCTACGCCGGTAACCTTGAAACGGTTGCCAGCGTAGCTCAGAGCAATCGTTATTATTTTGAACATGCTGATATTTGCGATAACGCTGCAATAGAACGTATTATGTCTTATCACCAACCTGATGCTGTGATGCATCTGGCGGCTGAGAGTCATGTCGATCGTTCAATAAATGGTCCTGCAGCCTTTATCGAGACTAATATTATCGGTACTTATGTGCTATTAGAAGCCAGCCGCAAATACTGGTCCGAGCTGAACGCAGAGAAAAAAAAGGCATTTCGTTTCCATCATATTTCTACAGATGAAGTGTATGGTGATCTTCCACACCCGGATGAAGTAGAAAAGAACACAGAACTACCGCTGTTTACTGAAAAAACCGCATATGCTCCGAGCAGTCCGTATTCTGCTTCAAAAGCTTCCAGTGATCATCTGGTCCGCGCATGGCTGCGAACCTACGACTTACCTACCATCGTAACCAACTGTTCAAACAACTACGGCCCATATCATTTCCCGGAAAAATTAATCCCGTTGGTAATTCTCAATGCACTGGAAGGTAAACCGCTTCCGGTGTATGGCAAAGGAGATCAAATTCGTGACTGGCTGTATGTTGAGGATCACGCCCGCGCTTTATATACAGTTGTGACGCAAGGTAAAATCGGTGAGACCTATAATATAGGTGGCCATAATGAACAGAGAAACCTTGATGTTGTGCATACCATTTGTGATCTGTTAGATGAAATTGTCCCAAAAAAAGTTTCTTATCGAAGACAAATAACATTCATAAAAGACCGACCTGGTCATGACCGTCGTTATGCAATTGATGCTAAAAAGATTAGCAAGGAACTGGGATGGAAACCACTGGAGACTTTCGAAAGTGGGATTCGTAAAACGGTTGAGTGGTTTCTCGCCAATAAACAGTGGCTAGAAAATGTTAAAAACAAAAATTACCACTCCTGGATAAAGCAGAATTACGGGGGTGACAAGTAATGAAGGGGATTATTTTAGCTGGAGGCTCAGGCACACGATTATATCCAATAACGATGGGCGTATCGAAACAATTACTGCCTGTTTATGATAAACCAATGATCTATTATCCGCTTTCAGTATTAATGTTGGCTGGAGTAAATGATATTTTAATTATTACTACACCAGAAGATCAGCCAGGATTTATACGTCTGCTCGGTGATGGTAATCAGTTTGGCATAAATATAAAATATGCAATCCAACCCAGCCCTGATGGTTTAGCTCAGGCATTTATCATTGGTGACAAATTTATTGGAAATGATACTGTTTGTTTGGTCCTTGGGGATAATATTTTCTTTGGTCAAGGCTTTACACCAAAACTAAAAACTGCCGCAAGCAGAAATAAGGGCGCTACAGTATTTGGTTATCAGGTTATGAATCCTGAGAGTTTTGGTGTCGTCGAATTTGATAAAAATTTTGCGGCGTTGAGTATTGAAGAAAAACCTGAAATACCTAGATCAAATTGGGCAGTAACAGGTCTCTATTTCTATGATAATAAAGTTATTGATATAGCTAAAAATATAGAGCCTTCATCGCGAGGTGAGCTTGAAATTACAACTGTGAATCAAGTTTATCTAGAAAATAAAATGTTGACTGTTGAATTGTTAGGTCGAGGGTTTGCTTGGCTTGATACAGGGACTCATGACAGTTTGATCGAGGCTGGAAGCTTTGTTGAGACGGTTCAAAAGCGTCAGGGTATGATGATTGCGTGCCTGGAGGAAATCGCCTGGAGAAATGGCTGGTTAAGCGATGAGGATCTAAATGTAAGAGCGAAGGTTTTAGGCAAAACTAACTATGGTGCATATTTGCTAAAATTGATTAATAGATAAAAATTTATCTATTTGATATTGTCTGGCATATTTAGCATTTATGTACCTTACATAATATAAGAAACAGATAGGTTGGATGATGAAGAGAATTTTATTTGTAACCGCACGCTATCCCTGGCCAATTATTACTGGAGATGCTCTACGTGCCTATAATCAAATAAAAGAGCTTTCGAAAGACAATTTAGTTGATGTTTTTTCTGTTGAAAGAGCAAACAGTTCAAGTGGTGGTGTCAATAGCTTTATAAATTTAAGTGATTCTGGTGGTTTATCTAAGCTTGATAAAATAAAAAATATAATTATAAATCGCGGCAAAACTGCGTTGCAATGTGCGATGTATAATGATAGGAAGTCTTGGGGAAAATTAAGGGATCTTTTGATTGCAAATGATTATGATATTATAATTTTTCAATTAGTTAGATTAGAATATCTTATATTCAAAACTATTTCTTTAAGGCAAGAACATTGTATCAAAGCATTAATTTATTGTGATTTTGTTGATGCTCTTTCATTAAATATGCAAAATAGAGCAGCAACAGAAAATTTTTTTATGAAGAAAATATGTGATTTCGAAAGTAAAAAACTATCTGTTGTTGAGAACAAAATATACGAAGCAATCGATGCAGGGTTTATAATCTCAGAAAGAGATGCTAATTATATAGGTAAAAACGATTTTAAAATTATACCCAATGGTGTGAGCATTCCTGTAATACACAGAAATTTTAAAAGTAGCGACGGTATAATAAATTTAGCCTTTTGGGGCAATATGAGCTATTATCCCAATGTTAAAGCTGCAATCTTTATAGCTAACTTATTTAATGATCTACCTAAAGGGAAATATAAACTCCATATTGTCGGTGCTCAACCATGTAAACAAGTTATGGCTTTGAATAAACCAAATGAAATTATCATTCATGGGTATGTTGATGATTTAAAAAATTTACTGGCGAATATGGATATAGCTGTATTCCCTATTTTCGACGGTTCCGGGCTTCAGAATAAAGTATTAGAAGCATTTGCATTGGGCCTTCCAGTAATAACTACAAATATAGTTCTTGATTCAATGCCAAAACTCAGTGAATATGCAATGGTTGCTAATAGCAAATCTGAATTTATCCGTGCCATTGAACTTTTTGAGCCTACAGAAGAGGGGATTAATAAAAATTCTCTCTGTGCGATAGAAGTATTGAAGAAAGATTATAACTGGAATCTTATAAACTGTGTGACAGGAATGAAATGAAAAAAGTATTGTTGTTCAATTTTTATAAGGGAATATTGTATAGAGGTATTCCAATCTATTCATCAAACTTAATTACAGCATTAGAAAAGAAAGAATGCATAGTTAATGAGTGGAGTTGTCCAAAATTCGCACATAAATTACCTCGGGCAATTATAGACTTACTCTTTGTTTTTTGTGAGCAATTTATTGTTCCAATTATAACTATTTTGGGGCGATATGATAAAGTCATATATCCTTATAACTCATGTTCTCTAATATCGTCTTTTTCGAAAAAGTCTCTATTAATAATTCATGATTTTATCCCAAATAAAAGAATTAAGACAAGACTGAGTATTTCTGCGTTATATATTGTACTGACTCAACGATTTCATGCTTTTTTGAGGAGAGATGTTGCTTTTGTCTCAGCAACAACAAAAAGAATTGGAATGAATGTTAAATGGTTAAAAGGTTGTAACGTTTATCTTTTCCCAAATTCCTTTTATCAACTAGAAGCTAAATTAATACAAAATAGCGCACAAAAATGCAATGAAAAATCCTCGAATGAAGAATCCTATGTAGTGCTAATTTCAGGAAATGGTTCTAATAAAGAATTTGACCATGCAATGCATTTATGGAAAACATGCAAATATGCTACTTCACACAAGCTTAAGATTATAGGATTAGGTTCTTACAGAGAATGGGCATTAAATATAACTAGGAAGTTAGAGATTGAAAATGTCCATGTTCTGCCAATTCTAACAGATGACGAATTATTATCGCAGTTACAGAACGCTTCAATGGTTTGGGCTCATTCGACACATGAAGGATTCGGAAGACCAGTTATTGAAGGCAGAATATGTGGGAAAAGTGTTTTAGCATCAAATATTTCTGCATTTAGAGAACATAGAGACGAAAGTGTTTATTTGTATGATGATGATTCTTTTTGTGAGAAATATCATTTGGCATATGTGAAAAGTGATACCACAGGCTATAAGATTAAGTATCATGTTATTTTAGAGGAAGAGATTGGAAAATGGCTACTAGCAAATTGATACCTATTATAATGGCTGGCGGCACAGGTAGTCGTTTATGGCCACTATCCCGTGAACTTTACCCAAAACAGTTCATACCGGTAAATGGGGATTACACGATGTTGCAATCAACCATCAAACGCCTGGATGGGCTTGACTGTAGTAATCCTATTGTTATTTGTAATGAAAAACACCGTTTTATCGTCGCAGAACAATTACTACAATTAAATAAATTAACTAAAAATATTATTCTTGAACCTGTAGGGCGAAATACAGCACCTGCAGTCGCACTTGCTGCGCTAGCAGCGAAAAAAAATAATACTGAAAGTAATCCATTATTACTGGTGCTTGCGGCCGATCATATTTTCGAGAAAGAAGAAGTTTTCCGAGAGGCAATCAGACAAGCAATTCCTTGCGCAAAACAAGGCAAACTTGTAACTTTTGGGATTGTTCCAGATAGAGCCGAGACTGGATATGGTTATATTATGCGAGGCGACAGTATTAGCCAGAAAGGGTGTAATGAAGCCTATAAGGTCTCAAAGTTTGTAGAAAAACCCGATCTTGATACAGCTAAATCCTATGTGGACAGCGGGGAATATTATTGGAATAGCGGTATGTTTCTTTTCCAGGTTGATAGCTATCTGGCAGAATTGAAAAAGTTCAGGCCAGATATTCTTGAGGCATGCGAAAACGCAATGAACGCTATCAATCCCGACCTTGATTTTACCCGTGTTGATGAGAAGTCATTCTTAGCTTGTCCGGATGAGTCGATTGACTATGCTGTGATGGAGAAAACGGGAGACGCCGTTGTGGTTCCAATGGATGCCGGGTGGAGCGACGTTGGTTCATGGTCATCATTGTGGGATATTAGCCCACATGATATCGATGGGAATGTCCATCGTGGTGATGTAGTGAGTTTTCGAACTAAAAATAGTTACATACATTCAGAATCCAGTCTTGTTGCCACTGTGGGCGTGAAAGACCTTATCATTGTACAGACTAAGGATGCAGTACTGATTGCTGATAGACATGCGGTTCAAGATGTTAAAAAGATAGTTGAGAAAATAAAGGCTGAGGGGCGTTTAGAACACCATAAACACCGCGAAGTTTTTCGTCCCTGGGGTAAATATGACTCAATTGATACTGGAGAACGCTATCAGGTTAAGCGTATTAGCGTAAAACCAGGTGAGGGGCTATCAGAACAAATGCATCATCACCGTTCTGAGCACTGGGTTATTGTATCTGGGACAGCGAAAGTAACAATAAACGGTGAAGAAAAGCTTCTGACTGAAAATGAATCCGTTTATATCCCACTTGGGATTGTACACTCTCTTGAAAACCCCGGAAAAATCATGCTTGAGCTGATCGAAGTGCGTTCTGGTTCCTATTTGGAAGAAGATGACATTATTCGTCTTTCAGATCGCTATGGACGAGTTTAGGAATTTTCACAGCAAATAAGTTTTATGAAAGTTTATGGTAATAATTTACCAACGATAGATGAGGAAAAAATGGGTAAATTGACTTGTTTCAAGGCATATGACATACGTGGCCGATTAGGTGATGAACTTAATAATAATATTGCAAAGCGAATCGGTCGAGCCTACGGTGAATATTTGAAACCTAACACGGTCGTATTAGGAGGCGATGTCCGCCTTACAAGTGAATCTCTAAAAATGTCCCTGGCCGAAGGGTTGCAGGACGCTGGAGTTGACGTCCTTGATATTGGAATGACAGGGACCGAAGAAATCTATTTCTCTACATTCCATCTCGGTGTTGACGGTGGAATTGAAGTAACAGCAAGTCATAATCCCATGGATTACAATGGAATGAAGTTAGTCCGCGAAGGAGCCCGACCTATCAGTGGTGATACAGGGCTGCGAGAGATACAACGTCTAGCTGAAGATAATCATTTTTCGCCAGTAGATCCCACGAAGCGCGGAAGTTATAAAAAAATAGATACCAAAAAAGAATATATTGATCATATCCTCAGCTATATCAAGCCTGAAAATATTAAGCCATTGAAACTTGTTATTAACTCAGGCAACGGAGCTGCAGGCCCGGTTATTGATGAGATCGAAAAACGTTTCAAGGAAATGCAAATTCCAGTTGAATTTGTGAAAATTCACAATAAGCCTGATGGGAATTTCCCGAATGGTATTCCAAACCCTCTTCTTCAGGAATGCCGTGCCGATACAAGCGAAGCCGTTATTCATCACAAGGCAGATATGGGAATTGCATTCGATGGTGATTTTGACAGATGTTTCCTGTTCGATAATGAAGGTAATTTTATTGAGGGTTATTACATTGTCGGGTTGCTTGCAGAATCTTTCCTCGAAAAGCAACCTGGCGCGCGCATCATACATGATCCCCGCCTTTCATGGAATACTATAGATGTGGTTCTGCAAGCAAAGGGTACTCCGGTTATGTCCAAAACCGGACATGCTTTTATAAAAGAACGCATGCGTTTGGAAGATGCAGTTTATGGTGGTGAAATGAGTGCCCATCATTATTTTCGTGACTTTGCTTACTGTGATAGTGGAATGATTCCTTGGCTACTTGTAGCCGAGTTGGTGTGTATTAAAAATAAAACATTGGCAGAACTTGTCCATGATCGAATCAAATCTTTCCCGGCCAGTGGAGAGATTAACAGTATCGTGCAAGATCAAGAAAAAGTGATTTCTGAAATACTTCAGTGTTATAAAAGTGATGCCTTGAAAATAGACTATACTGATGGAATCAGTATAGAATTTTCTGACTGGCGTTTTAATCTCCGAAGCTCAAACACAGAGCCTGTTATCCGCTTGAATGTGGAGTCACGAGGTAATACTGCTTTAATGGAGCTCAAAACAGAAGAGCTACTGAATAAAATTCGAGCATAGCTTGTGTTCTTTATGACGGGCACATGTAGTTGTGCCCTCCCTTGATATAATAGTTATATATTATCATTTATAATATCTGATGCTTTAATAATCGTGCATGTTGGGAAGTATACAATTTCTATGAATGAGAATAGTTTAATAAACAATCACTTTAAAATAAGTGTGCGCTCAGCGTTTATATATTTCCTGCTTACTTTTTCTTTAATGTTGATTTTTTTGACAGTATCTGCAAGTGCCACATTTTATGAAACTGTAGAGGACATTTTTGCGACTTTTTGCGCTATTATTTTATTTGGTGAAATGCTCTATTTCTATATGCATAGAGTGAAGTATATCTCTTTGCAATTGTTGTTTGCTTTTGTATTCTCTTTGATTATAGGTATTCCTTCTTTTTATCTGTATTTTTTTAAACAAGCTTCCAATGGTTTTGAATTGACTTGTATATGGGGTATGTTAATAAATATAATACTCTATCTCACACCTATTAAAAGTGTTCACAGGCAACAAACAAAAGCCATAAATGGTTTATTTAAAACGATATTTCTCATTGTAGGTGCCTGTCAGTTAATTAAAGTTGTTTTTTATTTAAAGTTTATATTATCTTCAGGCTTAGGTCATTTAGCCATTTATACAGAAAGTGAAGAATTACTTGCAAGCACGCCTTTTCTTATACGTGCTATCAGTGGTTTTTCATATATAATGGCTTTAGCGGTCTTTTATTATAAGTCATCGAAGAAATATAAGGTGTTTGCATTTATTTTGCTTGCATCAGATCTTGTAATCGGAATAAGAAATAAATTCTTTTTTGCTTTTATCTGTATTATAATTCTCTCATTGTATTCAAACAGGAGAAAAATAACAGCGATATTCGCCAGAATATCCAAAATCCAATATTTATTAATTGGGTTTGTCGGGTTTTCAGTAATTTCATACATCCGTGAAGGATATGAAGTCAATTTTATTAGTTATCTAGGGATTGTACTTGACTCTCTGTCGTCTACGCTCGCAGGTTTACAAAATGTATACTCTTTGCCCGATGAAAAAGGTTGGGCATTACTCAATCCGATTACAATAATATCTCAAGTGCTTCCTCTTAGTGGTTTTGGCTTCATAAGTGATGCTCAAATTTATCATGAATATTCAACAATAGTGTTTGGGAATATTACTAACGGAATAGCTTTGTCATCTTCTGGGCTTCTTGAAGCAAGTATTATTAGTTTACATTTCAGTTTGTTTGTTTATCTTGCCTATCTATTGATTATGATTTCGATAATCCAAAAAGGTTTGAATAGTAATTATGTTATTTTTAACTTTTTTGCTCTGGTTATGATGACTGGTTTCTTCTACTCTGTACGTGGAGAATTAGTTTTGCCATTTGCTTATGTTTTAAAATCATTACCAATAATATTAATTGCAAACCTGTTGATTCAACTAAAAAGTAGAAATTGAAAATGTTAAAAGATATTCTTAGTGATGGTATCTTTGCGCTCTTTAATAAGATAAGTTATTTTGGGGCAAAAACACTCGCTATTGTGTTGATCACTAGAGAGCTTGGTGTTGATACAGGAGGCTCATTTATATTTTTAATAGGTACGCTCGAGATATTAAGAGTTGTATCTGATTTTGGTGTGGATATTTTTGTAATCAAGAAATACTCGGATGTAGAAAATCCTATTAAATTATTAAAAAAGGTATTCTTTCAAAAAGTATCCATCGGAATATTTGTCTCAATATTGTTTTTTGTAATCTCTTATGCATTTGGATACGATAGGGATATATATATTCCTATCTCTTTGTCATTGTTTTTCGCGCTTCTCTTTAACCTATCTAATAGCTACTTCCAATCACAAAATTTAAATAAGGCTTTATCTCCTTCTATAGCGTTAGCACTGGTTCTAACTTTTTTAAGTTACGGTGTTCAATTTATTTTAAAAATCCCTTTTACTGCATGGGATTATTTGCTTGCAGAAGGTTTTTTTGTATCGGCAGTTACAATTCATCTATTTAGAAAAGTGGGTTGGAAAAGCATCCGAGCTGAAGGGAAAATTACCCTGAAAGATGTATTTGTCTTGTATCGGCATACTGTGAGTATAGGCCTTAACGCCATGGTGGTGATTATTTACAGTAGATTGGATAATATATATATAAAAAATATAGTCCCTGAAGGTTTAGCTGCGTATGGACAGATTTTTCGTCTCGTAGATCCATTAGTAATGGTTTCATCATTGTTTTCTACTGTGGCTTATGCGAAGTTTAGTCGCATGGATTTAAGAAGTTACGGAAATATCACTAAAGTATATCCCTTTATCTACATGATAGTTGGATATATAACGTTAAGTACAGTATGTTACTATGCGGTTCTATCTTTCTTTGGTCGGTACATAATACTTGATAATGAAAATAACAACATAATGATACTCGGGTTTCTATTAATTGCCGGAATCAAATGTATGAATGGTGCATTAACATCAATCATCCAATCTCAGGGATTGTATCGTTTTGGTCTATATATCGCATTAATCTGTATGTTTATAGCTATTCCACTAATGTATATACTGGTTCATCAGTATGGTACAATTGGTGCAATTTTTACAATAGCTTCGGTGGAACTTACAAGTATGATTTTATTAGCTGTAAGTATTGGGTTGTTAACAAAGAAAAAAATCTGACTTCTTATTTTCGAGATTTTAATTGCAATGATATGTCTTTATTTTGCTTTGTAATTACATAATGACATGTTTCCTTTAATTGGTGCCTGGTTGAATATAATTGCATGACTTACAATTTATTTGATATCTTTGTTGGTTTTGATGTGTAGGGTGTTAACCAATTAAAGTGAGTGCTATAATGAGCCGAAATGCAATCAATTGTTAGGAACTCTATTGTGCTGGAATATGTCATTGATTATTTGTAATTTATTTTCAACTAAACCCCAAAGATCAGAACATCTATTTCTTAATATGCATTTTGTGTCATTATTGTAAAAATGATATTGCAAACGCTTTCTCTTCTCAGAAATATAAGATAGAATTTAAAGATTGTGCTTGCTCAATAATAATGTTACCTGACAGGAGTATGTAATGTCCAAGCAACAGATCGGCGTCGTCGGTATGGCAGTGATGGGGCGCAACCTGGCGCTCAACATCGAAAGCCGTGGTTATACCGTCTCCGTTTTCAACCGCTCCCGTGATAAGACCGAAGAAGTGATTGCCGAGAACCCAGGCAAGAAACTGGTTCCTTTCTATACGGTTAAAGAGTTTGTTGAGTCTCTGGAAACGCCTCGTCGTATCCTGTTAATGGTGAAAGCAGGCGCAGGTACCGATGCAGCTATCGACTCCCTGAAGCCTTACCTCGAAAAAGGTGACATCATCATTGATGGCGGTAATACCTTCTTCCAGGACACCATTCGTCGTAACCGTGAACTGTCCGCTGAAGGTTTCAACTTCATCGGTACCGGTGTATCCGGTGGCGAAGAGGGCGCGCTGAAAGGCCCATCCATCATGCCTGGCGGCCAGAAAGAAGCATACGAACTGGTTGCGCCTATTCTGACCAAAATCGCTGCTGTTGCAGAAGATGGTGAGCCGTGCGTGACTTATATCGGTCCGGACGGTGCGGGTCACTATGTGAAAATGGTGCACAACGGTATTGAATACGGCGATATGCAGCTGATTGCTGAAGCCTACTCCTTGCTGAAAGGTGGCCTGAACCTTTCTAACGAAGAGCTTGCTGAAACCTTCACTGAATGGAATAAAGGCGAGCTGAACAGCTACCTGATCGACATCACCAAAGATATCTTCACGAAGAAAGATGAAGAGGGTAAATACCTGGTTGATGTGATTCTGGATGAAGCAGCAAACAAAGGTACCGGTAAATGGACCAGCCAGAGCTCTCTGGATCTGGGCGAACCGCTGTCTCTGATCACCGAATCTGTCTTTGCGCGTTACATCTCTTCACTGAAAGAGCAGCGCGTCGCGGCATCTAAAGTACTGTCTGGCCCACAGGCTAAACCAGCAGGTGATAAAGCCGAGTTCATTGAAAAAGTGCGTCGTGCACTGTACCTGGGTAAAATCGTTTCTTACGCGCAGGGCTTCTCTCAGCTGCGTGCGGCGTCAGACGAGAACAACTGGGATCTGAACTACGGTGAAATCGCGAAGATCTTCCGCGCGGGCTGTATCATTCGTGCGCAGTTCCTGCAGAAAATCACCGATGCCTATGCTGAAAACGCCGGAATCGCTAACCTGCTACTGGCACCGTACTTCAAGAAGATTGCGGACGAATATCAGCAGGCGCTGCGTGACGTGGTTGCCTACGCTGTCCAGAACGGTATCCCGGTTCCGACCTTCTCTGCGGCAGTAGCCTACTACGACAGTTACCGTGCGGCAGTTCTTCCTGCAAACCTGATTCAGGCCCAGCGTGACTACTTCGGTGCGCATACCTACAAGCGTACCGATAAAGAAGGCGTATTCCATACCGAATGGATGGAATAAGTTAACGCACTCGCTGTCATTAAAACCCGGAGCCTGTCTCCGGGTTTTTTTATGCAAAAACTGCCGCCTGTTACTCGAAGTAGTCTGAATCTCATCCTCCTCGCAGTGATTACTCCTGGTTTGCCTTGACAGCTCAGTTTGCCAGGAGGTACAAAGCCCAACAGTTATGTTTATCGCGATGGCCTGGGGGCCATCAGTACAGTTAACTTACAGAAGTCATTAGCGAATGAAAATTACAATCTCCGGAACAGGATACGTCGGTCTCTCTAACGGCATTCTGATTGCTCAGAATCATGAAGTGGTTGCGCTGGATATCGTGCAGGCCAAAGTTGACATGCTCAATCAGAAGAAATCGCCGATTGTCGATAAAGAAATCCAGGACTATCTCAGCAATAAACCGCTGAATTTCCGCGCCACGACTGATAAAGAAGATGCATACCGCGATGCGGATTACGTCATCATTGCGACGCCTACTGACTACGATCCTAAAACCAACTATTTCAACACCTCAACGGTAGAAGCGGTAATCAAAGACGTTATCGCGATCAACCCTAATGCGGTGATGGTGATTAAATCGACCATCCCTGTCGGTTTTACCAAATCCATTAAAGAAAAATTCGGTATTGATAATATCTTCTTCTCGCCGGAATTCCTGCGTGAGGGTAGAGCGCTTTACGATAACCTGCATCCTTCGCGTATCGTTATTGGCGAACGTTCTGAGCGCGCTGAACGTTTTGCTGCGTTGCTACAGGAAGGGGCCCTGAAGAAAGATATTCAGGTGCTGTTTACCGACTCCACTGAAGCTGAGGCGATCAAGCTCTTCGCGAATACCTATCTGGCGATGCGAGTGGCTTATTTTAATGAGCTCGACAGCTACGCAGAAAGCCTTGGACTGAATACTCGCCAGATTATTGAAGGGGTGTGCCTCGACCCGCGCATTGGCAATCACTACAACAACCCGTCATTTGGCTACGGTGGCTATTGCCTGCCAAAAGATACGAAGCAACTACTGGCAAACTATCAGGCGGTGCCGAATAACCTCATCTCGGCGATTGTTGATGCCAACCGTACGCGTAAAGACTTCATCTCCGATTCTATCCTTGCACGTCAGCCGAAAGTGGTCGGTGTGTACCGTCTGATCATGAAGAGTGGTTCCGATAACTTCCGTGCCTCTTCCATTCAGGGGATCATGAAGCGTATCAAGGCGAAAGGTGTTGAGGTTATTATCTATGAACCTGCCATGCCGGACGATCAGTTCTTCAATTCACGCGTGATCCGCGATCTGGATGCCTTCAAAAAGGAAGCGGATGTTATTATCTCGAACCGAATGGCCGAAGAACTGGCTGACGTCGCTGACAAAGTCTATACCCGCGATCTCTTCGGTAGTGATTAAGTCTTTTCGTGATAAAAAAACCCGGCTGATTTGCCGGGTTTTTTATTTTCAGACGTTGTAAAACTCTCGGTACCAGTCAACGAAGTTCTTTACTCCGTCTTTGACTGAGGTTTGCGGTTTAAAACCTATCACGTCATACAGTGCTTTAGTGTCGGCGCTGGTTTCCAGCACGTCTCCTGGCTGGAGAGGCAGCATGTTTTTCTCTGCTTGTTTACCCAGCGCGTCTTCAAGCGCGGTAATGTAATCCATCAGCTCGACTGGTGAACTGTTACCGATGTTGTAAACACGATAAGGCGCTGAACTGGTTGCCGGTGAGCCAGTCTCAACGGTCCAGTTTGGATCTGACTGAGGAATTATATCCTGCAGACGAATAATGGCTTCAGCGATATCATCAATATACGTAAAGTCGCGCTTCATCTTACCGTAGTTATAGACATCAATGCTTTTGCCTTCAATCATCGCCTTGGTAAACTTAAACAGCGCCATGTCCGGGCGTCCCCACGGACCGTATACGGTAAAGAAGCGCAGCCCAGTTGTCGGCAGGTTGTAGAGATGCGAATAGGTGTGCGACATCAGCTCATTGGCTTTTTTGGTCGCGGCATAAAGCGAAACCGGGTGATCCACGGAATCGTCAGTGGAGAAGGGCATCTTGCGGTTGAGGCCATATACGGAGCTGGATGAGGCATACAGCAGATGCTGAACGTTGTTATGGCGGCAGCCTTCCAGCACGTTGAGGTGGCCGATAAGGTTGGCGTCCGCGTACGCATGGGGGTTTTCCAGGGAGTAACGAACACCCGCTTGAGCGGCCAGATGAATCACACGATCAAACTTCTCAGCAGCGAAAAGCGCAGCCATGCCTTCACGGTCTGCTAACTCCAGCTTGTGAAAGGTGAAACGCTCTGATTTCAACAGTTCCAGGCGCGCCAGCTTAAGGCTTACATCGTAGTAGTCATTGAGGTTATCGATACCAACAACCAGATGCCCGGCCTCAAGGAGGCGTTTACTAACATTTGCACCGATAAAACCGGCTGCGCCCGTGACTAAAAATTTCATAGCTTCCCTCATAACCCTATTCTTACAGATGCCATAATGCATCGCATGGGGTCTATGATAGCGCGAAGGATGTAAGTTACATAACCCATCTTTCCGATATTACTCATCGGATTCTTATAGAAAAATCGACAGTATTCGATAAACTATGCAAACTTAATTATGGTACCCCTCTTTATGTGTTAGGGATTGTATGACGCAAATTAACAATAGTCAGGTTTCTTCAGGTAATGAACCTGAGCAAATTGATTTACTCGATCTGGTGTTACAGCTGTGGCGTGGGAAGTGGACAATAGCAATCTTTGTGGTTGTATTTATTGCCCTGGCGGTTGGATATCTTTCAGTTGCAAAGGAAAAATGGACCTCAAACGCGATTATTGCGCAACCTGATGCCGCGCAGATTGCAACCTATTCCAACGCATTGAACATTCTCTACGGCAGCGCTGCGCCGTCAATGCTTGATATTCAAACTCGCGCGATTGGCCGTTTTAACTCTTCATTCTCGGCATTATCTCAGGCGCTTGAAAATCAGGAGGAACCTGAGAAACTAACTATAGCGCCGGCTGTGACTGGACAGCCCCTCCCGCTCAGTATTTCCTATACCAGTACATCAGCAGAAGCTGCTCAGAAACAATTGGCACAGTTCATCCAGGAAGTAGATGAGCAAACGGCGAAAGAGCTTGCCGTAGACCTTAAAGACAATATCAAAGAGCAGATCAAAACCCTGAATGATTCCCTGCAAAACCAGGAGAAGGTCGCGCAGGAACAAAAAGATCTGCGTATCAAACAGATTGCTGAGGCACTGAAAAACGCTGAGGCAGCGAAAATTACTTCGCCACAGCTCCAGCAAACCCAGGATGTCACACAGGAAACATTATTCCTGCTTGGCAGCGAAGGGCTTAAATCGATGATTGACAACGAAGCATCGCGCCCACTGGTTTTCCCCACCGCCTATTATCAGACCAGGCGAAATCTCTTGGACATCCAGAATCTGAACGTAAACCCGGACACAATCCACGTCTATCGTTACGTTATGAAGCCGGATCTTCCTGTCCGCCGTGACAGCCCGAAAAAAGCCGTGATTCTGGTTCTCGCCGTGCTACTTGGCGGAATGATTGGTTCAGGTGTGGTACTTGGCCGTAACGCCTTACGAAACTACAAACCAAAAGCCTGATTTGCAGATTAAAAAAAACCGGGGATATACCCCGGTTTTTTTATTTGTGACGTTTGCGAAGGTTTTCTATCACCGCCGTCAAATCCAGCTCCTGATCCTGCAGCAGCACCAGCAGGTGATACATCAAGTCAGACGCTTCGTTCGTCAGCTCCTCGCGGTCATGCACGGTCGCGGCCAGTGCCGTCTCAACGCCTTCTTCACCCACCTTCTGCGCAATACGCTTGGTTCCGCTGGCGTACAGCTTCGCGGTATAAGAACTCTCCGGATCTGCCGATTTACGCTCCGCCAGCAGCTGCTCCAGTTGGTACAGGAACAGCCACTGGTGACTCGCCTCACCGAAGCAGCTGCTGGTGCCCTTATGGCAGGTCGGACCGATGGGGTTTGCCAGCACCAGCAGGGTGTCGTTATCGCAGTCCGGCGTAATGCTGACCACGTTCAGGAAATGGCCCGAGGTTTCGCCTTTGGTCCACAGGCGCTGTTTCGTGCGCGAGAAAAAGGTCACTTTGCCACTGTCGATCGTTTTCGCCAGCGCGTCCTGGTTCATATAGCCCAGCATCAGCACTTCGCCTGAGACGGCATGCTGGACAACTACCGGCAGTAATCCGTCCGTTTTTTTCCAGTCCAGCTGCGCCTGTTGTTGCTCTGTTAACATACCCTGATCTCCACGCCCTGGTCGGCCAGGTACGTTTTTAACTCACCAATATTAATAATCTGTTTGTGGAACACGGAAGCGGCCAGCGCGCCGTCCACGTTCGCATCGCGGAAGGCTTCGAGGAAATGTTCCATGGTGCCCGCGCCGCCGGAGGCAATCAGCGGAACGTGGCAGACCGCACGAACTTTTTTCAGCTGCTCGAGATCATACCCGTTACGCACGCCGTCCTGGTTCATCATGTTGAGGACAATCTCGCCCGCGCCACGCTTCTGCACTTCCTGCACCCAGTCGAGCGTTTCCCACTGCGTCACGCGCGTGCGGCTTTCATCCCCCGTGTACTGGTTGACGTGATACTTGCCCGTTGCGGCGTCATACCAGGTGTCGATCCCAACCACAATACACTGCACGCCAAAACGATCGGCGAGGCGGGTAATGAGCTCCGGGTCGGCCAGGGCAGGGGAGTTGATGGAAATCTTGTCGGCACCAAACGAGAGAATTTTGGCGGCGTCGTCGGCGGATTTAATCCCGCCCGCCACGCAGAACGGAATATCGATCACTTCCGCTACGCGCGCGACCCAGCTTTTGTCGACTACGCGGCCATCGCTGGACGCGGTAATATCGTAGAACACCAGTTCGTCTGCGCCTTCATCGGCATAGCGTTTTGCCAGCGGGACGATGTCGCCAATGATCTCGTGGTTGCGGAACTGCACGCCTTTCACGACCTGGCCGTCACGTACGTCCAGGCAAGGGATTATCCGTTTTGCCAGCATTGAATCGCCTCCGTCACCGTAAATTTACCTTCCAGCAGGGCCCGGCCCACAATCACGCCCTGTACGCCCGTTCCGCGCAGCGCGGCAATATCGTTTAAATCACCAATTCCGCCCGAAGACTGGAACGCTACCTGCGGATAACGCGCGCAGATCTCTTCATACAGCGAGACGTTGGAGCCCGCCAGCGTGCCGTCACGGGAGATGTCCGTGCACAGCACGTGCTTAAGGCCAACGGGCAGATACATCTCGACCAGCGCCTCCAGCGTCACGCCGGAGTTTTCCTGCCAGCCGCTGACCGCCACCTGCTTATTACCCTGTTCGTCAATGCGCACGTCCAGCGCCAGCACCAGCGCGTCGGCGCCAAAGCGGCGGAACCAGCCCTTCACCGTCTCAGGATCTTTGACGGCGGTTGAACCGACCACCACGCGCGCCACGCCCGCATCCAGCAGCGCGGCAACGTCATCTTCCGTACGCACGCCGCCGCCAACCTGTACCGGCACATCAACACCGGCAACCAGATTTTTAAGCAAAGGGATCTGGCGTTTTGCCGGGTCTTTCGCGCCCGTTAAATCCACCAGATGCAGCACCTGTGCACCCTGAGCGGCATACTCCTGCAGGCGCGGCAGCGGATCGTTTCCGTAGTCGCGCTGTTGACCGTAATCGCCCTGATGAAGACGGACAACCGTGCCGTCAATTAAATCTAACGCGGGAATAATCATCACATCTCCAGGAAGTTTTTCAGCAGCTGCGCGCCCGCGGCGCCCGAGCGCTCCGGGTGAAACTGTACGCCGAAGAAATTGTCTTTCTGCACGGCTGCGGTAAACGCCTCGCCGTAAGTGCACTGGGCGATGGTATTGACGTTCACCGGCATGGCGTAACTGTGCACGAAGTAAAAGTACGCACCGTCTTCAATGCCGCGAAACAGCCGGTCGCCCGCTTTGGCGTACACACGGTTCCAGCCCATATGCGGCAGAGGCAGACCGTGGTCGGTCATTTTCGGCACGTCTTCGTCGATAATGCCCAGCAGGTCAACGCCGTTGCTCTCTTCGCTGCGGCGGCCCAGGATCTGCATACCCAGGCAAATGCCCAGCACCGGTTGGGTACAGGCTTTGATCAGATCGACCAGCTCGCGCTCGCGAATCTGATCCATCGCCGCCTGCGCAGTGCCTACGCCCGGCAGAAATAACTTGTCGGCACGCAGCACCACGTCCGGGTCACGGCTAACCACCGGTTCGTAGCCGTGGCGGGTGATGGCCGACTTTACGGAGTTCAGGTTGGCGCATCCGGTATCCAGAATCACCACGTTCATTACAGCACTCCTTTTGATGAGGGCAGGGCGTCGCCTTCCACGCGAATTGCCTGGCGCAGCGTGCGGCCGAAGGCCTTGAAGAGACTCTCCACGCGGTGGTGGTCGTTCTTGCCTTTGGTCTTCAGGTGCAGCGTCAGGCCCATGGTGTAGGACAATGAACGGAAGAAGTGCTCCACCATTTCGGTGCTCAGATCGCCCACGCGCTGGTAATTGAAGTCTGCTTTGTATTCCAGATGCGGACGACCGGAGATATCCATCGCGCAGCGCGCCAGACACTCGTCCATCGGCAGGACAAAGCCAAAACGGTTGATGCCGCGTTTATCACCGAGCGCCAGCTTCAGGGCTTCACCCAGCGCCAGGCCGGTATCTTCCACGGTGTGGTGATCGTCAATATAGAGGTCGCCTTTTACCGCGATCTCCATGCGGAAACCGCCGTGGGTGGCAATCTGGTCCAGCATGTGGTCGAAGAAACCCACGCCGGTGTGGATCTTGCTGCCGCCTTCGCGGTCCAGCCAGACCTTCACATCAATTTGCGTCTCTTTGGTGTTGCGTTCAACGTGCGAGTAGCGGTCACGTTTTGTCAGCTGCTCGCCAATCATCGCCCAGTTAAGGTTGATGCGGTCATAGCGCAGCCCCGCGATGCCCATGTTCTCCGCCAGCGTAATATCGGTGATGCGATCGCCGATAACATAGCTGTTGGCCTTATCCAGCACATCCTCTGCCAGATAGCGCTCGACCAGCTTCACCTTTGGCTTCCGGCAGTCACACTCGTCGGCTGGCATGTGCGGGCAAATCAGCACTTCATCAAACACCACGCCCTGCGAGGTCAGCACCTGCATCATTAAATTATGCGGGCCGTCAAAGTCTGCCTGCGGGAAGCTGTCGGTACCCAGACCGTCCTGGTTGGTGATCATCACCAGCTTGTACCCGGCTTTTTGCAGCTTAAGCAGCACCGGGATCACGTCAGGTTCAAACGCCAGCTTGTCGAATCGGTCGACCTGAAAATCAGCTGGGGGCTCCGAAATAAGGGTGCCGTCACGATCGATGAAAAGGATCTTCTGGGTCATACTTTCTCCGCTTTCAGGGCGTCAATCACGCGCAGGCTCTCTGCACGGGTGCCGACGGTAATGCGCAGGCATCCGCTCAGAGAAGGTTGTTTATTCTGGTCTCGTAAGATAATGCCCTGATCCCATAAAGATTTAAATACGGCGCTGGAAGCGGTAAAGCGCACCAGGATGTAGTTGGTTTCTGAGTCGAATACCTCTTCCACGCACGGGATATCCTTCAGGGCGGTCACCAGGTACTGACGTTCCTCCAGGATTTGCGCCACGCGCTCGCGCATCGCGTTAATCCCCTGAGGCGTCAGCGCCTGTGCCGCAATATCGGCAACCGGCGTCGAGAGGGGGTACGGGGCGATCACCTTCAGCAGCAGGTCGATGACCTCTTTATTTGCCAGCGTGAATCCGCAGCGCAGACCCGCGAGAGCAAAGGCTTTTGACAGCGTACGCAGTACCACCAGGTGCGGGTACTCTTCCAGCCAGCCTGCCAGCGTCGCCTGCGGGCAGAACTCGATGTAGGCTTCGTCCGCGACCACCAGGGCTTTACCGCGCGTCATCTCCAGCAGGGTACGGATATCCTGCGGGTTAATAATCTGCCCGGTCGGGTTGTTTGGGCTACAGACAAACACCACTTTTACGCCGTCGAGATTGTCGGCAATCCCCTGCAGATCCAGCTGCCAGTTCTCCAGTGAGAGCACGTTGCGGCACGCCACCCCGAAGGTTTCCGCGCTGACGCTGTACATGCCGTAGGTCGGCTGGCAGTACATTACCGCGTCTTTGCCCGGCTCGCAGAAGGCGCGGATCAGCAGTTCAATGCCCTCATCCGCGCCGCGACTGACCAGCACCTGCTCTGGCTTCACGCCAGCGTACTGCGCGTAGTTCTCAATAACCGCCTTCGGCTGACACTCCGGATAGCGGTTCAGCGTCTGCTGCGACAGCTCAAACTGCACCGCCGTAGGATATTCGTTGGCGTTCAGCCAGACATCCCCTTTACCGCCCAGACGACGCGCAGACTGGTAAGGCGTCAGGCGACGGACATTTTCGCGGGCTAATTCTTCAATGTTCATGCTTGCTCCTTCAGGGCTGCAACGCGCAGCGTAACGGCGTTTTTGTGAGCGGTCAGGCGCTCGGCGGCGGCCAGGGTTTCAATGGTGGACGCCAGCGAGGCAAACCCTTCGCGGGAGAGCTCCTGCACGGTCATGCGTTTCTGGAAATCCGCCAGCCCCAGGCTGGAACAGGTTGAGGTATAGCCATACGTTGGCAGCACGTGGTTGGTGCCGGAGGCGTAATCGCCCGCGGATTCCGGTGACCAGTCGCCGAGGAACACCGAGCCCGCGCTGGTAATGCTGTCGACCAGATCGCGCGCATTGCGGGTCTGAATAATCAGGTGCTCCGGACCGTACTGGTTAGAAATGGCAATGCACTGCGCCAGATCGCGCGCCACAATCAGACGGCTGGCCGCTAACGCCTGGCGTGCCGTGTCGGCGCGGGGCAGGTCGGCAAGCTGACGCTCCACGGCTTCGCCCACGCGTTTCGCCATATCGGCATCCGGCGTCAGCAGGATAACCTGCGAGTCCGGGCCGTGTTCCGCCTGGGAAAGCAGGTCAGACGCGACGAAATCCGGCGTGGCGCCGCTGTCGGCAATCACCAGCACTTCAGACGGGCCGGCAGGCATATCGATGGCCGCGCCGTCCAGACGCTGGCTGACCTGACGCTTAGCCTCGGTCACATACGCATTGCCAGGGCCAAAGATTTTGTCGACCTTGGGAATGGATTCCGTGCCGAACGCCAGGGCGGATATCGCCTGCGCGCCGCCCACTTTATAGACCGCCTGCACGCCGCACAGCTTCGCCGCGTACAGGATCTCGTCGGCAATCGGTGGCGGCGAGCACAGCACCACTTTCTGACACCCGGCAATGCGTGCGGGAGTCGCCAGCATTAGCACGGTGGAGAAAAGCGGGGCAGAGCCGCCGGGAATATAGAGGCCGACGGACGCAACCGGGCGCGTCACCTGCTGGCAACGCACGCCGGGCAGGGTTTCGACATCCACGGTCTGCAGCTTTTGCGCGGTGTGGAAGGTATCAATGTTTTTCACCGCGACGGCCATCGCCTGCTTGATGTCATCCCCCAGGCGATTGCTGGCATCAATGATTTCCTGCTCGGTAACCTGCAATGCGCCGACGTCCGTCTTATCAAACTTCGCGCTGTATTCGCGCAACGCGTCATCGCCGCGGGCTTTGACGTTATCCAGGATCTCCGCCACGGTACGTGAGATGCTCTCGGAAGCGGAAATCGCCGGGCGCATCAGCAGCTCACGCTGCTGTGCGTCGCTACAGGTATTCCAGTCGATGATTGTGTTAAAGCTCATGGCCATTACTCCATCATCTTCTCAATCGGCAGCACCAGGATGGAGCTTGCGCCCAGCGCCTTCAGTTTTTCCATGGTTTCCCAGAACAGGGTTTCGCTGCTCACCATGTGCATCGCCACGCGCTGCTGATCGCCTGCCAGCGGCAGGATGGTTGGGCGCTCGGCGCCCGGCAGCAGGGCAATCACTTCATCCAGACGCTCGGTTGGGGCGTGCATCATGATGTATTTGGATTCACGCGCCTGAATCACGCCCTGAATACGGGTCAGCAGCTTGTCGATCAGCTGCTGCTTAGCGTCGGCCATCTCGCCGTCACGCTGGATCAGGCACGCTTTGGAGCGGTAGATCACCTCCACTTCGCGCAGACCGTTCGCTTCCAGCGTCGCGCCGGTAGAGACCAGGTCACAGATGGCGTCCGCCAGACCCGCACGCGGCGCCACTTCAACAGAACCGTTCAGCAGACAGGATTTAAACTGCACGCCTTTCTGATCCAGATAGCGCTTTAACAGGTGAGGGTAGGAGGTGGCGATACGTTTGCCGTTCAGCGCGGCCGGGCCGTCCCAGGCTTCATCAACCGGCGTCGCCAGCGACAGGCGGCAGCCGCCGAAGTCCAGACGACGCAGGGTGAAGTAACGCGGGTCTTCGCCCTGCGCGCGGCGGGTCAGCAGCTCTTCTTCCAGCACGTTTTCGCCGATGATGCCGAGGTCAACGACGCCATCCATGACCAGGCCGGGAATATCGTCATCACGCACGCGCAGAATGTCGATGGGCATGTTTTCAGCCAGAGCAATCAGGCGCTGGGTGTGCAGGTTGATTTTAATCCCGCAGCGGGCCAGCAGTTCGCGTGAATCGTCACTTAAACGGCCTGATTTTTGAATAGCTATGCGTAAACGTGAGTTATCTAACATTCTTTATTCCTCGTTAACCTGTTTTAACCTGTCTGAATTCGGTCCAAAAAAAAGCCCCCGGAAGAAGATCTTCCGGGGGCTTTTTCATGCGTTCATGCACCACTGGAAGATCCAAACGTCTTCCAGCACACATCGCCTGAAAGACTAGTCAGGATGATGGTGATGATGGTGGTGTTTAAATTGAACGCGTGTCATATAAATTCTCGATGAATGCTTATTCATTTGATGTCTTTTAACCTAAACCAGTTGTGCGACATATTGCAAGGGCTTTTTTTGATCATTAATTCATTTCATATTGATGCTATGAATTGTGTGTTCTGCCGGGCTGGCGTAGCCTTATGAAAGACGAGTGAGAGTCAGGAGAATTCGCATGAAAAAGGTCGCGATTGTCGGTTTAGGATGGCTGGGAATGCCGCTGGCGATGTCATTAGCCGCGAAAGGCTGGCAGGTGACCGGGAGCAAGACCACCCGAGATGGGGTCGAAGCGGCGCGCATGTGCGGTATTGAGGGCGTTGAACTGCGTCTGGAGCCGGAACTGGTGTGTGATGCGGACGATCTGGACACGCTGATGAACGTCGATGCGCTGGTGATTACGCTACCCGCGCGGCGCAGCGGCCCGGGTGAATCATTTTATCTGCAGGCGATGCAGGAGATAGTTGACAGCGCGCTGGCGCATCACGTACCGCGCATTATTTTTACCAGTTCGACGTCGGTCTATGGTGAGGTTGAGGGCGTAGTGAAAGAGAGTTCCGAGCGCCGTCCCGTTACCGCGAGCGGTCAGGTCCTGAAAGAGCTGGAAGACTGGCTGCACAATCTTCCCGGCACGCAGGTCGATATCGTTCGTCTGGCGGGGCTGGTGGGCCCTGGCCGCCATCCGGGACGCTTCTTTGCCGGAAAGACTGCGCCGGACGGCCAACATGGCGTGAATCTTGTCCATCTTGAGGATGTTATTGGCGCAATTGAGCTACTCTTACAGGCTCCGAAAGGCGGACACATCTATAATATATGTGCACCGACTCATCCGGCGCGCAGCACCTTTTACCCGCTGATGGCACGTCAGCTGGGCCTGGCTCCGCCGGTCTTTGGTGAGGCAAAAGATGGCAGTAAAGGCAAAATTGTTGATGGCAATCGCATTTGTCATGAGCTGGGGTTTGAGTATCAGTATCCCGATCCGCTGGTGATGCCCATGGAATAAGTTCCGCAGCGGAGACGATCGCACACCAGAAGGGGGCGACATGAAACCGCTGCTGGATGTTCTTATTATTCTGGATGCACTGGAAAAAGAGGGGAGCTTTGCCGCTGCGTCGGCAAAGCTCTACAAAACCCCTTCGGCCCTGAGCTATACCGTCCAAAAACTGGAAAGCGACCTCAATATCCAGATCCTCGATCGCTCCGGGCACCGCGCACGCTTTACCCGCACCGGACAGATGCTGCTGGAAAAAGGCCGCGAAGTCCTCCATACCGTTCGTGAACTCGAAAAACAGGCCGTCAAACTGCATCAGGGATGGGAAAACGAGCTGGTGATTGGGGTGGATGACACCTTTCCGTTCTCTCTCCTGACGCCGCTGATTGAAATGTTTTACCAACATCACAGCGTCACCCGGCTTATTTTCATCAACGGCGTGCTGGGCGGTTCCTGGGATGCCTTAACCCAGGGCAGGGCGGACATTTTTGTCGGTGCATTGCATGAGCCTCCCCAACTCAGTGAATTTGGTTTTGCCCGCCTTGGCGTGCTGGAGCAGGTATTTGCCGTGGCGCCTCATCATCCGCTGGCTCAGGAGCCCGAGCCGCTTAACCGCCGCGTGATTAAAGGCTACCGCGCGATTGTAGTGGGTGACAGCTCTCGCCCGGAATGTGCGGTCTCCTCGCAGCTGCTTGATGAGCAGGAAGCGATTACCGTTTTCGACTTTAAAACCAAGCTTGAGCTGCAAATTAGCGGTCTGGGCTGCGGCTATTTACCCCGCTATCTGGCGCAGCGCTTTATTGACAGCGGTGCGCTTGTTGAAAAACAGGTACTTGCTCAAAACAGCCATGAATCGGTGTGGGTGGGCTGGAATGAACAGACCGCCGGGCTGGCGAGTGCCTGGTGGCGGGACGAAATTTTAGCAAATAGTGCTATCGCTGCTGTATATGCTCAGGGCAGCGTCGAGAAATCAGCCAGTTAGCAAAAAGAAAATGACCCGGTGCGTTGCAAAGTATTGCCTTTTGTATCCGATGTGGGGCAAAATGCCGCCGCTGCAACCAAATGAATAATCGACGATATAAAAGGCGTCGGTTATTTTTTTTTGCATGTACGAAACGAAACTAAAAACCAAGAGGCCGGGCTTCGTACCGGATAGATATTTACTAAAATCCGACAGTTGTTGTCGCTGAGGAAGAAAGAAATGGGGCAATTTTTCGCTTACGTGGCGGTTATCACCGTAAAGGAGAATAACTATGTCGCATAACGCAACTCCAAACACCTCTCGCGTGGAATTACGTAAAACGCTTACGTTGATTCCGGTTGTTATGATGGGCCTGGCCTATATGCAACCGATGACGCTGTTTGATACATTCGGTATCGTATCAGGCCTCACAGACGGTCATGTGCCAACGGCATATGGCTTCGCGCTGATTGCGATCCTCTTTACCGCGCTGAGCTACGGTAAACTGGTGCGTCGCTATCCGTCTGCGGGTTCCGCCTACACCTATGCCCAGAAATCCATCAGCCCGACGGTTGGCTTTATGGTGGGCTGGTCTTCGCTGCTCGACTATCTGTTCGCGCCGATGATCAACATTCTGCTGGCAAAAATCTATTTTGAAGCGCTGGTGCCGTCGATTCCCTCGTGGATGTTCGTCGTGGCGCTGGTGGCCTTTATGACGGCCTTTAACCTGCGCAGCATCAAGTCTGTCGCCAACTTTAACTCCGTTATCGTTGTGCTTCAGGTTGTCCTGATTGCGGTTATTCTTGGCATGGTGATTTACGGCGTATTCCACGGCGAAGGCGCGGGCACCCTGGCGAGCAGCAAGCCGTTCTGGTCTGGTGATGCGCATGTTATCCCGATGATTACCGGGGCAACCATTCTGTGCTTCTCCTTTACCGGTTTTGACGGGATCAGCAACCTGTCTGAAGAAACCAAAGATGCAGAGCGCGTAATTCCTCGTGCCATCTTCCTGACGGCGCTGATTGGCGGTCTGATCTTTATTTTCTCGACCTATTTCCTGCAGCTGTACTTCCCGGATATCTCTCGCTTCAAGGATCCGGATGCGTCTCAGCCGGAAATTATGCTGTACGTGGCGGGTAAAGCGTTCCAGGTCGGCGCGCTGATCTTCTCCACCATCACCGTGCTGGCGTCCGGTATGGCCGCGCATGCAGGCGTTGCGCGTCTGATGTACGTAATGGGCCGCGATGGCGTATTCCCGAAAAGCTTCTTCGGCTACGTGCATCCAACCTGGCGTACCCCGGCGATGAACATTATCCTGGTCGGTGCGATCGCGCTTCTGGCGATTAACTTTGACCTGGTGATGGCAACGGCGCTGATTAACTTCGGTGCGCTGGTGGCGTTCACCTTTGTTAACCTGTCGGTTATCTCTCAGTTCTGGATCCGTGAAAAGCGTAACAAGACGCTGAAAGATCACTTCCAGTATCTGTTCCTGCCGATGTGCGGTGCCCTGACCGTGGGCGCGCTGTGGGTTAACCTGGAAGAGAGCTCAATGGTGCTTGGCCTGATTTGGGCGGGTATCGGTCTGGTTTACCTGGCCTGCGTCACGAAGAGCTTCCGTAACCCGGTTCCGCAGTACGAAGACGTCGCGTAAGACTGTGTCGGGTGGCGGCTATGCCTTACCCGACCTCCATAACCCGTAGGCCGGCGTAAGCGCCGCGGCACCGGGCAAAAAAAAGCCGGAGACATCGCCTCCGGCTTTTTTATACCCATCGATCAAACTATCTCTTGTGCGTACTGGAACAGGGATTTCAGCAGCGCCTGTTTCTCAGCATTCCCTTCATACTGGCCGTAAAGCATCTCCAGCTCCTGTGCATAGCTGTGCAGGTACTCTGGCGTAAACACGTTGCGACGATGCTGCAGCCAGCGTTCCTGCTCGGCTTCATCCAGCGTGCCGGGGTAATTACGCGCGCGGTAATTAAACATCAGCTTTTCGATGCGCTTATCGGCGAAGGTGATATCCAGCGCCGGTAAGTTGCGCGGCTCTGTTTGCAGAACGATATTCATGGCCGCGCGATCGGCATCGCTGAAGAAACCGTTATAGAGTTGGGCGTCCACGTTTTCAGACGGCACGAACGGCTCGGCTTCGGCAAAAATGGCCACGACTTTCTCGCGCACCTGCGGATTTTCACGCAGCACTTTGAGATTATCGAGGCAGTGCTGGCGGTTAATGCCCAGCCTGTCAGCATCTTCCGGGCGCAGCGTATTCGCCTGCGCCAGGACCGGACATTTATTGATATGCACCAGTTTGACCGGCACCGCCGGCAGATCGCCGAGCTCGTTTTTCGGGGTATAAAGCCGTTCGCGTAGGGTATCGCTGTCGAGTTCGAGCAGCGGTGAAATATCGCCCGCCAGGTCCACCATGATGACCGCATTACGGTTATCCGGGTGCCACGCCAGCGGCGCAACCCAGCTGGTATTGCCGCGCCAGGCGCCAAACATGCCGGAGATATGCACCAGGGGCTTCATCTGCGGTACGTCGATAAGGGTCATGAGCTTCTGCTTGCTTCGGTGGCTCAGCAGATATTCAAACAGCCGGGGCTGTGCGGTTTTCACCAGCTTCGCCATGGCAATGGTGGCATAGACGTCCGCCATCGCGTCGTGGGCATTGCTGTGCTCGATACCGTTGGCGCGCGTCAGGTGTTCCAGCCGGAAGCTGGTCAGCCCTTCCTCATTTTCCGGCCAGTGAATGCCCTCAGGACGCAGGGCGTAGCAGGCGCGCATGATGTCGAGTAAATCCCAGCGTGAATTGCGGTTCTGCCAGCTCCAGGCATAGGGATCGTAGAAGTTGCGATAGAAGATGTTGCGCGTCACTTCGTCATCGAAGCGGATGTTGTTGTAACCGACCACGCAGGTATTGGGAACGGTAAACAGGTCGTGGATGCGGCGGGCGAATTCTGCCTCGTTAACGCCTTTTTCCCGCGCTTCCTGAGGGGTGATCCCGGTGACCATCACCGCGCCGGGCTGAGGCAGGTAATCATCCGCGGGCTTGCAGTAAAAGACCTCAGGCTCGCCGATGATGTTGAATTCGTCGTCGGTACGGATGGCGGCAAACTGCGCCGGTCGGTCCAGCGCCGGATGCGTGCCAAAGGTTTCGTAGTCATGAAATAAAAAAGTCGGGCGAGCGGCAGAGTCAGACACCAGTAATACCATCCTGTTAAAAAATGACGTCACTATGGTAAACGATCGTGCGGGTCAGACCGAATAAAAAGCACCGCCGCGTCGCAAATTTGCGCGCCAGCTTCAGAGAAAAATCTGCGTTCTGTCACATTTTTTTGCAATTAAGCCAGGTAACGACATCAGAACTCCCGTAAAAAGGTCATCGATTTTTAATGACCTGAGGATATACCGTTGAAACGCCGTCTGTTTATTGCTGTTTCTTTACTCGCTTCGAGTGTCTCATCTGCTTTTGCGGCCGAACCACTGGATTTTTCGCCGCAGCCTCCGGCCATTCAGGCTGGCTCCTGGGTGCTGATGGATTACACGACTGGTCAGATTTTAACGGCGGGCAACGAACATCAACAACGTAATCCGGCGAGCCTGACCAAGCTGATGACGGGTTATGTGGTGGATCGGGCCATTGATAGCCACCGCATTACCCCGGATGACATCGTCACCGTAGGGCGCGATGCGTGGGCAAAAGGGAACCCGGTGTTTGACGGTTCGTCGCTGATGTTCCTGAAGGAGGGCGATCGCGTCACCGTGCGCGATCTGAGCCGCGGCCTGATTGTCGATTCCGGCAACGACGCCTGCGTGGCGCTGGCCGATCACGTGGCGGGCGGGCAGCCGCAGTTCGTGAAGATGATGAACGACTATGTGCAGAAGCTGAACCTGCGTGATACCCACTTCGAAACCGTCCACGGGCTGGACGCGCCGGGCCAGCATAGCTCGGCGTATGACCTGGCCGTTCTCTCCCGGGCCATTATCCACGGTGAGCCCGAGTTTTATCATATGTACAGCGAAAAGAGCCTGACCTGGAACGGGATCACCCAGCAGAACCGTAACGGCCTGCTGTGGGATAAGACCATGAACGTAGACGGGCTGAAAACGGGGCATACCTCGGGGGCCGGCTTTAACCTGATTGCGTCTGCTGTTGACGGTCAGCGTCGTTTGATTGCCGTTGTAATGGGAGCGGACAGCCCGAAAGGGCGTGAGGACCAGGCCCGAAAACTGCTGCACTGGGGGCAGCAGAATTTCGATACGGTGCAGATCCTGCATAACGGAAAAAAAGTGGGAACGGAGCGCATCTGGTACGGCGACAAGGAGCAGGTAAAACTGGGCACCGACCAGGACTTCTGGCTGGCCTTGCCGAAAGCGGAGGTGCCCAACATCAAAGCCAAATACGTGCTGGATAAAAAAGAGCTGGAAGCGCCGATTGCCGCGCATCAGCGTGTCGGGGAGATCCAGCTTTACGATCGCGACAAGGTGGTAGCCCACTGGCCGCTGGTCACGCTGGAAGCCGTTGATAAAGGCGGCCTGTTCTCTCGTCTGAGCGATTATCTGCATCACACGCTTTAACCGCCGATGAGCAGACTGGCAGGGTTGCGAGTCTGCTCACATAATAAACACTCCTCGTTTGCTGATAATGATAATCCAGTTTTATAGTGTATAAATATACAGTGATAAGTGGAGGCAGCATGGACTACAGCATTACGCAGCAACAGAAACGTAAGATTGCCGGTTTTCATTTGGTCGGTCCGTGGGAACACACGGTAAAACAGGGCTTTGAACAGCTGGTCATGTGGGTCGACGGGCGTCACATTGAGCCGCTGGAGTGGGTGGCGGTCTACTACGATAACCCCGATGAGGTCCCGGCCGAAAAACTGCGCTGCGATACGGCCGTTACCGTACCGGACGATTTTGTGATCCCGGAAAACAGCGAAGGCGTCATGATGACGGAAATCGCGGGAGGGGATTATGCCGTGGCGACGGCGCGTGTGGAAAACTATGACTTTGCCACGCCGTGGTATCAGTTCTTCAATTCCCTGCTGCAGGACAATAAGTATCAAATGGCGCTCAAACCCTGCTTCGAGCGCTACCTGAATGACGGCAACGCGGACGGCTACTGGGATATTGAAATGTATATCGCGGTTGAGCACAAACCGGTTTAGGCCTGCTGAATAAAGGGTTTTTCAGCCGGGACCGTTCCGCCCGGCTGAAAACACAGTACAATTGTGATTTGCCGTGTAGCTGGAGAGCGGGTGTGCGTCCCGACAAATCATTAACCCCTTTTGAAATTCGATTGTATAAACACTACCGCGTGATGCACGGGTGTCGCATCGCGCTGGCGTTCGTGTTGACGTTTGTCCTGGTCCGCTTGCTGGATGTTCCGGAAGGGACGTGGCCGCTGATCACGCTGGTGGTGGTGATGGGGCCCATCTCGTTTTGGGGCAACGTTGTCCCGCGCGCCTTCGAGCGTATTGGCGGGACCGTGTTAGGTTCGGCCCTGGGGCTAATCGCCCTGAAGCTGGAACTTATCTCGTTTCCGGTCATGCTGATATGGTGCGGTGCCGCCATGTTCCTGTGCGGCTGGCTGGCGTTGGGTAAGCGTCCTTATCAGGCGCTGCTGATTGGTATTACGCTTGCGGTGGTGGTCGGCGCACCCGCCGGGGATATGACCACGGCGCTGTGGCGAAGCGGGGATGTCATTCTGGGTTCACTGCTCGCCATGCTGTTTACCGGCATCTGGCCGCAGCGGGCTTTTCTGCACTGGCGTATCCAGATGGCCAACTATGTCACCGCGTTTAACCGCGTCTATCAGGCCGGTTTTTCCCCTAATCTGGTTGAACGCCCCCGGCTGGAAAAGCATCTGCAAACCATCCTCAACGACGTGGTCAAAATGCGCGGCCTGATCGCGCCCGCCAGCAAAGAGACCCATATTCAAAAAGCGATTTTCGAAGCCATCCAGACGGTAAGCCGCAACCTGGTGTGCATGCTTGAACTGCAAATCAACGCGCACTGGGCCTCTCGCCCGAGCCATCTGTTGATGCTTAACGCGCAGACCCTCAAAGAGACCCAGCAGATGACGCAGCAAACGCTGTTGACCATCGCTCATGCGCTCTACGAAGGTAACCCGCAGCCGATACTGGCAAACAGCGAGCGGCTGAATGAGATCGTTGCGGAGCTGAAGCAGTTAATCAATGAGCGGCAGGGCGATAACGTGGCGGAAACGCCCATTCATGGCTATGTCTGGCTGAGTATGGAACTGGCGCGACAACTTGAGCTGCTATCGCATCTGATTTGTCGGGCGCTGCGCAAATAAAACGCGGATGTGACGCCTGCTGCTTCGATTCAGCAGCAATTGGGGTTATGATAGGTTTAAACGATATACTCATTGTCATTCGCAGCCGCTGTCAGTAAGGTTATTGTTACAATGGTTGCTTTAACGAATCCGAATCTCACATTATCAGGGGTGTAAAAATGGAAACTACCAAGCCTTCGTTCCAGGATGTTCTGGAATTCGTCCGCCTGTTCCGCCGCAAAAACAAGCTGCAGCGTGAAATCCAGGACGTTGAGAAGAAGATCCGTGACAACCAGAAACGTGTTCTGCTGCTCGACAACCTGAGCGACTACATCAAGCCAGGCATGAGCGTTGAAGCTATTCAGGGCATTATCGCCAGCATGAAGAGCGACTATGAAGACCGTGTTGATGATTACATCATCAAAAACGCTGAACTGTCCAAAGAGCGTCGCGACATCTCTAAGAAGCTGAAAGTGATGGGCGAAATCAAAAACGGCGAAGCAAAAAGCGAGTAATCGCAGCGAATCGTGAAAAAGGCTCTCTGGTGACAGAGAGCCTTTTTTTATGACTCAGAACGTGGCTGTAGCTGATAAATCCAGGCTTGAACCTGCTTGCCTTCAGTGGTGGTCACCGTGACCTCAACCCGGTCATAGCCGTCTTCAAACTCATCCAGCATTTGCCAGTGTGCGGAAAGGTTATCAGAGATAAACAGATAGCCTTCGACGCGCGGTCCATCAGAGTGGAGGACAATCCCGGGAAAGTCTGCCGCCGCACCCCAGCCGCGTTCGTAGAACGTACCGGAGACGAAACCGGCCAGCCATTCACCGCCGATGTTTTCAAGGATATGCGCATTAGAATGGCCCGGGCGCAGCGTGCCGTAGACAAACAGAGCGTTCATTTTCCCTCATCCGCAAAGCAAAAAGCCTGCTTTAAAAGCAGGCTTTTTAAATTTGGCTCCTCTGACTGGACTCGAACCAGTGACATACGGATTAACAGTCCGCCGTTCTACCGACTGAACTACAGAGGAATCGTTGTGGAGGCTTATCTTAGCGGCGAAAAAACTTTTGTCAAACCTGATCTTAGGGAAAATCGACTGATTGCTGATTCTGTCGTCAGTTTGTTGTAATTCCACACATCTTTTTTCAGGAAAATACTTTGCAGGATGAGCATTTCTCCCCCATCATTTGAAATGGAGTTTCAACTTTTCTCGCTAAGGTCCATTTTGAACGTCACTGCCTCCTTACGCCAGGCGATCGCGCGCACGCCATGGTATGCAAAACGTAAAAGCTATCGTGTCCTGTTCTGGCGTGAAATCACCCCTCTTGCTGTGCCTATCTTCCTGGAAAATACCTGCGTTCTGCTGATGGGGGTACTGAGCACCTTCCTGGTGAGCTGGCTGGGGAAAGAGGCGATGGCGGGGGTCGGGCTGGCGGACAGCTTTAACATGGTGGTGATGTCATTTTTTGCTGCCATCGATCTCGGGACGACGGTGGTGGTGGCTTTTAGCCTCGGCAAGCTCGATCCCAAACGTGCGCGCGAGGCAGCCCGCCAGTCGCTGATGATCATGACTGTCTTTTCGATTGTTCTGGCGGCGGTGATTCACTATTTCGGTAAAGAGATTATCGATTTTGTCGCCGGGGAAGCCACGAACGAGGTTAAAGACCTGGCGCTGACCTATCTGGAGATGACCGTCATCAGCTATCCGGCGGCGGCTATCGCCCTGATTGGCAGCGGCGCGCTGCGCGGGGCAGGTAACACCAAAATTCCGCTCCTGATCAACGGCGGAATGAATATCCTGAATATCATCATCAGCAGCGTGCTGATCTACGGCGTGTTCTCGTGGGACGGGCTGGGGTTCGTCGGCGCCGGACTGGGGCTAACCATTTCACGCTATATCGGTGCGGCGGCGATTATCGGCGTGCTGATGGCGGGGATTACTCCCTCGCTGCGCCTCACGCTGAAGAGCTATTTCCGCCCCTTTAACTTCGCCATTATCTGGGAAGTGATGGGGATCGGCATTCCCGCCAGTATTGAGTCGGTGCTGTTTAACGGCGGGAAGCTGCTGACGCAGATGTTTGTCGCCGGGATGGGCACCGACGTTATCGCCGGTAACTTCATCGCCTTTTCTATCGCCTCGCTGATTAACCTGCCGGGTAACGCGCTGGGTTCGGCCTCGACTATCATTACCGGGAAACGGCTCGGGAAAGGGCAGATCGGCCAGGCTGAGCGGCAGCTGCGCCACGTTTTCTGGCTGTCGACCATTGGACTGACCGTGATTGCCTGGGGAACGGCGCCGTTTGCCGGGCTGATGGCCTCGTTCTATACCCACGAAGAGGACGTTAAAGAGGTCGTTAAAATCCTCATCTGGCTCAATGCGGCCTTTATGCCCATCTGGGCGGCCTCATGGGTACTGCCAGCCGGGCTGAAGGGCGCGCGTGACGCCCGCTTTGCGATGTGGGTGTCGATGCTCGGCATGTGGGGATGTCGCGTTGTGGCGGGGTATACGCTCGGGGTGATGCTCGGATGGGGCGTGGTTGGCGTCTGGCTGGGTATGTTCCTGGACTGGGCCGTACGGGGCGCGCTGTTCTACTGGCGCATGGTCAGCGGGCGCTGGCTGTGGAAATACCCGCGGAAAAATGCCTGACAATTGCGCGAAGTGGAGAATAAATCGGCAATCGATCGGAAATATGCATTCTGCCTTTGACATCATGGGGGAGCATCGATAATATGCGCCCCGTTCACACGATTCCTCTGTAGTTCAGTCGGTAGAACGGCGGACTGTTAATCCGTATGTCACTGGTTCGAGTCCAGTCAGAGGAGCCAAATTTAAAAAGCCTGCTTTTAAAGCAGGCTTTTTGCTTTTCTGCGTCGGGTAGAATTGTCGGGTGGCGGCTTCGCCTTACCCGACCGACAAAAACCTCGAATCGTAGGCCGGGTAAGGCGAAGCCGCCACCCGGCAAAAGCCGCACTATCCGTTCACACGAACCGGTGCCGTCGCCTCTTCCAGCCACGAACGCGCATCGCTGTTCACCCGTGGTGACAGCGCCTCACGCACCTGCTGGTGATACGCATCCAGCCACGCTTTTTCCTGTTCGCTCAACAGATCCAGCTCGACCTGGCTTAAATCAATCGGGATCAGCGTCAGCGAGGCAAATTTACAGAATCCCGGACGGCTCTCCACAATCTCCACCTGGTTTTCAATGCGAATCCCGTGGCTATCGCCCAGATAGTAGCCAGGTTCAATCGTCATGATATTGCCCGCCACCAGCGGCCACGGGTTGACCTTTTTGGCGATGCGATGCGGATTCTCATGGATCAGAAGCTGATGCCCCACGCCATGCCCTGTGCCGTGATCGTAATCCAGCCCCATCTCCCACAGCGGACGACGCGCGAAGGCATCCAGCTGATGCCCCTGAGTGCCAGAGGGGAACTGCAGGGTAATGAGCGACAGAAAGCCTCTCAGCACGGCGGTGTAGTGCAGGCGCTGCTGCGGGTCGACCTTACCCCATGCCAGCGTGCGCGTGGCGTCGGTGGTGCCGTTAACGTACTGACCGCCGGAATCGTTCAGGTAAAAATGATCATGGCCGATGGGCTTGTTGCTGGCCTCGCTCGAATGATAGTGGCACATCGCCGCATTGCTCGAAGAGGCGGAGATGGTCGCAAAGCTTTGCTCGATAAACCCGGGCTGCTGTTTACGGAACGCGAGCTGCTGCGCCTGCACTTCCAGCTCGGTGAGCGGATTTCCTGCCGCCTCGCGCAGCGGCACTTCGCGGCTCAGCCAGGCCAGGAAGTTGACCCAGGCGGCACCGTCCTGGTGATGGCACGCGCGATACCCAGCCAGCTCGATCGGGTTTTTGGTGGCCTTCATCAGGGTGATGGGATCGGTTCGCCAGACAATCTCTCCCCGTGGTTCAATGGCAAAGCGCAGGGCGACCGGAGCGGAATCTGCATCAACCATCACCCGTTTGCCTGCAGCAATCTGCTGACAGCGTTCGATGAAGGCGTCCTGCGGCGCAATGGTAAACGCATCGCGCACCTCTTCAGGCAGGGCGCCGAGCTTGTTGTCGTTTACAAACCACTCAACGTGGCCGTCACGACTCAGCAGGGCAAATGAGAGCGGTACCGGACTGGTTGGGATATCTGAGCCCCTTACGTTGAGCAGCCATGCAATGTTATCCGGCAGCGTAACGGCCAGATAATCAGCATTGTTCGCGGCCAGCACGGCAGCGACGCGCTGACGTTTGTCCTGGCTGCTTTCACCGCTTACTTCAACCGGCATTTCACGAATAAGCCCCGCCGGTGCGGCAGGGCGATCGGTCCATAAGGCGTCAAACGGCGAAACCTTCAGCGGTACCAGCTTGCACGGCGTGGCGGACAGTTGCTCAAACTCCGTATTGGTCATCAGCAGTGCGTCAAAACCGATGCGCGTGCCTGCCTCCACGTTTTCTGTCAGCCATTCAGCCAGCGGCTCGTTGTGCAGGTGGTGAATTTCAATCTCGTCCAGATTCACCTGAACGCGGGCCTGCACCTGATAGCGCCCGTCGACGAACAGCAGCGCTTTATCCTTCAGTACCAGCGCGACGCCGGCAGAACCGTCAAAGCCCGTCAGCCAGGCCAGCTTTTCGTCACAGGGCGCGCAGTATTCGCTCTGCCACGCATCCGCACGCGGGACGATCATCCCGTCGAGATGGCTGGCCTCAAGCCAGTGGCGCAGGGCAGAGAGCGGAGATGTGCTGGACATGGTTATTCCTTATCGTTATTAGCGGAACGGCGGCTCGTTGAAGGTGCGCAGCTTGCGGGAATGCAGTCTGTCACCTTCCGCCCGAAGCAGGTCGATGGCGCGAATGCCAATTTGCAGATGCTCTGAGATAGCCCCTTCATAGAAACGGTTGGCCTGGCCCGGCAGCTTAATTTCGCCGTGCAGCGGCTTATCGGAGACGCACAGCAGCGTGCCGTACGGGACGCGGAAGCGATAGCCCTGTGCGGCGATGGTGGCGCTCTCCATATCAATGGCTACCGCGCGGCTCAGGTTGAACCGCAGCGCGGAGGCGGAGTAACGCAGCTCCCAGTTGCGGTCATCCGTCGTGACGACCGTACCGGTGCGCAGGCGCTGCTTAACTTCTTCGCCCGGCATGCCGCTGACCGCTTTGGTGGCGTCATACAGCGCACGCTGTACTTCGGCGATGCTCGGGATTGGGATATCCGGCGGCAGCACCGCATCCAACACGTGGTCGTCGCGCAGGTAGGCGTGGGCGAGCACGTAATCGCCAATCAGCTGGCTTTCACGCAGGCCGCCGCAGTGGCCAATCATCAGCCACACGTCCGGGCGCAGCACCGCAAGATGGTCACAGATGGTTTTGGCGTTCGACGGGCCGACGCCGATGTTGATCAGGGTGATCCCCTGACCGTCGGCGGTGATCAGGTGCCAGGCCGGCATCTGATGCTTTTTCCATGCCAGATCGGAGATGGCCTGCTCGGGGGCTTCGGTCTCTGCGGTGATCCAGATCCCGCCCGCGCAGGAGAGGGCAATATACGGGCTTTCCGGGTCGAGGATCTGGCTGCAGCCCCAGCGGACAAACTCGTCGACGTAGCGGGTGTAGTTGGTAAAGAGCACGAACGGCTGAAAATGTTCAGCGGGCGTACCGGTGTAGTGGCGCAGTCGCGCCAGGGAGAAATCGACCCGGCGGGCGTCAAAGTGCGACAGAGGAGAAAATTCTGCCGGGTGATAAATCCCGTCGGCGGTCTCATCGCCAATCTGCGACAGTTCCGTCGTCGGGAAGTGGCGGGTCAGCCCCGCGCTCATGGAGCGGTCAAGGGTTAACGCCGAACCGTCAATTACGTACGGATAGGGGATCTCATGCTGCGAGGGCTCAACGGCAATGTGCGCGCCGTAATCCTGGTACAACAGCGTAAGTTGTTCTTCAAGATACGGGCGGAACAGGGCCGGGCGGGTGACGGTGGTGCTGTAGCAGCCGGAGTGGGTAAAACGGGCGTAGGCGCGGGTTTTTGGCGTCGTGCTGGCGCTGCCGTCCCAGGTCACAGAGAGCGATGGATAAACAAAAAGGCCCTCGTTTCTGGCCTTTTGGTCGGGAAGTTTCCCTGTTTCGATATATTCGCTGATGGCGCTGCGCAGCGCATTGACGGACTGTTCATACAGCGCGTCGAGTTTTTCCAGCGCCTGAGCCGGGGTCAGGCTGGAGCCCTTATTATTCATCTCTGTCTCCTTGTTCCACAGGTGTGCGACTCTACCCGATAGTATGTCACACGCCTGTGAAACAAAAGGGCGATCAGGTGTGGCGGGGCTCTTTCATCACCAGCGCCGTCGCAGCAGAGAGCAGGCAACCGGCCAGCAGATAAATCGCCACGCTGTGCCAGTTCCCGCCGGAGAAGGTCACCAGCGCGGCGGCAATAAATGGCGTAAACCCGCCGCCGACCACGCTTGCGACCTGGTAGCCCACGCCCGCGCCGCTGTAGCGGTAGCTGGCGCCGAACAGTTCGGTAAACATCGGCTGCTGGACGCAGACCACCATGTCGTGAGCGACGTTGGCGAGCATGATGGCGAAGAAGACAATCCAGAATATCGACTGCGCCTCCAGCGCCATAAAGAATGGCCAGGCGCTGAGGGTGCCCACCAGCGCCCCGGTGATATAGACGCGACGGCGGCCAAAGCGGTCCGCCAGCCAGGCGAAGCAGGGGATGGTCAGGCAGCTGATCCCGCCAACCACCAGACCGATATTCAGGAACAGTTCACGCGGCAGGCCGAGGTTCTGCGTCGAGTAGTTCAGGGCAAACGCGGTGACGATATACATCGTCAGCAGTTCACACAGGCGCAGGGCAATAATTTTCAGAAAAGCGCCAGGATGCCGGACGAGTGCCTCCATGACCGGCAGCCTTTTTTTGACGGCCGGTTTTTCCTGCTGCTTTTCGAACTCTGCCGACTCCTCCATGCCGTTACGGATCCACAGCGCGGCGATGACCAGCACGATGCTGAAGATGAACGGAATGCGCCAGCCCCAGCTCAGGAACTGCTCGTCGGTGGTGAGCTGGCTGATCAAGGAGACCAGCCCGGTAGAAAGGAGCAGACCCACGCCGTATCCGACCTGCACGCCGCTGCTGTAAAACGCTTTCTTATTTTTGGGCGCGCTCTCAACGGATAGCAGCGCCGCGCCGCCCCATTCACCGCCCACGGCGAAGCCCTGAATCGCCCGTAATGTCACCAGCAATGCCGGTGCCCACCAGCCAATCGCGGAAAACGACGGGAGAATGCCAATCAGCGCCGTGGCGATCCCCATCATCCAGACGGTAAGCATCAGCATGCGCTTGCGGCCGAGGCGGTCGCCAAAGTGGCCGAAGATCACCCCGCCCAGCGGGCGAAACAGAAAACCGACGCCGAAGGTGGCAAACGCGGCGAGCGTGCCCATCGCGGGGCTGACCTGCGGAAAAAATTCGCGGTTAAACACCAGCGCGGCGGTAATGCCGTAGAGCAGAAAATCATACCAGTCGACGACGGCACCCGCGAAGCTGCCGAGTGCGGCGCGGCGGGCACGATTGAGCGAAGGTGTCTCCTCGTTAGGATGTGTGGAGGTGAGAGTGGAGTCCATAGTTGTCCTGTCTGCACTGATTTTTAATTATTGGTATAAGAAAAGGTCACTCACATAGCGGCCGTCATATAAACGGAACCTATGAGACTACCGCGACAGGGGGTCTGTGCAAACTGATTTTATTTCCTGATGGGTAATGCAAAACGGCTACGCTATGCTTACTAAAGAGCGAAGCGACTGAGGAAGGGAATATGTGTCGTAAAAAGGCGTTGGGCTGTCTTGCTGCGTTACTTATCAGCCAGAGCGTGCAGGCGGTGAGCTATCCTTTACCGCCGGCGGGCAGTCGCCTGGTGGGGAGCTCGCAGGTCATTACCGTGCCGGATCATAATACGTTACCGCTTGAGGCGTTTGCCGCGCAGTACGGGCAGGGGTTGAGCAATATGCTGGAAGCGAACCCGGGCGTGGATCCTTTTTTGCCCAAATCCGGCACCCGGCTGGTCATTCCCCAGCAGCTGATTTTGCCCGACACCGTTCGCGAGGGGATTGTCGTTAACGTGGCGGAAATGCGTCTCTACTATTACCCGCCGGGCAGCAATACCGTTGAAGTGCTGCCCATCGGCATCGGTCAGGCCGGGCGCGAAACCCCGCGTAACTGGGTAACGGCGGTTGAACGTAAGCAGGTGGGACCCACCTGGTCTCCGACGCCCAATACGCGCCGTGCCTATGCGGCAGAGGGAAAAACGCTGCCTGCCTTCGTGCCCGCCGGGCCGGATAACCCGATGGGGCTGTATGCAATCTATATCGGCAGGCTGTATGCCATACACGGCACAAACTCCAATTTCGGCATCGGGCTGCGGGTGAGCCAGGGCTGTATTCGTCTGCGGAATAACGACATCAAATACCTTTTCGATAATGTTCCCGTCGGCACCCGCGTACAGCTTATCGATCGGCCCGTTAAAGTCACCACGGAACCGGACGGCAGCCGCTGGGTGGAGGTTCACGAGCCGTTATCGCGTAACCGTGCGGAATTTGAATCGACCCGGAAAGTGCCGCTGCCGATATCGGCCGCGCTGCGGACAGAGTTGATCAACGAGGGTGCAGGTGCTGAGCTGGAACGGCGGTCAGGGATGCCGGTGAAGCTCGGCAATTGAGGACATTTTCGCCGCCACCCGACAATTTAACCCAACCCAGAAAAGCAAAAAGCCTGCTTT
>NZ_JBRIQR010000006.1:0-162022 GCF_052983755.1 Enterobacter sp. CFEC122 | reverse complement strand
ACATCAAATAAGTGAGAAGGCCATCCGAAAGGATGGCCTTTTTGCGTTATGATTCTCGTGAAAACGGTAGGCCCGGTAAGCGCAGCGCCACCGGGCAAAAAGATCTGATTAATGAATCACCTGCGACAGGAATGCTCGCGTACGTTCTGACTTCGGATGCGCAAAGAACTCATCCGGCGGCGCCTGCTCAACAATCTCCCCACGATCCATAAAGATCACCCGGTCAGCCACGGTTCGCGCGAACCCCATCTCATGCGTGACACACAGCATGGTCATGCCGGATTGTGCCAGTCCAATCATGGTATCCAGAACCTCCTTCACCATTTCCGGATCGAGGGCTGATGTCGGTTCATCAAACAGCATAATTTTCGGTTTCATACACAGTGAACGGGCGATAGCCACACGCTGCTGCTGTCCACCCGATATCTGACCAGGAAACTTATTGGCATGCTCTGCGATACGTACACGCTCCAGATAGTGCATTGCCAACGCCTCGGCTTCCTTTTTCGGCATCTTTCGTACCCAAATCGGTGCGAGCGTACAGTTCTGCAGAACGGTCAGGTGCGGAAAAAGATTAAAGTGCTGAAATACCATTCCCACTTCCTGACGCACGCGTTCGATATTGCGGATATCTTCATTCAGCTCGATACCATCAACCACGATGCGTCCTTGCTGATGCTCTTCAAGGTGGTTAATACAGCGAATGGTTGTGGATTTCCCGGAGCCGGACGGGCCGCACAGGACGATGCGCTCTCCCTGCTTGACCTTAAGATTAATATCCTTCAGGACATGAAACTGTCCGTACCATTTGTTCACGTCTTCCAGCGTAATCATCGCGTCGGCGGGTGTCATAGTTATTTGGCTCATATTTTCCTCAGTGCGGTGTACGCCCGGTGTTAAAGCGCTTTTCCAGATGCTGGCTGTAGCGCGACATGCTAAAACAAAAGATCCAGTAGATCAGGGCAGCAAAGACATATCCTTCGGTGGACATGCCCAGCCAGACAGGGTCAACGGTAGCCTGTTGCACGCTGCTAAAGAGATCGAACAATCCGATGATGATCACCAGGCTGGTATCCTTGAAGAGGGCAATGATCGTATTGACCAGGCCCGGAATGACCAGCTTGAGTGCCTGGGGAAGAATGACCAGCCCCTGGGTTTTCCAGTAGCCGAGCGCCAGTGATTCCGCCGCTTCGTACTGGCCTTTAGGCAACGCCTGCAGACCACCGCGCACCACTTCAGCGACATAGGCGGACTGGAAGAGGATCACCCCGACCAGGGCACGGATCAGTTTGTCGATCGTTGTTCCTTCTGCCATAAATAGCGGCAGCATGACCGATGACATAAACAGAACGGTGATAAGCGGTACGCCGCGCCAGAACTCAATGAAGATAACGGAGAGCACGCGAACGATCGGCATTTTTGAACGCCGTCCGAGGGCAAGTAAAATCCCCCACGGCAGAGCACCGGCTATCCCCACTGACGCGATAATCAACGTCAGCGTCAGTCCGCCCCACTGGCGTGTTTCAACGCGTTCCAGCCCCAGAAAACCGCCATACAAGAGCACCCAGACAATAATTGGATAAACCACCGCCCAGACGGCAATATAGCGTCCACGATGAGGCAGCTTTTTCCAGAACATGACTGCGACAGAGAGCAGGCCTATAACCAGCGCGAGATTAATCCGCCAGCGCTGTTCGTGGGGATACAATCCATACATGAACTGACCGAAACGTTCATGAATAAACACCCAGCAGGCACCGGCTTTTGTACAGTCAGCTCGGGTTGAACCGACCCAGTTGGCCTGTAAAAACGCCCAGCTCAGCAGGGGAGGAATCAATTCCCACATGAGCCACAGGCAGACAATCGTCAGCAGGCTATTACTCAAGCTGGAGAACAGATTCTTTCGCGCCCAGAGAATGAAACGTCCACCTGTCGAGTTGGCAGGGCGCGAGGCGTGCGACAGTATCGCTTTTGTCATCATAGATCCTTAGCGCTCGACCAGTGCTATACGACGGTTATAGAGGTTCATCAGCAGTGAAATTACCAGGCTGATGATGAGATAGACAGACATGGTGATGGCGATGGTTTCAATGGCTTGTCCGGTCTGGTTAAGCACGGTTCCGGCGAAGAGGGACACCATATCCGGGTAACCAATAGCGGCGGCCAGCGACGAGTTTTTGACAATGTTGAGATACTGGCTGGTCAGCGGCGGAATGATGACCCGCAACGCCTGCGGAATAATGACCTGACGAAGCGTCACCGTATGCGGTAATCCTAGTGAGCGTGCCGCTTCGTGTTGCCCGTGCGGGACGGCCTGGATCCCGGCACGAATAATCTCAGCGATAAAGGCTGAGGTATAAATCGATAGCGCCAATGTCAGGGCCGCCAGTTCAGGAATTAACACCATTCCACCCTGGAAGTTAAAGCCTCGCAGATGGGGAACATCCCAGTGCAACGCGGCGCCAAACAGCCAGTGTGCCACTAGCGGCAGGCTAACGATCAGGATGACTGCGGTGGGCCAGGTTCTACGAAGCTGACCGGTTTTGATCTGATGCTTGCGGTTAAAACGGAATACCCCAGCGGAGAGGGCAAGCGCTATCACAATCGCGCCGATGAAAGCGTACAGTCCTTCGCCCGGCTGAGGAGAAGGAATGGACAACCCACGGTTACTCAGGAAAAACAGCTCAAACGCGTCGACGGCCTGACGGGGACCAGGAAGGTTACGCAGTACGGCGAAATACCAGAAGAAGATCTGCAGCAGCGGGGGGATATTGCGGAACGTCTCGATATAAATCGTCGACAGTTTCCGCAGGAGCCAGTTTTCTGAAAGACGTGCCAGGCCAATAAAGAAGCCCAGTATCGACGCGAAGACGATACAAAGCGCCGATACCAACAGCGTATTCAGTAAACCGACCACGAATACGCGTCCGTACGTGTCACCTTCCTGGTAATCAATAAGATGCTGAACAATGCCAAAGCCCGCGCTGCGATCCAAAAACGCAAAACCGGAGGTAATGCCGCGATTGTTCAGGTTGGTGGTGGTGTTGTGGATGAGATACACGGCGATGAGAACAACCGCAACAATAGCAATAATCTGGAATAGCCAGGCGCGGACCGCGGGATGAGAAAAGGATAGCGATCCTTTTACGGCTGAGCGGCGATGGGACATAAAGAAACCTCAGTAACCATGACTCTGGAGTGGGCACTGCATGCGCAGTGCCCGTTACAGCTATGACTTAACGTACTGGTGGCGCGTACTGAATACCGCCGTTGTTCCAGAGATTGTTCTGGCCGCGTTTGATCTTCAGCGGGCTTTCCGATCCCACGTTGCGTTCAAAGATCTCAGAGTAGTTGCCCACCTGTTTGATGATGTTGTAGGCCCACTTGTTATCCAGCTTCAGATCCTTGCCGAAATCGCCTTCTTTACCCAGCAGGTGCGCCATATCCGGGTTAGATGGGTTAGCCGCTTTCTCATCCACGTTTTTCGAGTTGATGCCCATCTCTTCTGCGTTCAGCATGGCAAACAGCGTCCAGCGAACAATAGAGAACCAGTCTTCATCGCCGCGACGAACGACAGGGCCGAGAGGTTCTTTGGAGATCACTTCAGGCAGGACAATCCACTCTGCCGGATTGCTCAGCTTAATGCGTAAGGCATACAGCTGTGACTGGTCAGAGGCCAGCGTGTCGCAACGGCCGGATTCCAGCGCTTTAGCCGACTCATCCGAGCGGTCAAATGTTACTGGCGTGTATTTCATGTTATTTGCTTTGAAATAATCGGCGACATTCAGCTCGGTATCGGTGCCCGCCTGAATACAAACGGTCGCACCATCCAGCTCTTTGGCGCTTTTCAGGCCTGCTTTATTGTGGGTCAGGAAGCCGATCCCGTCATAATAGGTCACGCCCGTAAATGACATCCCCATACCCGCGTCGCGGGAGGAGGTCCAGGTGGTATTACGGGAGAGCATGTCAACCTCGCCGGACTGCAGTGCCGTAAAGCGTTCTTTTGCCGTCAGCGGGGTATATTTTACCTTGCTGTCATCGCCAAAAACGGCGGCGGCAACACCGCGGCAGACATCTACATCAATACCGGTAAATTTGCCGTTCGCATCGGCATAAGAGAAGCCAGGCAAACCGTCACTGATACCACATTGAACAAAACCTTTCTTTTTAACGGCATCCAGTGTCGTTCCCGCATGGGCTTGACCGGCTACGGCAAACATCATGCCTGCAGCGGCCAGGCTGGCTATCATCGTCTTTTTCATAATGCTTCCTGTGTGGCGAAATTTATCGTTATAGAGGCGTTTTTAAACGCTTTACCTGTCTGTGGCTTTGGCCAACGTTTATAAAGCAAACGTAATGCCAGTTTTGCGTTCGGCAAAATAAGAGATGAGTGAACGCTTAATGCTGAGTGTAGACAGGCTTAAATAAAACGAGCGCCCTGAAACGGTGCGAAATTACAACCTGTGCCACAAATTGGAGCAAAAGTTTTGAGTCGCGCCAGAAAAAAGAAGAGATAGTTTCCAGAGTGAATATTGGCAGGATATTCAATAATATTAATGTGTGAAAATCATCACAATAGAACAGGTAATTTAAAAAAGTGTACGAAAAAGATGTGACTGGCTTCAGGCTGAAATGAAAGGCACGAATAAATACGGGGCTATTTTTTTACTTCTTTGAAAATAGTGCACTGATTAAAAGCAAAAGCGCGGCCAGAGCCGCGCTTTCTTAACTGATGTTACTTCGTCAGGGCAACAATACCCAGCGTCAAGCCCGCCACTGCGGCAGCGCCGCCAGCGATAGCACCTGCTGTTTCCCAGTTGTCCTGGGTGGTGCCTTTCATACAGGTATTGGTATGAACCAGTCGGCCCTGGTCGTCGTAAACCGGTACACATGGAGAGTCGTGCGCGCAACCAGCAAGCAGCGCAGCGAGTAGTGCAACGGAAATGAATCTTTTCATGATGTTACCTCAGTATTATTTCTCGTCCGCTATAAAGCCAGGAGGGCAATTAACGAACTGGAGGTTATTTTACCACCGGGGTAAGTCCGCGTTACACGAGGAATAATCTCAAATTATGTAGTTTGTAAAAATCGTGGAGAAAAATCGATTTCCGGACGAATTAATGGAGACATTATGAAGGGGTAAGAGAGTGTTTTTACTTAATGCAAATCACTGTATTTTTAACATGGCTTTCGCTTAATGCCTAATTCATTGTTTATGTTAAAAATAAAAAAGGCACCAGAGGTGCCTTTTTAGGGAAATGTTAATCTTTATGGCGGGTAAAGCGTCGACGAACAACCACAAAGAAGACGGGCACGAAGAAAATCGCCAGAAGCGTTGCGGAAAGCATTCCCCCCATCACACCCGTACCGACGGCGTTTTGCGCACCGCTCCCGGCTCCGGTACTGATCACCAGCGGCATGACGCCAAGGATAAAGGCCAGGGAGGTCATCAGGATCGGTCGAAGGCGCATCCTTGACGCTTCAAGCGTAGCTTCAATGATGCCTTTACCTTCTTTCTCCATCAGGTCTTTAGCAAATTCGACGATCAGGATGGCGTTTTTCGCCGACAGACCAATTGTGGTCAGCAGGCCGACCTGGAAATAGACGTCATTGTTTAACCCGCGCAGCGAGGCTGCGAGAAGGGCCCCGATGACCCCCAACGGCACAACCAGCATAACGGAGAACGGAATGGACCAGCTTTCATACAGCGCTGCCAGACACAAGAACACCACGATCAGTGAAATGGCGTACAGTGCAGGCGCCTGGTTACCCGAAAGTCGCTCCTGGTAAGACATTCCCGTCCAGTCATAACCGATGCCGGAAGGCAATTTTGCCGCGAGGCTTTCCATCATAGCCATGGCCTCACCGGTACTTTTACCCGGGGCTGATTCGCCGAGGATCTCCATCGAAGGCATTCCGTTGTAGCGCTCCAGACGAGGTGAACCATAAACCCAGTGAGCGTTGCTAAAGGCTGAGAACGGCACCATTTCCCCGTTCGCGCTGCGCACATAAAGGTTGTTAATATCCCCTGGCAACATACGGAATTTCGCGTCGGCCTGTACATAGACTTTTTTCACGCGGCCATGATCGATAAAGTCATTCACATAGGTGCCCCCTAAGGCCGTCGAAATCGTCTGGTTGACGTCAGAAAGACTGACGCCCAGCGCCTGTGCTTTCTCCTGATCGACATCCAGTTTGAACTGAGGCGTATCTTCAAGACCGTTTGGGCGTACGCGCACCAGCAGGTCAGGATGCTCTTTCACCATGCCGAGCAGCTGGTTACGCGCCTGCGTCAGCTGGGTATGCCCCAGGTTTGCCTGATCGATAAGTTCAAAGTCGAAGCCCGTTGCGGTACCTAACTCAATAATAGCGGGCAGGTTAAACGGGAATACAAGGCCGTCTTTAATCTGACTGAAAGCTTTTGTCGCGCGACCCACAATGGCTTCAACGCCATTTTCCGCCCCAGGACGCTCTTCCCAGGGCTTCAGGCTGATGAAGGCAATACCGGAGTTCTGACCCTGGCCGCTAAAGCTAAAGCCGTTTACGGTAAAGACGGATTCAACATTTGCTTTCTCTTTGTTCAGGTAGTAGTCCTGAACCTGGTCGAGAACCTGCTGAGTACGCGTCTGGGTTGCCCCCGCCGGGAGCTGAACCATCGTCATAAACACCCCCTGATCCTCTTCGGGGAGGAAGGAGGTGGGTAAGCGCAGGAAGAGCACCGCCATTCCACCGACAATAATGACGTACACCAACAGATAGCGTCCGGTCTTGCGCAAGATACCGCTCACGCTGTTACTGTAGTGCTCAACGCTCTTATCAAAGAGCGCATTAAACCAGCCGAAGAAACCCCCTTTTTTCTCATGATGATCGGCTGAAACAGGCTTAAGCAACGTTGCACAGAGCGCTGGCGTCAGGATTAGCGCAACCAGTGCTGACAATGCCATAGCGGAAACGATAGTTAGCGAGAACTGGCGATAGATCGCCCCCGTCGAGCCGCCAAAAAAGGCCATCGGGATAAAGACCGCCGAGAGCACCATGGCGATCCCCACCAGTGCCCCCTGGATCTGTCCCATCGATTTCTGCGTAGCCTCTTTCGGCGGCAGCTTGTCCTCGACCATGACGCGTTCAACGTTCTCAACGACCACGATAGCGTCATCAACCAGCAGACCTATCGCCAGCACCATGCCGAACATTGTCAGGGTATTGATGGAGAAACCGAACGCCGCCAGAACCGCGAAGGTACCCAGCAGAACGACCGGAACCGCGATAGTCGGGATGAGCGTTGCCCGCAGGTTTTGCAGGAACAAGTACATAACCAGGAAGACGAGAATAATCGCTTCAAACAGGGTCTTCACCACTTCGTGGATGGAGATTTTCACAAACGGTGTGGTGTCATAGGGGTAGACGACTTTTAGCCCCTGCGGGAAGAACGGCTGCAGTTGTGCCAGCTTGCTCTTGATGGCTGCCGCTGTATCCAGCGCATTTGCCCCGGTTGCCAGCTTAATCCCCAGGCCGGTTGCCGCCTGCCCGTTGATTTTTGTCACCATGTTGTAGTTTTCGCCACCCAGCTCAATGCGAGCCACATCCTTCAGATGCACCATCGAGCCGTCCTGGTTCACCTTGAGCGTCACGCGGCCAAACTCTTCCGGTGATTTCAGGCGGGTTTGCGCGATGATCGAGGCATTCAGCTGCTGTCCTGGGATGGATGGCGTCCCGCCCAACTGGCCTGCCGCTATCTGGTCGTTCTGCGTTTTCAGCTGGTTGATAATATCCAGCGGCGTCAGCTGGTATTTGTTCATCGCATTGCTGTCGAGCCAGATACGCATCGCATATTGGGCGCCGAACAGCTGCACGTCACCGACACCAGACGTTCGGCTGATGGCATCTTTGACGTTCGAGGCAACATAGTCGGAGATGTCATTCTGCGTGAGGTTTTTGTTGTCTGAAACAAAACCGGCGACCAGCAGGAAGCTACTGCTGGACTTCTCAACGCCAATCCCTTGCTGCTGCACCTCTTGCGGCAGCAGCGGCATGGCGAGCTGTAGCTTGTTCTGCACCTGCACCTGGGCGATGTCCGGATCGGTTCCGGACTCGAAGGTCAGGGTGATGGTGACGTTACCCGCTGAATCGCTGGTGGAGGACATATACATCAGGTTATCGATACCGTTCATGTTCTGTTCGATAACCTGGGTCACGGTATCCTGCACCGTTTGAGCATCTGCTCCCGGGTAGGTCGCGGATATCGCCACGGCGGGAGGCGCAATGGTCGGATACTGTGCGACGGGAAGTTTGAGAATGGCTAGCCCACCAGCAATCATCAAAATGATGGCAAGTACCCAGGCGAAAACCGGTCTCTGAATAAAGAAATTAGCCATGTCGTCGTCCCTTAACTGGCTGGAGCGGTGGTGGTATCAGGCGTAGCGACGACGGTTACGCCCGGTCTGACCTTTTGTAGCCCGCTGACAATCACGCGGTCACCGTTTTTCAGCCCTTCCGTCACCAGCCAGCGGTCGCCAATCGCCTGAGGCGCAACGACGGTGCGAGACTCAACCTGGTTTTTATCGTTCACCACCATCACGGTGGCATCGCCTCGCGGCGTACGAGTCACGCCTTGTTGGGGAACCAGAATCGCATCCGGCTGCGTACCTTCATCAATCCGGGCGCGAACGAACATACCCGGTAACAGCAGATGTTGAGGATTCGGGAAAATGGCGCGCAGGGTAATCGAGCCGGTACTTTGATCCACCGTGACGTCTGAGAACTGCAATGTGCCCTTCAGCGGATAGGGCTGCCCGTTCTCCATCAGTAGCTCAACGCTGCTGGCGGTATCGCCTTTTTGCAGGCTCGTCTGCTTCAGGCGCAAAAAATCATTACTGGACTGGGTGACATCGACATACATCGGATCAAGCTGCTGAACCGTTGCCAGCGCCGCTGCCTGCCCGTTGGTGACCAGCGCCCCTTCCGTTACGCTGGATTTACCGATGCGACCATCAACGGGCGATGTCACTTTGGTATAGGCAAGGTTGATGCGCGCGCTTTCAACGCCCGCTTTGGCGGCGACGACGCTGGCGTCTGCCTGCTGGGCCGTGGCCACGGCCTGGTCATACTCCTGCTTGCTGACATACTGTGTACCGACCAGCGGGAGATAACGTTTCACCGTCAGGTGAGCAATATTGGCCGCCGCCTGGGCCTTCGCCAGCTCGCCTTTGGCGTTGTCGTAAGCCGCCTGATAGATTGCAGGATCAATCTGGTAAAGCGAATCTCCAGCTTTTACATCGCTGCCCTCCGTGAAGTTGCGACGCAGGATAATACCGCTAACCTGCGGACGAACCTCTGCAACGCGGAACGCATCTGTTCTGCCCGGGAGTTCAGTGGTGACAGCCAGCGGTGCGCTTTTCACAATATGCACACTGACCTGGGGAGCCTGCGGATGTTGTTGTTGGTTTTCCTGGCCATCGCATCCTGAGAGCAGCACAGCGCAGACAATGAAACCGGCTAAGGGTAAGCGTCTGAAATGATTCGTCATTACTGTTCCTTTAAATACCCGGTAACCGATATTTAGCGTGAATCGGTAGCAGGGGCAGCGGGATAAAAAAATAAAATGTAGCTGCGTATAATAATGAGGGTATTTAATGTTTTTTAATTTATAAGTGCGAATGGCAAGGTCTGAGCAGAAAAATCAGAATCAGACTCGGTTTATTTCTCTGTCTTCTTCCGGCAAGCTAATCAGTTAAATAGCGCTTAATGTGCCTCATTTATTCATGGCATGAATTTAAACTTAAATATGTATTTAGCTAAACTATAAATTAAGAAGATTGACTTTTTTTGTGCAAAACTAAAACGGGAATTGGTGAATACTTTCGTTCTCCTGACCTGTGTTACGTATAAACTTTGTGAGTAGCGAGTCGTTGTCTATGGCGCGGAAAAAGAAAGAAGAAGCTCAACAAACCCGGCAGCAGTTGATTGAGGCGGCTATCGGGCAGTTTGCGACGCGTGGCGTAGCCAACACCACGCTGACGGACATCGCGGATGCTGCAAATGTGACGCGCGGTGCAATCTATTGGCACTTCACCAGTAAAGCTGAAATATTTAATGCCATCTGGGAGCAGCAATTACCGCTTCGCGACATTATTCGCGACAGGCTTTCCCTTTCCGAAGGTGATGATCCATTGTTAATACTTCGTGAGCAATTTATTACTGCGTTGCAGTATATTGCGCGTGAGCCTCGACAATGCGCACTTTTACAAATTTTGTATCATAAATGTGAATTTAGCAGTGACATGATTTCAGAGAGAGACATCAGAAAACGGATTGGATTCAATTATGACACGCTGCGTGCCTCGCTGGAGGCCTGTATTTCACGGAACATCATTTCGCCAAAGGTAAATGTTGATCTGACCTTGATCGTATTCCACGGCTTTTTTAGCGGAATAATTAAAAACTGGTTAATGAATAACGAAAGTTTCAATCTTTATCAGCAGGCACCCGCCCTGGTCGATAGCATTCTGGCGACACTCCCTGTCATTCGCGTATCGCCTCATGATGATGCTTACAGCCCTGCGCCAGGTAGCATCTCCCCTCGCGCACAAAGCGCCTCTATGGTTTGCGCGCTGACGGGTTTACCTAACAGATAACCCTGAAGGGTGTTGCAGCCCAACTCGGTCAAAAAGGCCTGCTGTGCTTCGGTTTCTACGCCTTCAGCCACGACTTTCAGATTGAGTGTTTTGGCGAGGGCCACAATCGCGGAGACAATGGTGGCATCCTCGCTTTCTCCGCTGAGCTCTTTCACGAACGCCCTGTCGATTTTCAATTCACAGGCGGGTAAGCGCTTGAGGTACAGCAGGCTTGAATAGCCGGTGCCAAAATCATCAATGGAGGCCTTGACGCCCGCTTCCGTCAGCTCTGTCAGCACCCGTACACTTTCATCCGGGTTGCTCATGGCCGTGGTTTCCGTCACCTCCAGGATCAACATTTCTGGTGGCACATGATGAAGTGCCAGGCAGTTGAGAACCGTGTTGACCAGCGAAGGCTGTTCAAACTGCAGCGTCGACAGGTTTACCGCCATTGACCAGCTTTGATGTCCCTGAAGATGCCATTCACGCAGCTGGCGACAGGCTTCATTAATTACCCAGTTGCCGATAGGGATAATCAGCCCCGTTTTCTCCGCCAGCGGCAGGAAAAGGTCCGGGGTCAGTAACCCCTGCTTAGGATGCTGCCAGCGCAATAACGCCTCAAATCCAAGGAGAGGGCCGGCGGGGGCGTGAAATTTTGGCTGATACAGCAGGCGGAGCTCATTGCGATCGATCGCCATCCACAGATCGTTCATTAACTGAAGGTGGGTCTGCGCCAGCGTATTCATCGAGGGCTGGAAAAAGTGGTAACCGTTCCGGCCCATATGCTTGGTATGGTACATCGCCGCATCGGCGTTAAACATGAGCTCACGTTCGGTTTTGCCGTCGTGAGGATACAGCGCGATCCCAATGCTGAGGGTGACCATCAGTTCATAGTGGTCGAGGTTGAACGGGCTATCGATCGCGCGCACCAGCGAATTCGCCAGGGAGGCCGCATCGTCCGGGCCTTCCCCCTCAGCCAGCAGAACAAACTCATCACCGCCGATACGTGCCAGGGTGAACTGGCCCTTCAGGAGATGCAGCAGGCGCTCCGTTACGGCAATCAGCAGCTTGTCACCGACATCATGGCCGTAAGCGTCATTGATGGCTTTAAAGCCGTCGAGATCCATGAACATCAGGGCAAAATGGGTTCCCTCGCGATCGGCTTTGCTGATGGCCTGATCGAGTCGGTCTTCCAGCAGGATACGGTTGGGCAGCCGCGTCAGGGTATCGTGCAGGGCCAGCTGTGCGAGTTCCCGGTTAGCTTCTGCAAGGGACGAGGCCAGAAGGGCGGTACGCGCCTGAAGGCGGGCGTCCAGCATTGATACCAACAGGGTAATCCCAAGAATAGAGAGCGCGACAACGCTCACCAGCACCGCCAGCCAGCTCCCGTTAATACCCTCATGGTGAACCATTGTGGACATCGGAAACTGTGCGGCTTTCATCCCGGCGTAGTGCATCCCGGCAATGGCTATGCCCATGGTGATGGCGGCACCCGTGCGCATCAGCACGACCTGCGCGGCGTCGTGACGCAGGCGGAAGGTCAGCCATAATACCGCGAGTGAAGCGGCAAGCGCAATGGCGACCGAAATGGCCACCCAGACCTTATCCCAGATAATCCCGGGCATCACTTCCAGCGCGGCCATGCCGGTGTAATGCATGGCAACAATACCGCTTCCCATCACCAGCGCACCGGGCAGCAGACGGCGCAAGCGTAATTGATCGCAGCTCACGAGCCAGAGCGCGAACAGTGACGATCCGACGGCGATGACCATGGATAACGCCGTCAGGCTGGCGTTGTAGCTCATGCTCATGGAGAGATCCATCGCCAGCATGCCGATAAAATGCATGGCCCACACGCCGATGCCCATTGCAATACCGCCGCCAGCCAGACGCGGGCAGCTACACCCTCACTCCCGGCGACACGTGCCGCCATATTCAGTGCGGTATACGCCGCAAGGATGGCAACAACAAAGGAGAGGACAACAAGGATATGGTTGTATTGGCTGACCAGCATGGACGGTTCTACTCGAGTGTGGGGTTACGCTAGAGCGGTTGAGAAGGGCGAGACATTATCACCGTCGGGTAATGGCTCAAAGGGATTTAAATCCCCGTTTTTAGTGGGTAATCACGGGGAGTTTGCGCAATCAGGCGGCTAGTCGAGCTCTGAACAGTTTACGAGTTTCAGGGGATTCACGGAGTTCATATTGCGACACTTATCGGTTTCGGTGCTCATCAGTTCAATCCACTGCATCAGAAGTGCATCGAAAATCAGAACGGAGATTGCAAAAACAACCAGCCACCAGTATTTACGAATCATTGTGTCATTCCGCGAGAAGAGCGCCAGTAAAGTGGGGGAAATATACACCAAAAGCGGCGGTTTTAAAGCGGGATAAGTGAAGGTTTACAAAGCGTTGACGGAGTGAAGCAGGGAATAAAAAAGGCGCTTCCCCATGCCGAAGAGCGCCTTTTTAAACAAGCATTTAACTGATTAGTATCAGTTCATGCCGTATTTTTTCAGTTTCTTACGCAGAGTACCACGGTTGATACCCATCATCAGCGCAGCGCGGGTTTGGTTACCGCGGGTGTATTGCATCACCATGTCCAACAGTGGCTGTTCAACTTCAGCCAGTACCAGCTCATACAGGTCATTAACATCCTGACCGTTCAGTTGAGCAAAATAGTTCTTCAGTGCCTGTTTAACCGAGTCACGCAGGGGCTTTTGAGTTACCTGATCCTGAGAGTTAACGGTAGAAACGGTCAGTACGTCAGAATTTACGCGTTGTTCGAACATAGTTCTGTCAGCTCTTTATTTCATTACGCAAGATTTTCGAAGTATGCCTCCAACGCCTCCAGCTGTTCGCTGGCATCCTCAATGGCGTTGAATGTGCGCCGAAACTGGTCATCTGGAGCGTGCTCCTGGAGATACCAGGAAACGTGTTTACGCGCAATTCGGTACCCTTTCGCCTGACCGTAGTGGTCATGCAGTTCCCGAACATGCGAACAAAGCAAGCGCTTAACCTCTGCCAGAGGCAGGGGAGCAAGCAGCTCTCCAGTGTCCAGATAATGCTGGATTTCCCGAAAGATCCAGGGTCTTCCCTGAGCGGCACGTCCTATCATCAGAGCATCAGCTCCCGTATAGTCGAGCACCGCTCTGGCTTTAAGCGGGTCAGTTATGTCGCCATTCGCGATAATCGGAATGGAAACTTTCTGCTTAACTGCCCGAATGCTGTCGTATTCAGCTTCACCGTTGAACAAACAGGCGCGCGTGCGTCCATGAATGGTCAGGGCCTGAATGCCACAGTCTTCGGCCAGTTGGGCAATCTCTACACAGTTACGGTGTTCCGGCGACCAACCCGTGCGAATCTTTAACGTAACAGGAACGTCCACTGCGCTGACAACCGCCGTCAGGATAGCTTTCACCTGGTCGGGGTATTGCAGAAGGGCTGAACCTGCAAGCTTGCGATTCACTTTTTTGGCCGGGCACCCCATATTGATATCAATAATCTGGGCACCACTTTCCACGTTGATACGCGCGGCATCTGCCATCTCTTCAGGCACGCTTCCGGCAATTTGCACGGTGCGAATACCGGGTTCATCAATGTGCACCATCCGAAGGCGGGATTTATCGCTTTCCCAAACCTGCGGGTTAGACGACATCATCTCGGATACGGTTAAACCGGCTCCCATCTCATAGCACAGCGTCCTGAACGGCCGGTCGGTAATACCTGCCATAGGGGCTGCGATCAGGCGATTTCTAAGCTGGTGGTGTCCGATGCGCATGAGTTAAGAAATGACCATACTGTGACTGCAAGGCGGCGTATATTACGCATTTTTTGCACGAGATGAAAGGCCAAACTTTGAACAATCCACTGTTGTAGATCAAGGAATCGCCGCTCAATCTTTCCGTTAAGAATTATTCACTATTTAAATCATTGTGTTAGGCAGGAATGGCTATTTTATGAGCGCTTACAATTTCCCGTAACTTCTCATCATTTCTGAATAAATGGCTTACCTGAGCGGGATAATCTGCTGTTTTTAGCAGCAGATTTTCCCTCTTCTTTGCGATCTGCGTCGCATTTTAGAACATGATCTTAAGACTCAGAATGGGCGTTATTCGACCACAACGCGCCCATGCAGAGACTGTACCGGACGGTTATTATCGTGATGCATGGTATGGGTAAATTTCTCAAGCTGTTCTGCTGAGACGGTTAACGGCTGTTTGAGCACGATCCAGGTGACCCCTTCAGAACACGGTGGCGTGGTCAGAGATCCGCTAAAGCGCCAGTAGGTTTTCACCTTCGGCAGCAGCTTGTTCAGGTTGAGATCCTTCTCAATGAAGACGTTCTGTTCAGCCTGCTGCGGCATCACGCTCCACAGCTTATCCAGCTCCGGATTCGCAGCCCCTTTATCAAACATGACGGCTACCACGGTCAGCTCACCTGCGCTGTTTTTATGTACCAGATGCATCTCCATCGCGTACTTCTTGCCGTGCACGGTGTTTTCGCTTGGTGCATGGAAGTGGAACTGCTGGAGCGTCCAGGTTTGCTTGTCCAGAGTGATGGTGTCACGGGTGTCAGCCTGTTCGCTAGCCTGAATGGTATGGCCATTATTGGTCAGCGTTACAGGACCATCAATGTAGTGTGTTTGCAGCGGGGAGAGATGGGCGTTAGCGGTCGAATCAATATTTATCGGAGACTGGTTCATCCCGCTCTGGCAGGTCTTGTAGGCCTCGTCCAGTTCACCCCAGTGTTCCGGTGAACCTTCCCCTTCATAGCCCCAGTGTGATGCGAATGCTGAAGCCGAAACCATGCTCAGCGCAAACAGCGCTGCCTTGCCTGTAATGTGTTTCATCATATTCTTCCGGTGAATTTTTTAATACAAATCAACATGATTTGTGGGGTTATTTTACCGAAGAATGGCAGAGGGAGAGAGGATTATCAGAGGAAGAGGGGCGTGGTCAGAGGACCACGCCAAATGCTTATTTTTTACGACCGGTAATACGGCACCACTCTTCTTTCTCCACCACCGGGTCGAGAGCGAAAAGATCGGCGTAGGCTTCACACACGCTGTCTGCCTGGCTTGCCAGGATACCCGAAAGTCCCAGCAGACCGCCCTCAACGGGCAGCACGCTGATTAACGGAGCCAGCTCGCGCAATGGGCCCGCCAGAATGTTTGCAACCACCACATCGGCTTTCATGGCTTCTGGCTGCGCATCCGGCAGATACAGCTCCAGTCGATCGGAAACGCCGTTGCGCTCGGCGTTGTCGCGACTGGCCTGAATGGCCTGCGGATCGATATCGATCCCGATAGCTTTTGCCGCGCCCAGTTTCAGGGCGGCAATCGCAAGGATCCCGGATCCACAGCCGAAGTCGATCACCGTCTTACCATCCAGATCGAGACCATCCAGCCACTGCAGGCACAGGGAGGTCGTTGGATGGGTGCCGGTACCAAACGCCAGACCCGGATCGAGCATGACGTTAACCGCGTTTTCATCAGGAACCTCGCGCCAGCTTGGGCAGATCCACAGACGCTTGCCGAACTGCATCGGGTGGAAGTTATCCATCCATTCGCGTTCCCAGTCTTTGTCTTCCAGCTGTTCGATTTTGTGCGCAAAGCCCGCGCCCAGCAGAGGGTGGTTTTCCAGAATCGCGACGACCTCTTTCATGTCGGTTTCAGCATCGAACAGGCCAATCACGTCGGTATCGCCCCACAGGCGGGTTTCGCCCGGCAGCGGTTCAAAGACCGGCGTGTCATGCGTGTCCTGGAAGGTGATAGAGACCGAGCCGGCCTCCATCAGCGCATCGCTCAGCTCTTCGGCGTTCGCGCCGGTTGTATTCAGTTTTAGTTGGATCCACGGCATGGCAAAACTCTTTATTTATCAGTAGAAATCATAGCGGGCTGTGGGACGGGCTGACCGAAACGGTTCCCCACCACAAACGCCAGTAAACTTAGCAGTAACGAAGGCACAATCGGATGGAAGCCCAGGTACTGGATCTTAAACGTTGCGAGGACGGCGTACAGCACGCCGCCAACAATCATCGCGCTCAGCGCACCGGCAGCATTTGCGCGTTCCCAGTAGAGCCCTAACACCAGCGGCCACAGGAATACCGCCTCAAGCCCACCAAATGCCAGCAGGTTCAGCCAGATGATCATCTCCGGCGGGCGCCATGCGGCTAACAGCAGCAACGCGCCTAGCACCAGCGTAATCACCGCCGACATATGCTTCAGGCGACGTTCATTTTCAACCTGCTCAGGGCGCAGGTTCAGATAGAGATCTTTAATGATCGTAGCGGAACTTTGCAGTAACTGAGCGTTGATGGTCGACATAATGGCGGCCATTGGCGCGGCGAGGAAAATCCCGGCGGCAAAGGGGGGCAGTACTTTGACCATCAGCGTCGGGATAACCAGATCCGGCACGGTAAGATCGGGGATTACCGCGCGCCCTAATGCCCCCGCCAGATGCATACCAAACATCAGGACAGCGACCACAATCGTCCCGATGATGATGCCCTTGTGAACGGCTTTGCTGTCTTTATAGGAGATACAGCGCACGGCGGTATGCGGCAGACCAATTACTCCGAAGCAGACTAACACCCAGAATGAGGTCATAAAGGTCGGAGAGAGGATATCATCTGCGCCCTGCGGCGAGACCAGTTTCGGGTCAATCGCTTCCAGGGTTTCCACCGCGTGAGTGAGTCCACCCGCCGCATGGACAATCCCCACCAGCAGAACGATCGTACCGATGAGCATCACCATTCCCTGCAGCGTATCGTTCAGCACGCTGGCGCGGAATCCGCCAAACGCAGTATAGAGCGCGATGCTTACCCCGAAGATGATGAGGCCTGTCTCGTAAGGGATGCCGGCCGCCGTTTCCAGCAGACGCGCACCGCCGATAAACTGTACGGTCATCGCACCGATAAACGCCACCAGCAGGCTCAAGCTCGCCAGCCACACCAGCAAGCGGCTCTGGTAACGGGCAAAGAGCATATCGTTGAGCGTCACGGCATTGTAACGGCGCGCCAGAATGGCAAATTTTTTACCCAGTATGCCCAGCGAGAGCCAGACGGCAGGCAGTTGGATCATCGCCAGCAAAACCCAGCCTAACCCGTATTTGTAGGCCGCACCGGGGCCGCCAATAAACGAGCTGGCGCTGATATAGGTCGCGGTCAGCGTCATTGCCAGCACAACGCCGCCCATCGAACGGCTGCCGAGGAAATACTCGTTCAGAAAGGCACCGGTCGTTCTTTTGCGCATGGCGTAAATGGACAATCCAAATACGACCAGCAGGTAAGCGACAAGCGGCAGAATGACTTCAAGCTGCATCATCGTCCTCCAGCGGAATATCCCGGTAGATAAATTTCACCATTGCCCAGCACAGCAGGATAAACACCAGCGGAACCAGCAGGCAGGCCAATTCGAACCAGTGCGGCAGGCCGGTGATGCCAATAGCAGAGTCTGGTAAGTAAGCGGTTACTAACCATGCAGCAAGATAGAGAAGGGTCAGCCACAGCGCCCAGCGCGCTTCTTTATGGGCCTGAACAAAACGTTTGTCCATTTTTTGTCCCTTGTGGATGAAGAAAGCGGGGATTGTACATGATGAGGCTTTCCAGGCCCCAGAAATAAAAAAGGCCGGATAATCCGGCCTTTTCACAACACAGGTCTCTTACTTCTCGTTCAGACCGAGTTTTTTCTCCAGATAGTGGATGTTGGTTCCACCATTCTGGAAGTGCTCGTCGCTCATGATGCGCATCTGCAGATCAACGTTGGTTTTGATTCCGTCGATGATCAGTTCCTGCAGGGCGTTCTTCATGCGGGCAATCGCCACGTCACGGTTTTCGCCGTAGCAGATGAGCTTGCCGATCATTGAGTCATAGTACGGCGGTACGGTGTAACCGGCGTAGATATGAGACTCCCAGCGCACGCCAAAGCCACCCGGCGCGTGGAAACGCGTGATTTTACCCGGGCTTGGCAGGAAGGTGTTCGGGTCTTCGGCGTTGATACGGCATTCTACCGCATGGCCTTTCACCACCACTTCTTCCTGCTTGATGGACAGCGGCTGACCGGCTGCGATACGCAGCTGCTCTTTAATCAGGTCAACGCCGGTGATCATTTCGGTAACCGGGTGTTCAACCTGAATACGGGTGTTCATCTCAATGAAGTAGAACTCGCCGTTTTCGAACAGGAACTCAAAGGTACCCGCTCCACGATAGCCGATATCGACACACGCTTTAGCGCAACGTTCGCCGATGTAGCGACGCAGTTCCGGAGTAATGCCCGGCGCTGGTGCTTCTTCGACCACCTTCTGGTGACGACGCTGCATGGAGCAGTCACGTTCAGCCAAATAGATCGCGTTACCCTGACCGTCAGCCAGCACCTGAATTTCGATGTGGCGTGGGTTTTCCAGGTATTTTTCCATGTACACCATGTCATTGCTGAAAGCGGCTTTCGCTTCTGCTTTGGTCATGGAGATGGACTGCGCCAGTTCAGCATCGCTGCGCACAACGCGCATACCGCGACCGCCGCCGCCGCCGGACGCCTTGATGATAACCGGGTAGCCAATGCGTTTAGCATGAGCACGGTTAGCATCCATGTCGTCGGTCAGAGGGCCGTCAGAGCCTGGTACGGTTGGTACACCGGCTTTTTTCATCGCGGTGATCGCAGACACTTTGTCGCCCATCAGGCGGATGGTGTCGGCTTTCGGGCCGATGAAGATAAAGCCAGAGCGTTCAACCTGCTCAGCAAAGTTGGCGTTCTCAGAGAGGAAGCCATAACCCGGATGAATTGCCACCGCGCCGGTGATTTCAGCGGCGCTGATGATAGCCGGGATGTTCAGATAGCTTTTTACGGACGGAGCCGGGCCAATACAGACCGTCTCATCCGCCAGCAATACGTGTTTTAAATCGCGATCCGCGCTTGAGTGCACAGCGACAGTCTTGATGCCCAGTTCTTTACAGGCACGAAGAATACGCAGTGCGATCTCGCCGCGGTTGGCGATAACAATTTTATCCAGCATGTACGCCTCGTTACTCGATGACGACCAGCGGCTCGTCAAATTCAACCGGCTGACCACTTTCGACCAGAATCGCTTTCACAGTACCTGATTTGTCTGCTTCGATCTGGTTCATCATTTTCATCGCTTCAACGATGCACAGGGTATCGCCTACGTTGACTTTCTGACCCACTTCGATGAACGCCTTCGCGTCCGGGCTCGGGGTGCGGTAGAAAGTACCAACCATTGGGGAACGTACGATGTGACCACTGATTTCTGCTGCAGCGGCAGGTGCGGCTTCAGCTGCTGCTGGTGCAACGGCTGCGGAGAGCGCAGGCTGCTGCACTGGCGCAGCGTAAGCTTGCTGCATTACCGGGAAGCTAGCGGCTGGGGCTGCACGGCTGATGCGTACAGACTCTTCGCCTTCAGAAATTTCCAGTTCGGAGATGCCTGATTCTTCAACCAGCTCGATCAGTTTTTTAATCTTACGAATATCCATGAGTGGGTTCCGTACTCTTGTTTAGTGTGATTGTGACAAGCGTTTTACCGCTGTCTGTAAAGCGTATGAATAGCCGTCTGCGCCCAGTCCACAGATAACGCCAGCAGCGATATCCGACAGATACGAATGGTGACGGAACGGCTCTCGGGCGTGCACGTTACTCAGGTGGATCTCGATAAACGGGATACTCACCGCAAGCAGTGCGTCGCGGATAGCAACACTGGTGTGCGTAAACGCGGCCGGATTGATCAGGATATAGTCCACATTGTCTTTAGCCTGATGAATACGGTCGATGATTGCGTACTCCGCGTTTGACTGAAAATGATCCAAATCCACATTCAGCGACGCTGCTTCCGTGCTCAAACGGTTAACAATTTCGCTTAATGTCAGCGTGCCGTACTTCTCCGGCTCACGGGTGCCGAGCATGTTCAGGTTCGGTCCGTTCAAAACTAAGATCTGGAACTTATCAGTCATTATGCTGCTATCTCCTGCGATTTTCGGGTAAAAAACAAAATATACCGTCGAAGCGCAAATGTCACCTTTTCAGAGGCCAAAAACCACTGTCAGGCGAACCAAGGTCGCACATTATAACGATTTCGTAGCATTTGGCAGCTAAATACTGGTCTTATCAGGGAAGATTATCAACCGCAATCCAAAAAAGATTTGCGGTTGAGAGGCAATCTGCGGGAAAACGCACAGTTTCGCGAACTATCGCAACCACTGGCGGAACTTCTTGTAACGCCATGCTAAAAGCGCCACGGCCGCCAGCGCGTAAAGGACCGGCTGCGGAGAGAGGATCTTCATCGACCACAGATAATGAATGGGTGCGAGGATCGCGACAAGATAGACGAAGTTATGTAGCAACTGCCAGCGACGGCCCAGCTTTCGCTGCGCATATTGCGTGGATGTCAGCGCTAACGCCAGTAAAATCACCCAGCTCACAATACCCAGCGTCAGATAAGGGCGCGTCACCAGTTCGCGGCCAAGCAGTGTCAGATTGTTAATTCCCAGTTCCAGCAGGGCATAGCTGGTCAGATGCAGCGTGGCCCAGGCAAAACACCATAGCCCCAAAAGCCGACGGGTGCGTATCAATAGTGGCTGTTTAGCGTAGCGCGCCAGCGGCGAGACGAGCAAGGTGGCCAGTAAAAATTTCAGAGCCATCCGACCGGTAAAATGCTGGATATCCTTGGCCGGATCGGCGCTAAAAAGCCCCTGGCTGGCGGCCCAGAACAGCCAGAGAAAGGGGAGTATTCCGGCTAAATGCAGCAGCACTTTCAGCCAGGTAATCTGTTTTGCCGTTAAACGCACTCAGAAGTTCTCCCGTAAATTGAGGCCACGGTACAGCGAGGCCACTTCATCCGCATAACCGTTAAACAGCAGCGTTGGCTGGCGCTTCACGTCCAGCGCGCCGCCGGAACCGATAAAACGCTCGGTCGCCTGCGACCAGCGCGGATGATCCACGTGCGGATTCACGTTGGCGAAGAAACCGTATTCGTCCGGAGCCGCCAGATTCCAGGTGGTTGGCGGACGCTCGCGGGTGAGCTTAATGCTGACGATAGACTTAATTCCTTTGAAACCGTATTTCCACGGCACGGTTAAACGGATGGGCGCGCCGTTCTGCGGCGGAAGCGCCTTGCCGTAAACGCCGACGGTCAGCAGCGTAAGAGGGTGCATGGCTTCGTCAAGGCGTAACCCTTCAACGTAGGGATACTCCAGCCCGCCGCCAATGAACCGGTCTTTCTGGCCCGGCATCTCGTCCGGCGCATACCGCGTCTGGAAAGCGACATATTTTGCGTTGCTGGTGGGCTCCACCATCGCCAGCAATTTATGCAGCGGGAAGCCGATCCAGGGCACCACCATCGACCAGGCTTCCACGCAGCGCATGCGGTAGATACGCTCTTCGAGCGGGAAACGGGTGGTCAGATCGTGGTGGTCCAGCGTCAGGGGTTTTGCCACTTCGCCGTCGATTTTCAGCGTCCACGGATCGGTTTTGAGACTACCGGCGTTGGCCGAAGGATCGGCCTTGTCGAGGCCAAATTCGTAGAAGTTGTTATAGCCCGTCACTTTATCTTCTGGTGTAAGCGTCAGTTTGTTCTGCCATTGGGCGGGTTTCGTAAAGGTGAGCGGGGCGCCGGAAGGGGCCTTCGGCCGATCGTTGCCTTTAAACCAGTCGAGCAGGTCAGCGTGAGCCGAAGGCGAGAGCGAGAGCGCGGTGGCGCTGATGCCAAGCATTTTCAGGATCTGGCGGCGCTGTAACATAAAGACAGACTCAGACGTTACGTCGGCTTCCGTCAGTTTTCGGTTTTTCATGGCATCCTCCGTCATGCGTTTTCCTAAGCATGACGGAGGAGAGTGATTCGCGCGAATATGTCACGAAAATTTGAAGATTAGGCGATTTTCACCAGCGCGCGACCGTGGAACTGGTTATCCATGATCTTACTGGCATAGTCCGGTGCCTGGCTGAGCGTAATCTCCGTGGCGCTCTGGGTGTAGAAAGATTCCGGCAAATCGCGCACCAGACGTTCCCATGCCTCAGTACGACGAGCCGCAGGTGTCATCACGGAATCCACGCCCTGCAGGCGGACGTTACGCAGAATGAATGGCATCACGGTGGTTGGCAGGGCAAATCCGCCCGCCAGCCCGCAGGCGGCCACGCAGCCGCCGTAGTTCATCTGCGCCAGGACTTTTGCCAGCACTTTATCACCGACGGTATCCACCGCGCCTGCCCAGACCTGTTTTTCCAGTGGACGGGTTTCGGCGAATTCGTCACGGCTGAGAATGCGATTTGCACCGAGCTGGCGCAGGTAATCGTGGGTACTTTCCCGACCGGAAACCGCCGCAACCTGATAGCCCAGCTTGTGCAGTAGCGTCACTGCCGTGCTGCCCACGCCCCCGCTGGCACCGGTGACGACAACTTCCCCCGATTCAGGGCGGATGCCTGCTTCTTCCAGCGCCATCACGCACAGCATCGCGGTAAAGCCTGCCGTGCCGACGATCATCGCCTTGCGGCCATCCATACCTTTCGGCATCGGCACCAGCCAGTCGCCCTTCACGCGCGCCTGCGTGGCCAGCCCGCCCCAGTGATTTTCACCTACGCCCCAGCCGGTGAGCAGGACCTGCTGGCCCGGATGGAAGCGCGGATCCTCGCTGGTATGTACCCGGCCAGCGAAATCAATACCCGGCACCATAGGGAAATTTCGGATGATTTTACCCTTCCCGGTAATCGCCAGCGCATCTTTATAATTTAAACTGGACCAGTCGATGTCGACGGTTACTTCGCCTTCCGGCAGACGACTCTCTTCTACCGCCTGCACTGAGGCAAGCGTTTTGCCGTCCTGCTGTTCTAAGATCAAAGCCTGCATACGGGGTCCTCTCGACTCATTTGATTGGAAAATAATTTCTGAAGACTATACTCGCTCAGGGAAACGCAGTGCCGATTTAACGCAATAAATTGCCAGATACACCCGATTTGGTAGTATGCCGCATTTGACATGCAAGTTAGCGCTTACTCGCTACCCCATCAACCCACGGAGTAATCTCAAGGATGCGATTAACGACGAAGTTCTCAGCTTTTATCACCTTGCTGACGGGGCTTACCATTTTTGTCACCCTTCTGGGCTGCTCTCTGAGCTTTTACAACGCCATTCAGGACAAACTGGTTAACCGGGTACAGTCTGTCGCGTCGGTAATTGATACGCGTCTGCTGACGACGCCGCTACCGGCACTCTCCAGGGAGCTCGATGAGCTGATGGTACCTGTTGATATTGTTCAGATCGACATTCAGCAGGGAAAGCATCGTGTGTTAAGCCACGAACGCCCGGGAAGCTATCGGCCTGCGGGCGTGGTGAGCCAGTATCGGGAAGTGACCGTACATTCCCTTAAAAATCCGGGGATGACCATACGCATGGTCTATCTCGATCCGATGGCCAGCTATTTTCGTTCCATGATGACCACTGCGCCGCTCACCGTCGCGGTGGCGTTTATCGTCCTGCTGATCTTTCTCGCGGTCCGCTGGCTGCGCCGCCAGCTCTCCGGCCAGGAGCTGCTGGAGATGCGCTCCGTGCGGATCCTTAACGGTGAACGCGGCCCGCAGGTCCGTGGTTCAGTCCACGAGTGGCCTTCACGCGCCAGCAGCGCCCTGGATACGCTGCTCTCGGAAATCCAGTTTGCCAGCGACCAGCGCAGCCGAATGGATACGCTGATCCGCTCCTATGCCGCCCAGGATAACAAAACCGGCCTCAACAACCGCCTTTTCTTTGATAATCAGCTCGCCACGCTGCTCGACGATTCGGAAAAAGTGGGGACGCACGGGGTGGTGATGATGATCCGCCTGCCTGATTTCGATCTCCTGCGCGACACCTGGGGACAGCGGGCCGCGGAAGAAAATCTCTTTACGCTGATCAACCTGCTCTCCACCTTTATTATGCGCTACCCGGGCGCGCTGCTGGCCCGCTACCACCGCAGCGACTTTGCCGTGTTGCTGCCGCATCGGACGCTGAAGGAGTCGGAAAGCATCGCCAGCCAGCTGCTGAAGGCGGTTGATGCGCTGCCGCAGAGCAAAATGCTCGACAGGGACGATATGGTCCACATGGGGATCTGCGCCTGGCGTGGCGGACAATCGACAGAACAGGTGATGGAGCATGCGGAAGCGGCCACCCGCAACGCCGTGCTGCAGGGCGCGAACGGATGGGCGGTCTATGATGATTCGCTGCCGGAAAAAGGGCGCGGTAACGTGCGCTGGCGTACGTTGATTGAGCAAATGCTAAGTCGCGGCGGACCGCGTATTTATCAAAAACCCGCGGTCATGAAAAACGGCAACGTTCATCACCGTGAACTGATGTGTCGTATTTTTGACGGTACGGAAGAGGTTATTTCTGCGGAATATCTGCCAATGGTGCTGCAATTTGGGCTGTCCGAAGAGTATGACCGTCAGCAAATTAGCCGCTTGATTCCGTTTTTATCATTCTGGCCTGAAGAGAGCCTGGCGTTACAGGTCACCGTGGAGTCATTAATACGCCCGCGTTTTCAGCGCTGGCTGCGTGATACATTAATGCAATGTGAAAAATCGCAACGCAAACGCATTATTTTTGAACTTGCTGAGGCTGATGTAGGTCAACACATCAGCCGGTTACGTCCGGTGGTTCGTTTGATCAACGCGCTCGGCGCGCGCGTCGCGGTGACGCAGGCAGGTTTGACGCTGGTCAGCACCAACTGGATCAAGGAGCTGGATGTGGAGCTATTAAAGCTACATCCGGGGCTGGTAAGGAATATTGAAAAGCGCACGGAAAACCAGCTGCTGGTACAGAGCCTGGTTGAGGCGTGTAAAGGAACGCGAACACAGGTATTTGCCGCGGGCGTGCGCGCCAGAGGCGAATGGCAAATGTTAACAGAGCGCGGTGTAATGGGTGGTCAGGGGGATTTTTTTGCTGCCTCTCAGCCGCTTGACACCAATGTGAAAAAATATTTGCAAAGATACTCGGTTTGACCTGCCGTTTACGCTGTTTTCACGTAGAATATCGCGCCTGTAGCTTTGAGTATGTCGAGCAAAAAGCCAGTGAACGACCTTTAACGGGTTACAAAGGTCAGTAAGGAATGCTGCTGTTTACTCAGCCCTGAGGGAGTCAGGGGATGATTTTGTAACATCAGGAAACGTACTGCACAAATTTTCACCGTTGCAGATGATTTTTGCGCCTTGTCGCTGCTGCGTGTGGTTGGTAAAGTAAGCGGATTTTGTTTTCCGCCCCAGCTTTCAGGATTATCCCTTAGTATGTTGAAAAAATTTCGTGGCATGTTTTCCAATGACCTGTCCATTGACCTGGGTACTGCGAATACCCTTATTTATGTAAAAGGACAAGGCATCGTATTGAATGAGCCTTCCGTTGTGGCCATTCGTCAGGATCGTGCAGGCTCGCCGAAAAGCGTAGCCGCAGTGGGTCATGACGCGAAGCAGATGCTGGGTCGTACCCCTGGCAACATCGCCGCTATTCGCCCAATGAAAGACGGCGTTATCGCTGACTTCTTCGTGACTGAAAAAATGCTTCAGCACTTCATCAAGCAGGTTCACAGCAACAGCTTCATGCGTCCAAGCCCGCGTGTTCTGGTGTGTGTGCCGGTTGGCGCAACCCAGGTCGAGCGTCGCGCAATCCGTGAATCTGCTCAGGGCGCAGGTGCGCGTGAAGTGTTCCTGATTGAAGAGCCAATGGCGGCGGCAATCGGTGCAGGTCTGCCTGTGTCTGAAGCGACCGGTTCCATGGTGGTGGATATCGGTGGTGGTACCACTGAAGTGGCCGTTATCTCTCTGAACGGCGTGGTGTACTCCTCTTCCGTACGTATCGGTGGTGACCGCTTCGACGAAGCCATCATTAATTATGTGCGCCGTAACTACGGCTCTCTGATCGGTGAAGCCACCGCAGAGCGTATCAAACACGAAATCGGCTCTGCATATCCGGGCGATGAAGTGCGCGAGATCGAAGTACGTGGTCGCAACCTGGCTGAAGGTGTTCCACGCGGTTTCACCCTGAACTCCAACGAAATTCTGGAAGCACTGCAGGAGCCACTGACGGGTATCGTGAGTGCGGTAATGGTCGCGCTGGAACAGTGCCCACCAGAGCTGGCGTCCGATATCTCCGAGCGCGGTATGGTTCTGACCGGTGGTGGTGCGCTGCTGCGTAACCTCGACCGCCTGTTAATGGAAGAGACAGGTATTCCTGTCGTAGTTGCAGAAGATCCACTGACTTGCGTCGCCCGTGGTGGTGGCAAGGCGCTGGAAATGATCGACATGCACGGCGGCGATTTGTTCAGCGAAGAGTAGTCGAGTTTGAGAGGGTAGCAATTTGCTACCCTTTCTCTCTGACGCGAGAATACGCATAGCCTATGAAGCCAATTTTTAGCCGTGGCCCATCGCTACAGTTTCGCCTCATTCTGGCGGTTCTGGTTGCGCTTGGGGTCATTATTGCCGATAGCCGCCTCGGTACGTTCAGCCAGATCCGAACGTACATGGATACCGCCGTCAGTCCTTTCTACTTTATATCAAATGGTCCCCGTGAACTGCTCGACTCCGTTTCTCAAACGCTGTCTTCACGAGACCAGCTCGAACTTGAAAACCGGGCATTACGCCAGGAACTGCTGCTGAAAAACAGCGAACTTCTGATGCTGGGGCAATACAAGCAGGAAAACGCGCGTCTGCGTGAGCTGCTCGGCTCGCCGCTGCGTCAGGATGAGCAGAAGATGGTTACCCAGGTGATCTCCACCGTGAACGACCCTTACAGCGATCAGGTTGTGATCGACAAAGGGAGCGTCAACGGGGTGTATGAAGGTCAGCCCGTCATCAGTGATAAAGGCGTAGTAGGCCAGGTTGTTGCCGTCGCCAAACTGACCAGCCGCGTGCTGCTGATTTGTGACGCCACGCATGCGCTGCCGATCCAGGTCTTGCGTAACGATATCCGCGTGATTGCGGCCGGGAACGGCTGTACGGACGATCTGCAGCTGGAACACCTGCCGGCCAACACGGATATCCGCGTGGGCGACGTGCTGGTGACCTCCGGTCTGGGTGGCCGCTTCCCTGAAGGCTATCCGGTTGCGGTGGTCTCTTCGGTGAAGCTGGATACGCAGCGTGCCTATACCGTGATTCAGGCGCGTCCAACCGCCGGTTTACAGCGTCTGCGCTACCTGCTGCTGCTGTGGGGCGCCGATCGTAACGGTACTAACCCGATGACGCCTGAAGAGGTCCATCGTGTGGCAAATGAACGCCTGATGCAGATGATGCCGCAGGTTCTGCCGCCAGCGGACTCTATGGGGCCGCCTGCGCCAGTCCCGGCACCGGCAACGGGGTTAACGCAGCCGCTGCCGGATGCGCCGCCACCGCCTAAACTCTCTTCGGGAGGGCAGTAGTGGCAAGCTATCGTAGCCAGGGACGCTGGGTCATCTGGCTCTCGTTCCTCATTGCACTGTTGCTGCAGATTATGCCCTGGCCGGATAACATTCTCGTTTTCCGGCCAAACTGGGTCTTGCTCATTTTGCTCTACTGGATCCTTGCCCTGCCGCATCGCGTAAATGTCGGCACGGGTTTTGTGATGGGTGCCATACTGGATCTCATTAGTGGCTCTACGCTGGGCGTACGCGCCTTGTCCATGAGCATTATTGCGTACCTCGTCGCACTGAAATTCCAGCTCTTCCGTAACCTCGCGCTCTGGCAACAGGCCCTGGTCGTGATGCTGTTGTCGCTTGCTGCGGATATCGTTGTTTTCTGGGCAGAGTTTTTAGTGATCAACGTCTCTTTCCGACCGGAAGTGTTCTGGAGTAGTGTAGTAAACGGTGTGCTCTGGCCGTGGCTATTCCTGCTGATGCGTAAGGTTCGCCAGCAGTTTGCTGTGCAATAAAAGGTTTCTATGACGTCTTTGTATCTCGCTTCCGGCTCCCCGCGCCGTCAGGAACTCCTGACGCAGCTTGGGGTCTCTTTTGAACGCATCGTGACCGGCATTGAAGAAAAACGTGCTGAGGGCGAAAGTGCTCAACAGTACGTGTCACGTCTGGCGCGCGAGAAAGCGCAGGCGGGCGTGGCCTGCGTGCCGCGCGATCTGCCCGTGCTGGGAGCTGATACCATCGTTATCCTTAACGGTGAAGTGCTGGAGAAACCGCATGACGCCGAACACGCGGCGCGCATGCTGCGCAAAATGTCCGGGCAAACGCATCAGGTGATGACGGCCGTCGCGCTGGCGGACCGCCAGCACGTGCTGGATTGCCTGGTGGTGACGGATGTCACGTTCAGAGTACTTACCGACGACGAGATCGCCGCTTATATTGCCAGCGGTGAACCGATGGATAAAGCAGGTGCATACGGTATTCAGGGGCTGGGTGGCTGTTTTGTCAGGAAGATTCATGGCAGCTATCACGCCGTAGTCGGCTTACCGCTGGTGGAAACGTATGAGTTGCTGAGCAATTTTAACTCACTGCGTGAGGGAAGGGATAATTATGACGGCTGAATTGTTGGTAAACGTAACGCCATCGGAAACCCGTGTGGCCTATATTGACGGTGGCATTCTTCAGGAAATACATATTGAGCGTGAAGCGCGGCGCGGAATAGTAGGCAATATCTACAAAGGTCGTGTCAGTCGTGTACTGCCGGGTATGCAGGCGGCTTTTGTAGATATTGGACTGGATAAGGCGGCATTTTTACATGCCTCCGACATCATGCCGCACACCGAGTGCGTCGCGGGCGAAGAGCAAAAGCAGTTTGCCGTGCGCGACATTTCTGAACTGGTGCGTCAGGGCCAGGACTTAATGGTGCAGGTGGTGAAAGATCCTCTTGGTACCAAAGGCGCCCGTCTGACCACCGATATCACCTTACCTTCCCGCTATCTGGTCTTTATGCCCGGCGCGTCGCACGTGGGCGTTTCGCAGCGTATTGAGAGCGAAAGCGAGCGCGAGCGCCTGAAGAAAGTCGTCAGCGCCTACTGCGACGAACAGGGCGGATTTATTATCCGCACCGCCGCGGAAGGGATCAGCGAGGAAGACCTGGCGTCAGATGCGGCTTACCTGAAGCGCGTCTGGACAAAAGTGATGGAGCGTAAAAAACGCAACCAGACCCGCTATCAGCTCTATGGTGAGCTGGCGCTGGCGCAGCGCGTGCTGCGTGACTTTGCCGACGCGCAGCTCGACCGCATTCGCGTGGATTCCCGCCTGACGTATGAAGCGCTGCTGGAGTTTACCGCTGAATATATCCCGGAGATGCCTGGCCTGCTGGAGCACTACACCGGGCGTCAGCCGATCTTCGATCTCTATGATGTCGAAAACGAGATCCAGCGTGCCCTGGAGCGTAAGGTTGAACTGAAGTCCGGCGGCTATCTGATCATCGATCAGACCGAAGCGATGACCACCGTCGATATCAACACCGGCGCGTTTGTCGGTCATCGCAATCTGGACGACACCATCTTCAACACCAACATCGAAGCCACGCAGGCCATTGCGCGCCAGCTTCGTCTGCGCAATCTGGGCGGCATTATCATCATCGACTTCATCGATATGAGTAATGAAGACCATCGCCGCCGCGTGCTGCACTCGCTTGAGCAGGCCCTGAGTAAAGATCGCGTGAAAACCAGCATCAACGGCTTCTCACAGCTGGGGCTGGTGGAAATGACGCGTAAGCGTACCCGCGAGAGCGTGGAGCATGTGCTGTGTAATGAATGCCCGACCTGCCATGGACGCGGAACGGTAAAGACGGTTGAGACCGTCTGCTACGAGATCATGCGTGAAATCGTCCGTGTTCATCATGCCTACGACTCCGATCGTTTTCTGGTCTATGCTTCCCCTGCGGTGGCTGAAGCGCTGAAAGGCGAAGAGTCACACGCGCTGGCGGAAGTGGAAATCTTTGTCGGCAAACAGGTAAAAGTACAAATTGAACCGCTCTATAACCAGGAGCAGTTTGACGTCGTGATGATGTAAGCGCAGTACGCTGCGTGACCAAAGCTGACAAGGAGAGATGCGTGAGGCGATTGCCGGGGATTTTATTGCTTACAGGGGCAACGCTGGTCGTGATTGTCGCGTTGCTCGTGAGCGGGCTACGCCTCGTTTTACCGCATCTGGACAGCTGGCGTCCGCAGCTGCTGGCAAAAATCGAATCCACCACCGGCGTGCCGGTGAACGTCAGCCAGGTAAGCGCCAGCTGGCAGAATTTTGGCCCGACGCTCGATGTGCGGGATATCAACGCCAGCCTGAAAGATGGCGGCCACCTCAAAATCAAACGCGTGACCCTGGCGCTGGACGTCTGGCAAAGCCTGCTGCATCTGCGCTGGCAGTTTCGCGATCTCACCTTTTATCAGCTTCAGTTTCTGACCAATACGCCCATCTCGGGCGGCGACAGCAGCCAGGGGCTTGAGGCCAACCGTTTTAGCGATCTTTTCCTGCGCCAGTTCGATCATTTCGATCTGCGCGACAGCGAAATGAGCTTTATTACCCTTTCCGGCCAGCGTGCGGAACTGGCGATCCCCCAGCTGACCTGGCTCAACGGCAGGAACCGGCACCGCGCTGAGGGGCAGGTGAGTCTCTCCAGCCTGAACGGTCAGCACGGCGTGATGCAGGTGCGCATGGATCTGCGTGACGATGACGGTCTGCTAAATAACGGCAAAGTCTGGCTGCAGGCCGACGATGTGGACGTCAAACCGTGGCTGGGCGACTGGCTCCAGCAGAATATGCAGCTGGAAACGGCCCGATTCAGCCTTGAAGGCTGGCTGACCCTGACGAAAGGCGAATTTGCCAGCGGTGATATCTGGCTCAAGCAGGGGGGCGCGAGCTGGAAAGGCGAAAAACAACAGCATCAGCTTTCCGTCGATAACCTCACCGCCCACGTGACGCAGGAGAAAGAGGGCTGGCAGTTTGCCATTCCCGATACGCGGATCGCGATGGACGGCAAGCCGTGGCCGCGCGGTGCGCTGACGCTGGCCTGGATGCCGGAGCAGGACGTTGGCGGCACGGCCAGTAAACGCAGCGACGAGCTGCGCATCCGCGCCAGCAACCTGGATTTGGCCGCCATTGAAGGGCTGCGCTCAATGGCGGCAAAGCTCTCTCCAGACCTGGGCGAGATCTGGCTGGCTACGCAGCCGAGCGGAAAGATCGATTCTCTGGCGCTGGATATCCCGCTTCAGGCGACGGAAAAAACCCGTTTCCAGGCAACATGGAAAGATCTTGCCTGGAAGCAGTGGAAGCTGCTGCCGGGTGCGGAGCACTTTAGCGGCAAGCTGGAAGGCAGCGTGGAGAACGGCAGGCTGACGGTTGATATGCACGACGCCAGAATGCCGTACGAGACGGTCTTCCGCGCGCCGCTGGAAATCGAACAGGGCAACGCAGTGCTTAACTGGCTCCGTAACGATAAGGGCTTCCAGCTCGATGGTCGCCATATCGACATCAAAGCCAAAGCGGTACACGCGCGGGGTGACTTCCGCTATCTGCAACCGCAGGGGGACGAGCCGTGGCTGGGTATTCTGGCCGGAATCAGTACCGATGATGGCTCGCAGGCCTGGCGCTATTTCCCGGAAAACCTGATGGGTAAAGCGCTGGTCGACTATCTGAGCGGGGCGATTCAGGGTGGTCAGGCGGAAAACGCCACGCTGGTCTACGGCGGTAACCCCCATCTGTTCCCGTACAAACATAATGAAGGTCAGTTCCAGGTGCTGGTGCCGCTGCATGACGCCACCTTCGCGTTCCAGCCGGGCTGGCCCGCGCTGAAAAACCTGGATATCGAACTTAACTTCCTCAATGACGGCCTGTGGATGAAGTCCGACAGCGTGGCGCTGGGCGGCGTGACGGCCAGCAACCTGACGGCCAACATTCCGGACTACTCAAAAGAGAAGCTGCTGATTGATGCCGACATCAACGGTCCCGGCAAGGCGGTGGGACCGTACTTTGAGGAGACCCCCCTGAAGGAGTCGCTGGCGGCGACGCTTCAGCAGCTGCAGCTTGATGGCGATGTGAATGCTCGCTTACATCTTGATATCCCGCTGGACGGTGAGATGACCACCGCGAAAGGCGACGTCCGTCTGAAGAACAACAGTCTGTACATTAAACCCCTTGAGAGCACCCTGAAAAATCTCAGCGGGCAGTTCAGCTTTGAGAACGGTAACCTGAAGAGCGAGCCGCTGACCGCCAGCTGGTTTAATCAGCCCGTGAATATCGACTTCACGACCACAGAAGGTGAAAAGGCGTATCAGGTGGCCGTCAATCTGGACGGTAACTGGCAGCCAGCGCGAATGGATGTCCTGCCGAAGCCGATTGAGGCGTCGGTGGAGGGGGCGGTCGCCTGGCAGGGTAAAGTGGCAATCGACCTGCCTTATCACGCGGGTGCCCAGTACAAGGTCGACATCACGGGTGATCTGAAGAATATTCGAAGCCAGCTGCCTGCGCCGCTGGATAAACAGGCCGGACAGCCGCTGCCGGTGAAGCTGAACGTCGAGGGCAACCTGAACAGCTTCGCGTTGACCGGAAACGCGGGCGGGACGAACCACTTCAACAGCCGCTGGCTGCTTAACCGCAAGCTCACTCTCGACAGGGCCATCTGGACGACGGATAGCCGCTCCACGCCGCCGCTGCCAGAGCAGACGGGCGTTGAGCTGAATCTGCCGCCGATGGACGGTGCAGAGTGGCTGGCGTTGTTCCAGAAAGGCGTTGGGCAAAACGTTGATGAAACCGCCCAGTTCCCGCAAACCATTACCGTACGCACGCCGTCGCTGATGCTGGGTGGGCAGCAGTGGAACAACCTGAGTATTGTCTCGCAGCCCGCTGCTAACGGTACGAAAGTGGAGGCCCAGGGCCGGGAGATCAACGGCACGCTGACCATGCGCAATCACGCGCCGTGGCAGGCGGCGATCCGCTATCTCTACTACAACCCGGCCGCCGCGAGTAAAGATAAACCGGCGGATACCTCGCCGCTGAGTCAAACCTCCCGCGTCGACTTTAGCGGCTGGCCCGATCTCCAGCTGCGCTGCGCGGAGTGCTGGCTGTGGGGACAGAAATATGGTCGTATCGACGGTGATTTTGTCATTCAGGGAAATACGCTTACGCTCACCGGTGGATTGATCGACACCGGCTTTGGCCGCATGACGGCAGGCGGGGAATGGGTGAATAATCCGGGCGAGCAGCGAACGTCCCTCAAGGGCGACATTAAAGGCAACAAACTGGATGCGGCAGCCAATTTCTTTGGCATCAGCACGCCGCTGCGCGGTTCGTCATTTGACGTCGATTACGATCTTCACTGGCGCGACGCCCCGTGGAAGCCGGATGAGGCCTCGCTGAACGGCATTCTGAAAACCCGCTTCGGCAAAGGTGAAATCGCCGACGTGAGCACGGGTCGCGCCGGGCAGATCCTGCGCCTGCTGAGTTTTGATGCGCTGCTGCGCAAGCTGCGCTTCGATTTCAGCGATACCTTCAGCGAAGGGTTCTACTACGATTCCATCCGCAGTACGGCGTGGATCAAGGACGGCGTTCTGCATACGGACGATACGCTGGTGGATGGCCTGGAAGCGGATATCGCCATGAAAGGCTCGGTCAACCTCGTGCGCCGCGAGCTGGATATGGAAGCCGTGGTGGCGCCGGAAATTTCCGCGAGCGTGGGCGTTGCGGCGGCCTTTGTGGTGAACCCGATTGTCGGTGCGGCGGTGTTTGCCGCCAGCAAAGTGCTGGGGCCGCTGTGGAGCAAGGTCTCCATTCTGCGCTACCGCATTACCGGTCCGGTCGATAAACCGCAGATCAACGAGGTGCTGCGCCAGCCGCGCAAAGATGCACAGCAATGATTTGACGTGGGCAGGTAATTGCCTCACTCTCAATAAATACGATCTTTATACCGCCACGGGCGGCAACGAACGAGTAGCAATACGATGAGTCTGAACCTGGTAAGTGAACATTTGCTCGCAGCGAACGGCCTGAACCATCAGGACCTGTTCTCCATTCTTGGTCAACTGACCGAACGCCGTCTCGACTACGGCGACCTTTATTTCCAGTCGAGCTATCACGAATCCTGGGTTTTAGAAGACAGCATCATTAAAGATGGCTCTTACAACATCGACCAGGGCGTTGGCGTCCGCGCCGTCAGCGGGGAGAAAACCGGTTTTGCGTATGCCGATCAGATTAGCCTCGCCGCACTTGAGCAGAGCGCGCAGGCCGCGCGCACCATTGTGCGCGATGCCGGCGACGGTCGCGTGAAAACCCTGGGAGAAGTGCAGCACTCTGCGCTCTATACCAGCATCGATCCGCTGCAGAGCATGAGCCGTGAAGAGAAGCTGGATATCCTGCGCCGCGTGGACAAAGTGGCGCGCGCGGCAGATAAACGCGTGCAGGAAGTTTCAGCCAGCCTGAGCGGTGTGTATGAACTGATTCTGGTGGCGGCAACGGACGGTACCCTGGCGGCAGATGTCCGTCCGCTGGTGCGTCTCTCTATCAGCGTGCAGGTCGATGAGGACGGCAAACGCGAGCGCGGTTCAAGCGGCGGCGGCGGTCGTTTTGGCTATGACTGGTTCCTGGGCGACGTTGACGGTGAAGCGCGCGCTGACGCGTGGGCAAAAGAAGCCGTGCGCATGGCGCTGGTGAATCTCAATGCCGTCGCGGCGCCGGCGGGTTCATTCCCGGTGGTGCTGGGTGCCGGCTGGCCGGGCGTGCTGCTGCATGAGGCGGTAGGCCATGGTCTGGAAGGCGACTTTAACCGTCGCGGAACGTCGGTATTCAGCGGTCAGATTGGTCAACTTGTCTCCTCTGAACTGTGCACCGTGGTGGATGATGGCACCATGCGCGATCGTCGCGGCTCGGTGGCTATCGACGATGAAGGTACGCCCGGCCAGTACAACGTGCTGATCGAAAACGGCGTGCTGAAAGGCTACATGCAGGACAAACTCAACGCGCGCCTGATGGGCGTTGCGCCAACGGGTAACGGCCGTCGTGAATCCTACGCGCACCTGCCGATGCCGCGCATGACCAATACCTACATGCTGCCGGGCAAATCCACGCCGCAGGAGATTATCGAATCCGTTGATTACGGTATCTTTGCGCCTAACTTTGGCGGCGGCCAGGTGGATATCACCTCCGGTAAGTTTGTCTTCTCAGCCTCAGAAGCGTACCTGATCGAGAAGGGCAAAGTGACCAAAGCGGTGAAAGGTGCAACGCTGATCGGCTCCGGTATTGAAGCCATGCAGCAGATCTCCATGGTCGGTAACGATCTGAAGCTGGATAACGGCGTGGGCGTCTGCGGTAAAGAGGGCCAGAGCCTGCCGGTGGGCGTGGGCCAGCCAACGCTGAAAGTAGACAACCTGACGGTGGGCGGCACAGCCTGACCTGAGCAAACATAAAAAAGGCGCTACAGATGTAGCGCCTTTTTTTTAACGTAAGTTACCCAGCGGTATCTCCGGATCCGGCTCGTGAGTGATGCGGTTACGCAAGTCACGACGAATAATTTCGATCGACCAGAACCAGACCAGATGGCCCACGATCTCTGACACGTGTTCATACCACGGCAGCTCAAACAGCGGCGGCGTAAGCCCCATCAGCGGGAAGGAGATCATATGCACAAAGAGCTGAGCTAACGCACCCGCCAGCAAACCCTGCCAGAGTTTAATTTTCGGGAAGACTTCAGCAACGATACAATAGCCAACAGCGAAGACGATGGAGAAAATAATATGCGTTACGCCGACCCAGTTAAATATATGTCCGGCAAATGTATAAACTGCTGCGTTAGGATCGACAACGCCAAGCCAGTCACGTAAAAATACATAGGGAGGGTTTAAAAAATTGCGGGAGCAGTCAATCTGACCTGCGGCTCTTATTAAGTGCTCAGGTCCGCATGCGCCGGTGAATAAGTCGGCGGGGCTGCGTGGCGGAAGCGGCACTTCGGCTCCCCATTTGACAAAAGCGGAGACGATCCCTGCAATTAAACCGATGAACGCGGCGAGTCCATAGCGCCTGCGTGAAGGCGGTGTTTGTTCAAATAGATTCATTTCTTTTCCTTGTTTAACGTCATCCTGCGAAATACATTTTATTATTCATATCAGCAACAAATTAATAACAGTCTGACGAGCAGACTGCATATAAAGTAATGGGCTGATGGCGGTAGTGTCAATTAGCTATTCCTGATAGTGGCGAAGGAATATTCCTGAATGAATACGGGATTCATCCTGGGAATATTCATCGGTCCTATACGTTCAGGAATAAATGGATTATTCCTTTCGTCTTCCCCGCATCCCCTGAAACAGCTCCGCCACGTCCACAAAATACTCGGTCAGATAGTTAATACACACCTGGACTTTCAGCGGGAGCTTGTCTTTTTCGGTATACAGGGCGTACACCGGACGCGGATCGGATTGGTAGCGCGGGAAGAGGATCTCCAGCACGCCGCTGTTAATTTCGTTGATCACCCACATCAGCGGCACGTAGGCGATCCCGGCGCCAGCCACCAGCCAGCGCGAAATGGTCATGGGGTCGTTAGTGACAAACCGCCCCTCCGGCAGCAGTTTGGTGGAGATCCCTTCCGGGGCAATCAGCTCAAATTCATTGTCGGGCCGCACGCTGTACTCCAGCCACGAGTGGTTGGTGAGATCGGCGGGTTTCTCCGGCACACCGTACTGGGCCAGATAGCTCTTCGAAGCGCAGACGACCATCGGCATGCTGCCCAGCCGACGCGAGAACAGGCTGGAATCCTGCAGCGCGCCGACGCGGATCACCACGTCCAGGCCGTCGGCAATCAGATCCGGCGCCGGGATACCCGTCACCAGATTGACGGTAAGCCCGGGGTACTCTTTCAGCATATCCGCCGTCATGGCAGCGAGAACATTTTGTGCCATAGTTGAAGAACACCCGATGCGCAGCGTGCCGATGGGGGTGTTGTTGAAGGCGTAGAGCTGTTCGTGAACATCCCGCACTTCCAGAAGCATGCGACGACAGCCCTGATAGTAAATTTTACCCGCTTCCGTCAGACCAATGCTGCGGGTACTGCGGTTGAGCAGCTTGACCTGAAGCTCATCTTCCAGTTTGGACACCGTCTGGCTGATAGAGGAGACGCTCATCTGAAGCTGGCGTGCAGCGGCGGTAAAGGAGCCCAGCTCAACCACTTTGGCGAAGACTGACATGCGTTTTAAACGTTCCATTGTTCACTCTGGCTTAAAAGTGATTTAGATCACATATTATAGATAACAGCATAACAGTTACGTTAATATATTATTAATTACATAACGGCTGCGCCATTCTCGCCCGGCGTTTCTTGCTCTCCTGCGGTGGCGTGCGCTAAAAAATTCTGAAGCCTGCACTCTCTCTTATCAAGGTCAACATGAGTCTGTTTCCCGTTATCGTGGTGTTCGGTCTGTCGTTCCCACCGATATTTTTCGAGCTTCTTTTATCACTGGCGATCTTCTGGCTGGTGCGCAAGGTGCTGGTCCCTACCGGGATCTACGATTTCGTCTGGCACCCTGCATTGTTCAATACCGCGCTGTATTGCTGCCTGTTTTACCTGATATCGCGCATGTTTGTCTGAGGTTGATGTGAAAACGCTAACAAGAAAAATCTCCCGCACTGCCATCACCATGGCGCTGGTTATCCTCGCCTTCATTGCCATTTTCCGCGCCTGGGTCTATTACACCGAATCACCGTGGACGCGTGATGCACGCTTCAGCGCCGATGTGGTGGCCATCGCCCCTGACGTGGCCGGTCTTATCACGGCGGTTAACGTTCACGATAACCAGCTGGTGAAAAAAGATCAGGTTCTGTTCACCATCGACCAGCCTCGATACCAGAAAGCGCTGGAAGAGGCGGAAGCGGACGTGGCCTATTACCAGGCGCTGGCTGCGGAGAAACGCCGTGAGGCGGGCCGCCGTAATCAGCTTGGCGTTCAGGCAATGTCCCGTGAAGAGATTGACCAGTCCAACAACGTGCTGCAAACCGTGCTGCACCAGCTGGCGAAAGCAGAAGCAACGCGCGATCTGGCGAAGCTCGATCTGGAGCGTACCGTGATCCGCGCGCCGTCTGATGGCTGGGTGACCAACCTTAACGTCTATACCGGGGAATTCATTACCCGTGGCTCAACCGCCGTGGCGCTGGTGAAACAGAACTCTTTCTATGTACTCGCCTATATGGAAGAGACCAAGCTGGAAGGCGTACGTCCCGGCTATCGGGCAGAAATCACGCCGCTGGGCAGCAACCGCGTCTTTAAAGGTACCGTCGACAGCGTCGCCGCAGGGGTCACCAACTCCAGCAGTTCGCGTGATGCAAAAGGGATGGCAACGGTGGATTCCAACCTCGAGTGGGTGCGTCTGGCCCAGCGCGTGCCGGTCCGTATCCACCTGGACGAACAGCAGGGCAATCTGTGGCCTGCCGGTACCACGGCGACGGTGGTGATTACTGGTGAAAAAGATCGGGATGCCAGCCAGGACTCGTTCTTCCGTAAAATCGCCCACCGTCTGCGCGAGTTTGGTTAATCGCTATGGGCATCTTTTCCATCGCCAGCCAGCACATTCGCTTCGCCGTGAAGCTGGCGTGTGCCATTGTGCTGGCGCTGTTTGTTGGCTTTCACTTCCAGCTTGAAACCCCGCGCTGGGCAGTGCTGACGGCCGCGATTGTCGCGGCGGGTCCCGCCTTTGCCGCGGGTGGGGAACCCTATTCAGGCGCGATCCGCTATCGCGGAATGCTGCGTATCATCGGGACGTTCATCGGCTGTATCGCGGCGCTCACCATTATTATCCTGATGATCCGCACGCCGCTGCTGATGCTGATGGTGTGCTGTATCTGGGCGGGCTTCTGCACCTGGATCTCATCCCTGGTGAAAGTGGAGAACTCCTATGCCTGGGGTCTGGCGGGCTATACCGCGCTGATTATTATCATCACCATCCAGTCCGAGCCGCTGCTGGCTCCGCAGTTTGCGGTGGAGCGATGCAGTGAGATTGTCATTGGTATCGTGAGTGCAATTGTCGCGGACCTGCTGTTCTCCCCGCGCTCCATCAAGCAGGAAGTCGACCGTGAGCTTGATGCGCTGATTGTCGCCCAGTACCAGCTGATGCAGCTCTGCATTAAGCACGGCGATAGCGAAGAGGTGGATAAAGCCTGGAGCGGGCTGGTTCGCCGCACGCAGGCGCTGGAAGGGATGCGCAGCAATCTCAATATGGAGTCGTCACGCTGGGCTCGCGCTAACCGTCGTCTGAAAGCCCTTAATACGGTCTCGTTAACGCTGATTACCCAGGCATGTGAAACCTACCTGATTCAGAACACGCGCCCGGAAGTGGTCACCGATACGTTCCGCGAACTGTTCGCTGAGCCAGTGGAAACGGTGCAGGACGTGCACAAGCAGCTTAAGCGTATGCGCAGGGTTATTGCCTGGACAGGGGAACGTGACACGCCGGTAACGATCTACACCTGGGTCGGCGCCGCGACGCGCTACCTGCTGCTGAAACGCGGCGTGATCGGGAATACCAAAATCAGCGCGGCGGAAGAAGAGGTACTGCAGGGCGAAGTGGTGATCAAGCCGGAATCCGCCGAGCGCCATCACGCGATGGTCAACTTCTGGCGTACGACGCTTGCCTGTATGCTCGGCACGCTGTTCTGGCTGTGGACGGGCTGGACGTCCGGCAGCGGCGCGATGGTGATGATTGCCGTCGTGACCGCACTGGCGATGCGTCTGCCTAACCCGCGTATGGTCGCCATCGATTTCCTGTACGGCACCCTTGCCGCCCTGCCGATCGGCGCGCTCTATTTTCTGGTCATCATCCCGTCGACGCAGCAGAGCATGCTGCTGCTCTGTATTAGCCTGGCAGTGATGGCGTTCTTTATCGGTATAGAAGTGCAAAAGCGGCGTCTGGGATCGCTGGGGGCGTTGGCGAGTACGATTAACATCATCGTGCTGGATAACCCGATGACCTTCCATTTCAGCCAGTTCCTCGACAGCGCGTTAGGTCAGCTGGTGGGCTGTTTCCTGGCGATGATGGTGATTCTGCTGGTCCGCGATAATTCGCAGGCAAGAACGGGCCGCGTGCTGTTGAACCAGTTTGTGTCGGCCGCCGTGTCGTCGATGACAACCAACACCGCGCGTCGAAAAGAGAACCATCTGCCCGCGCTCTACCAGCAGCTGTTTTTACTGCTGAACAAGTTCCCGGGCGACATTGCCAAGTTCCGCCTGGCGCTGACCATGATCATTGCACACCAGCGTCTGCGCAATGCGCCGGTGCCGATCAACGACGATCTGTCGGCCTGGCACCGCCAGCTGCGTCGTACCGCGGACCACGTGCTTTCCGCCAGCAGTGATGACAAACGACGTCGCTACTTTACGCAGCTGCTTGCAGAGCTTGATATCTACCAGGAGAAGCTTAAAACCTGGGAAGCGCCACCTCAGGTGACCGAGCCGGTAGGACGGCTGGTGTTGATGCTGCATCGCTACCAGAATGCCCTCACGGATAGCTGACTGAAGTAAAAAAACCGACGCCAAAAGCGTCGGTTTTTTTGTGGCTATACTTATTCCAGCACGTTCTTACATTTCAGGAAGGGAGGACACATGACGACCCAGGCGCTTCAGGATCACATCCTTTTTCAGACCGGTTATCTGGTCAACGGGATCTGGAAAACGCTGGACACGACCTTCGATGTGCTTAACCCCGCTACCGGGGAAGTCATCGCGAAAGTCGCGAAAGCGGGTAAAGCACAAACCGAAGAGGCTATCGCAGCGGCCACCAAAGCCTTCCCGGCCTGGCGTGCCAAAACCGCGAAAGAGCGCTCGGCGATTCTTTATCGCTGGTACGAACTGATTATTGAGAATAAAAGCTGGCTCGGGCAGTTAATGACCACCGAGCAGGGCAAGCCGCTGAAAGAAGCGGAAGGTGAGGTGGAGTACGCTGCCAGCTTTATCCAGTGGTTTGCCGAAGAGGCCAAGCGCGCCAACGGTGAAATTATTCCGCCGATCAAACCCGGCTCGCGCATTCTGGCGACCCGCGAACCCATAGGCGTGGTGGCGGCGATAACGCCGTGGAACTTCCCAATGGCCATGCTCACCCGCAAATTAGGCCCGGCGCTGGCTGCGGGGTGCACCGGAGTGATCAAACCGGCCAATAACACGCCGCTCAGTGCCTTTGCGCTGCTCACCCTGGCAAAACAGGCCGGCGTACCCGACGGCGTGCTCAACGCTGTGGCCGGGAATACCCATGAAATCAGCGATGCGATTATGGCAAGCCGAGACGTGCGTAAAATCTCCTTTACCGGCTCGACCTCCGTCGGCAAAACGCTGGTGCGTAATGCTGCCGAAACCATGAAAAAAGTCTCGATGGAGCTGGGGGGAAATGCCCCGTATATCGTTTTTGAGGATGCAGATATCGACGCGGCGGTGAAGGGGGCGATTGCCAACAAGTTCCGCAATGCCGGGCAGGTCTGCGTCAGCGTGAACCGTTTTTATATTCAGGAAACCGTCTACGACAAGTTTGTGAATAAACTTGCCGATGCCGTGAAGGCGCTCAAGGTGGGGAATGGCCTTGACGAGGGCGTCGTTGTCGGACCGCTGATTGAATCTGCTGCGGTTGACAAGGTGCGTGAGCATGTCGACGATGCCGTCTCCCGGGGGGCAACCGTACTGGCAGGGGGGAAGCCCCATCCGCTTGGCGGGAATTTCTGGATGCCAACCGTGCTGGGCGACTGCCATGAAGGCATGAAGCTGGCAGAAGAAGAGACGTTTGGCCCGGTTGCGGCGTGTTTCCGTTTCACCTCGGAAGATGAAGTGATCCAGCGTGCCAACAACACACCCTACGGTCTGGCGGCTTACTTCTATACCCAGAATCTCTCACGTGTTTTCCGCGTTTCGCAGGCGATCGAGAGCGGGATGATTGGTATTAACGAGTGTGCCGTCTCCACGGAGCTGGGGCCCTTTGGCGGCGTAAAAGAGTCAGGCCTGGGTCGTGAGGGCTCCGTGCTGGGCCTGGAAGAGTATCTGGAAGTGAAAACCCTTCACATTGGGGGATTATAATAGACAGGGCGGCATCTGCCGCTCGCCTGGACTGGGTGGCTGGCAATGAAAACCTATACCTTTGATTTTGACGAGATCGACAGTCAGGAAGACTTCTACCGTGAATTTATCCGGGTGTTTGATCTTGAACGGGAAAGCGTGACAAATCTGGATACGCTGTGGGACGTGGTGACCGGTAGCCTGCTGCCGCTACCGCTGGAAATTGAGTTCATCCATTTGCCCGATAAGCTGCGCAGACGTTTTGGCGCATTGATATTACTGTTCGATGAAGCGGAAGAAGAGCTGGAAGGGCAGCTGCGTTTTAACGCGCGGCACTGAATGAAAAAAGCCCCTGACCATCAGGCCAGGGGCAAGTCGTATGATGAGATACGACGAGGGTTTATTTATACAGTTCTGCAGTTGCATGCCAGTGGTCACCCTGATTCAGTTCGGTGACGCGATAGCTGCTGGCACCTGCTTTTTCAGCTTTGGCAGCCAGTTCGTGACGGATATCCATCGGAGAGCCGGTAACAGACGTCACGGAGATGCTGCCCATAGGCTGCAGATTTTGTGCCTGGTCGGCATTCACCTGCTGTACGGCTGCGCTTGCGCCGAAAGAGAGAACAGATGCCAGACCGAGGGTTGCGATGATCAATTTGGTTTTCATAGTCTTTACTCCTGAATAGGGTTTTTGCTCAACGGCGAGAAGGGTTGAAAAGCTATTTTTATGCCTGGTGCCGTTGAGTGGAGATTTACGTGTTCAGTTATTGCTCAAACTTATTTGTACAGCTCAGCGGTGGCGTGCCAGTGTGCACCAGAGCGCGCTTCGATGATGCGATAGGATGACGCACCCTTTTCTTCCGCTTTTTTGTTCAGCATCTCATGCATGTCCATTGGCGATGTGCCGACCGCGCCGACAGAAACCGTACCGATGGCCTGGCGGGATTGCGCCTGGTCAGCATTGATAGCGTCAGCCGCGAAGGCACCGAATGACAGGACAGACAGGACGCTCAGCGCCGCTACAGTTGATTTGATTTTCATGATTTTTACCTCGTCGAATTTTTTAGTGGGGTCTTGTTTCGTGACCCTCATCACAAAATCAAGTATACACTAATAACGGAAAAAATTAATACCAGACTAATGGTTTCTATTGTTATTACGTGTTAACCAGTCTTTTTTTTATAACCAAATTGCATAATATTGGGTGTTTTTTGCACATTTTAGTTGGTTATATCTAATGAAATCATATGGATATCAGCTTTTGATTTTTTGTGCGATTTTTTGATTTAGCATTCACTAGGTGAATGTTAATGGGTGGTAAAAAGCACTATTTGTCAAAGGCAGAGGCAGTGAAAAAGAGGGGGAAACGGTGTGGAAGCAGAACGTTCCCCGCAGCGGCGCCACGGGGAAAGGGGATTAGAGTTCCTGTTCGAACAGAACCAGAATCGCTTCGTGGAGATCTTTAACGGAGAAACCGCTGGCTGGCGTGGTAAAGATGGTGTCATCACCGGCGATAGTCCCGAGGATACCTTCCGTTTTACCCAATGAGTCCAGCATGCGGGCAATCAGCTGTGCGGCACCTGGGCTTGTGTGGATCACCACAACGGCATCGTTGTAGTCGATATCCAGAACCAGATTCTTGAGCGGGCTGGAGGTGGTCGGCACGCCAAGTTCAGCCGGCAGGCAATAGACCATCTCCATCTTGGCGTTACGGGTACGTACCGCGCCAAATTTCGTTAACATGCGGGAGACCTTCGACTGATTGATGTTGTCGAAGCCCTGTTCCTGCAGCGCCTGAACAATTTCTCCCTGAGAACTGAATTTCTCTTCTTTAAGTAGCGCTTTAAACGCCTTTACTAATTCTTCTTGCTTAGACGAGCTTCGCATAAGTCACCCGGAATATGACGATAGAAACAACATTATTATGCATGTGGATGAATTTTTATGCAAATTATCTACTCAGCGCCAGGCTGAAATAATGTTATGAAAGGGAGTGATTTTATCAGAATTCGTTATCAGAAAACATGCCTGGGTCACGCCGCGCAAATAAGCTTAAAAGTAAATTAAATGTTATCAAAATGATGTTGTTTTGGTGGCGGGGCAGGGTGTATTGTAACCACCTCTTAATTCGTTGCCGTCTGTCGTCAGATAGCCTTCTGAAGAGAGATAAAGTCGCGCGACCTCAAATTCTTTAGCTACGAAAATTGTAATTAAACACTTGCTGAATTATGGTCGCCGCAACGGATTTACAGATACTTAAGTTAACCATAATAAGGAGTTTAGGATGAAAGTCGCAGTCCTCGGCGCTGCTGGTGGTATCGGCCAGGCGCTTGCCCTACTACTGAAAACCCAACTGCCTTCAGGCTCAGAACTCTCCCTGTACGATATTGCTCCGGTAACCCCAGGCGTGGCGGTTGACCTGAGCCACATCCCTACCGCTGTAAAAATCAAAGGCTTCTCCGGTGAAGATGCGCGTCCTGCTCTGCAGGGTGCCGACGTGGTGCTGATTTCTGCAGGCGTGGCGCGTAAGCCAGGCATGGATCGTTCAGACCTGTTCAACGTCAACGCGGGCATCGTGAAAAACTTGGTGCAGCAGATTGCTGAAGTGTGCCCGAAAGCGTGCATCGGTATCATCACTAACCCGGTGAACACCACCGTTGCTATCGCGGCAGAAGTGCTGAAGAAAGCAGGTGTTTACGACAAAAACAAACTGTTCGGCGTAACCACGCTGGATATTATTCGCTCCAACACCTTTGTTGCTGAGCTGAAGGGCAAACAGCCAACAGAAGTGGAAGTGCCGGTCATCGGCGGTCACTCTGGCGTTACCATCCTGCCTCTGCTGTCGCAGATCCCAGGCGTGAGCTTCACCGAGCAGGAAGTGGCTGACCTGACTAAACGCATCCAGAACGCGGGCACCGAAGTGGTGGAAGCGAAGGCGGGTGGTGGTTCTGCAACCCTGTCTATGGGCCAGGCGGCTGCACGTTTCGGTCTGTCACTGGTTCGCGCCCTGCAGGGCGAGAAAGGCGTTGTTGAATGCGCCTACGTTGAAGGCGATGGCGAACACGCTCGCTTCTTCTCTCAGCCGCTGCTGCTGGGCAAAAATGGTATCGAAGAGCGTAAATCCATTGGTACGCTGAGCGCGTTTGAACAACACGCGATGGAAGGCATGCTGGATACGCTGAAGAAAGATATCACCCTGGGCGAAGAGTTCGTTAACAAGTAATACGAACCGTCTCCCGGCAAAAAAACGGAGCTTATCGCTCCGTTTTTTTATGCCTGTCAGTTCGTTGCCGGGTATTCCTGAATGGTGACCTGCAGCGTCAGTTTCTTATCGTTGCGCATGACTTCAACAGGGATGATAGAGCCCGGGCGAATTTCTGCCACCTGGTCCATCGTCTCCAGCGCAGAAACCGCCGGCGTGCCGTTGACCGACACAATGACGTCATTGACCTGAATCCCCGCGTTGGCCGCCGGCCCCCCTGGCGCCACCTCGTTCACCACGATGCCCTGGATCTGATCGATCCCGCCACCCTGGGTATGCATCGGCGCAATTTCACGGCCACCGATACCGATATAGCCGCGGATCACGCGTCCGTCGCGGATCAGCTTATCCATAATTTTGGTCGCCAGCTGGAACGGAATGGCAAAGCCGATCCCTTCCGGCGTCTCGCCGTCGTTACTCTTATCGAACGAGAGGGTGTTGATGCCCACCAGTTCGCCCAGCGAGTTGACCAGCGCACCGCCGGAGTTACCGTGGTTGATGGAGGCATCGGTTTGCAGGAAGTTCTGCCGCCCGGATGGGTTGAGGCCAATACGCCCGGTCGCGCTGATAATCCCCTGGGTGATGGTCTGGCCCAGGTTGTAAGGGTTACCAATCGCCAGGACGACGTCACCAATATGCGGGGTACGTTTACGGTTGATCGGGATGACCGGCAAACCGCCCGTGGCGTTAATCTTCAGGACGGCGAGGTCAGTCAGGCTGTCAGAGCCAACGAGTAATGCCTCAAACACGCGGCCATCCTGCAGGGCGACGATGATCTGGTCGGCATCGTTTATCACGTGCTTGTTGGTAATAATGTAGCCGCGCTCGTCCATGATTACCCCGGAGCCGAGAGTGCGGATCTCCAGCTGGTTATGGGCTGAGGTATTCAGGCCACGGTTATAGACGTTAACTACGGCAGGTGCGGCACGGCGAACGGCCTGGTTATAGGTGGCCGGCGTTTCATCCGTGCTATCGAACTGAGGGGCCGACAGTTTATTGAACTGACGTAAAGACGGCAGCGCCAGCAGCAGCAGGCCAGCGACAATCAAACCGATGACAATAGAACGTAAGAGCTTTAAAAGCATGATGCGCGTGTCGTTAAAAAAGGAACGATTTGCAGCATAACATGAGTTATCCGGACATCACACGCAGCGGTGATGTCCGGGTCGCAAATGCTTAGCGCAACAGAATATAGATAGACTCATTGCCGCGCATGACCTGCAGGGCAATAACCGCCGGTTTACTCTCCATCACCTTGCGCAGTTCGGCAATGGACTGCACGCGATTGCGGTTTACCCCAATGATCACATCTTCCTGATGCAATCCGGCCTGTGCGGCAGGGCTGCTCTTCTCAACGGTGTCGATGCGAATGCCTTTCGTACCGTCTTTCAGCTGTCCATCGCTCAGCGTCGCACCCTGCAGCGCCGGGGCGATCAGCTCCGCACTGGCAGAGGAGGAGGTGCTCTTATCCAGCGTCACTTCAACGTCCAGCGGCTTACCGTCACGGATCAGACCCAGCTTCACTTTGGCGCCGGGTTCGGTGGTCGCTATCCGCGAGCGCAGCTCGGCAAAGCTGCTCAGCGGCTTGTCGTTGAGGCTGACGATCACATCGCCCGATTTGATACCTGCTTTTGCCGAGCCGGAATTAGGCAGCACTTCACTGACAAACGCCCCGCGCTGTACGTTGATGTTGAACGCTTTGGCGATATCGGCGCTCATCTCCATACCTTTAATACCCAGCAGCCCGCGTTTGATTTCGCCGAACTGAATGAGCTGCTGCGCCAGGGTTTTGGCCATATTGCTGGGAATCGCAAAACCGATCCCGATGCTGCCGCCACCCGGGGCCAGAATGGCTGTGTTGATCCCAATCAGCTCACCGTTAAGGTTAAGCAATGCCCCGCCGGAGTTCCCGCGGTTGATTGAGGCATCGGTCTGGATAAAGTTTTCCAGCCCTTCCAGATTGAGGCCGCTGCGTCCCAGCGCGGAGACGATCCCGGAAGTGGCGGTTTGCCCTAAGCCAAAGGGGTTACCCACGGCGACGGCAAAATCACCGACGCGCAGTTTGTCGGAGTCCGCGATGGCAATCTGGGTCAGGTTACTCGGGTTTTGTACCTGCAACAGCGCAATGTCGCTCTGGTCATCACCGCCAATCAGTTTGGCATCAAATTCGCGGCCATCGTTTAGCTGGACGCTGATTTTATCGGCCTGGCTGATGACGTGATTGTTAGTCAGAATGTAGCCTTTTGCCGCATCAATAATGACGCCGGAACCCAGGCCTTCAAAAGGCTGGGCCTGCTGGTCGGGAGACTCATCGCCAAAATATTTTTTCAGTTCTTCAGGGACGCGTTGGCTTTGTACCGCAGTGCCCTCAACCTGAACGCTGACCACCGCAGGCAACACTTTTTCCAGCATGGGTGCGAGGCTTGGAATGGCCGCCTGGCCAGGCACCTGGGAGGGAAGGGCGGCAAATACAGGGACGGACGCCGAGAGAGATAACCCGACACTTAACGCGATAGCGCTCAACAGCTGGTTTTTTTTCTTCATCGATGTTGACTCTCGTAACCTGGAATAAAGGAAAAACGGCCCCAAAAACACGTTGATGTTATTGAATTTTAAACCGCTGAACAATGAGGTGTTTAACTAAATGATAGCTGGGGTCAGGAAGAAAGGACGGGCGCAATCGCTGCGCCCGTAAAATAAATTCAGGTTGTGCGATTAATCGCGTTTTACACCGCCGCGCAGCAGGCCGGACGCGCCGTCTGAATAGTCGCGAGGCATCTGAACAGGCGCCTGGTCGTTACCGGCTTCAGAGTCTGCCAGACGGTTGCGGAACGGATTGGTTTCCGCCGTCATTTCCGGCAGCAGGCTGCTGGAGCTTTTTGCCATATGCTGATACAGCTGACGATAGTCGGTCGCCATGTTGTCCAGCAGCTCGGCGCTACGGGCAAAATGGCTGACCAGCTCTTCACGATACTCTTCCAGCTCGGCTTTGTTCTTTTCCAGTTCGTACTGCAGTGACTGCTGCTGACGCAATTTGCGATTACCGAAACGCATGGCCACAGCACCGATGACGATGCCGACGACTAAACCGATTAGCGCATATTCCCAGGTCATGAACTTCTCCCGTTGTCTTGTTGTTCCGTAGGGTGTTGGCTCGGCTCCTGCCTGTGCCTGATAATGCCACTATAACCGCTATTTCCGTAGAAGTGGAATCCTGACGTATCATCGCGTAGTGTAGAACGGCCTTTTTTTCATCAGTCACGTCTGCTGGTGAGCGTTAATTGAAGGAATAACAATAAGATTATGCAAAACCTGTCCCCTGCATCGCGATATCAACTGGCCCTAAACGAGGGCACTCATCAGCCGGATGACGTACAGCGTGAGGCGGTAAGTCGTCTGGAGATGATTTATCAGGAACTCACGGCCAAACCCGCTGAAACCGAACAGAATGGTGGGCTAAAGGCGGCATTTGGACGGTTGCTTGGAAAAAAAACGCCACAGGCCCACGCGCCGGTGCGCGGTCTATATATGTGGGGCGGGGTCGGTCGCGGAAAAACCTGGCTGATGGACATGTTCTACCAGAGCCTGCCGGGGGCGCGTAAACAGCGTCTGCACTTCCACCGCTTTATGCTGCGTGTGCATGAAGAGCTGACTGCGCTGCAGGGTAAAAGCGATCCGCTGGAGATTGTGGCCGACAGGTTCAAGGCGGAAACGGACGTGCTCTGCTTCGATGAATTTTTTGTGTCTGACATCACCGATGCCATGCTGTTAGGCGGCCTGATGAAAGCGCTTTTTGCCCGCGGGATCACGCTGGTGGCCACGTCGAATATTCCGCCGGATGAGCTTTACCGCAACGGCCTGCAGCGGGCACGCTTCCTGCCTGCCATCGACGCCATTAAGCAGCATTGTGACATTATGAACGTTGATGCCGGTGTCGATTATCGCCTGCGCACCTTAACCCAGGCGCACCTGTGGCTCTCGCCGTTAAATGCAGAGACCACCCGCGAGATGGATAAACTCTGGCTGGCGCTGGCGGGGGCAAAACGCGAGAACGCCCCGGAACTCGAGATTAACCATCGCCCGCTGCCAACGCTCGGCGTTGAAAACCAAACGCTGGCGGTCTCCTTTACGACGCTGTGCGTTGATGCCCGCAGCCAGCACGACTACATTGCGCTTTCACGTCTGTTCCACACCGTGATGGTGCTGGATGTGCCGGTGATGACGCGGCTGATGGAGAGCGAGGCGCGGCGCTTCATCGCGATGGTGGACGAGTTTTACGAGCGCCACGTTAAGCTGGTGATTAGCGCCGAGGTTCCTTTATATGAGATCTACCAGGGGGAGCGGCTAAAGTTTGAGTTCCAGCGCTGCCTGTCTCGCCTGCAGGAGATGCAGAGCGAGGAATACCTGAAGCTGGAGCATATGCCATAAATGCCACCCTCTCCCTGTGACGGGGGACTTGTAGGCCGGGTGAGGCGCAGCCGCCACCCGGCATTTTCCACCGCCTCGAAAAACCCGATTTGAATCACATTTAAGGGTCGATCTTTGACCTCAACTTCTCTATAATCTTGCGACCCCACGTTACGAGAAGGTTTTTTTCCCGAAACTTTCTATGTGTCGGCATGTGCTATTCGAAGGGGTAGGTTTGCCGGACTTTGTCGTGTGAACCTCAACTGACTAAACGTTTGGGTGTTCACCAACGTGTAACTTATTATTTGGGTAAGCTTTTAATGAAAACTTTTACAGCTAAACCAGAAACCGTACAGCGCGACTGGTATGTTGTTGACGCGACCGGTAAAACTCTGGGCCGTCTGGCTACTGAACTGGCTCGTCGCCTGCGCGGTAAGCACAAAGCGGAATACACTCCGCACGTTGATACCGGTGATTACATCATCGTTCTGAACGCTGACAAAGTTGCTGTTACCGGCAACAAGCGTACTGACAAAATGTACTACCACCACACCGGCCACATCGGTGGTATCAAAGAAGCGACCTTTGAAGAGATGATTGCCCGCCGTCCTGAGCGTGTGATTGAAATCGCGGTTAAAGGCATGCTGCCAAAAGGCCCGCTGGGTCGTGCTATGTTCCGTAAACTGAAAGTTTACGCAGGCAACGAGCACAACCACGCGGCACAGCAACCGCAAGTTCTTGACATCTAATCGGGATTATAGGCAATGGCTGAAAATCAATACTACGGCACTGGTCGCCGCAAAAGTTCCGCAGCTCGCGTTTTCATCAAACCGGGCAGTGGTAAAATCGTAATCAACCAGCGTTCTCTGGAACAGTACTTCGGTCGCGAAACTGCCCGCATGGTAGTTCGCCAGCCGCTGGAACTGGTTGATATGGTAGAAAAACTGGATCTGTACATCACCGTTAAAGGTGGTGGTATCTCCGGTCAGGCAGGTGCGATCCGTCACGGTATCACCCGCGCTCTGATGGAGTACGACGAATCCCTGCGTTCTGAACTGCGTAAAGCTGGCTTCGTTACTCGTGACGCGCGTCAGGTTGAACGTAAGAAAGTGGGTCTGCGTAAAGCACGTCGTCGTCCACAGTTCTCCAAACGTTAATCCATTCTGCTTACGCAGAACGATTGGCGAAAAACCCGCTTCGGCGGGTTTTTTTATGGATAATGCGCAGGTTATCCACAATATCCATGCATATATCTTCTCTTTTTCCACATTTCCAGAATCCCCTCACCACAAAGCCATCAAAATCTGGTAAACTATCATCCAATTTTCTGCCCAAATATCGGTGAATACTCGATTTTTGTTCGATTCTTGAACAATGTGTCTTCTCTGGGATGGGCGATACAACATCTGGCTGGCCCCTGTTGGGCTGGTAGCAGTAAAAATTCTGAATATACCTGGAGGTTTTCATGGCTGTCGCTGCCAACAAACGTTCGGTAATGACGCTGTTTTCTGGTCCTACTGACATTTATAGCCATCAGGTTCGTATCGTGCTGGCCGAGAAGGGTGTCAGTTTTGAGATCGAGCATGTGGAAAAGGATAACCCGCCTCAGGATCTGATCGATCTCAACCCGAGCCAAAGCGTACCGACGCTGGTGGATCGCGAGCTGACCCTGTGGGAATCCCGTATCATTATGGAATACCTGGATGAGCGTTTCCCGCATCCGCCGCTGATGCCTGTTTACCCTGTTGCGCGTGGTGAAAGCCGCCTGTACATGCAGCGTATCGAAAAAGACTGGTATTCGCTGATGAACGTGATTACCAGCGGATCCGCTGCCGAAGCTGACGCTGCGCGTAAGCAACTGCGTGAAGAGCTGCTGGCAATCGCCCCGGTGTTTGGTCAGAAACCGTTCTTCCTGAGCGATGAATTCAGCCTGGTGGATTGCTACCTGGCACCGCTGCTGTGGCGTCTGCCAATCCTGGGCGTAGAGTTCAGCGGTCCTGGCGCGAAAGAGCTGAAGGGCTACATGACTCGCGTCTTTGAGCGCGACTCTTTCCTGGCATCTTTAACTGAACCGGAACGTGAAATGCGTCTCGGCCGAGGCTAATGACTGTGGAAATGTCACAACTTACCCCACGCCGTCCGTATCTGCTGCGCGCCTTCTATGAATGGCTGCTGGATAACCAGCTCACGCCGCACCTGGTTGTGGATGTGACGTTGCCGGGCGTGCTGGTTCCAATGGAATACGCACGTGACGGACAGATTGTACTGAACATCGCCCCGCGCGCGGTGGGTAACCTGGAGCTGGCAAACGATGAAGTGCGCTTCAACGCGCGTTTCGGCGGCGTACCGCGCCAGGTTTCCGTACCGCTGGCTGCTGTGCTGGCTATCTACGCGCGTGAAAACGGTGCGGGTACCATGTTCGAGCCGGAAGCGGCATATGATGAAGACGTTGCCAGCCTGAATGATGACAACGCATCTGATGAGCGTGAAAGCGACACGGTGATGTCAATTATCGATGGCGACAAACCCGATCATCAAGATGACAATGACCCTGATGACGATCCGCCTCCGCGCGGTGGTCGCCCAGCGCTACGCGTTGTGAAATAAATCCGCTTGCGCCGTTTGTAAAAAGCCAGTGATATCACTGGCTTTTTTTATTTCTATATCAATCTACCGTTGTAATATTTTTAAATAAGCATTGTTTATATCTCTTGTTTCTTCATTGCTTGATTAATAATTAAATAGATTTATAAACTCCATGAATAAATGAGGTGTGAACTAATATCAAAACGATGAGAAAAGTAAAGAGGAATTCTGAGTAATATTATTTTTTTGATGTTGATCTCTTTTTTGATTGGGTAATTCCTTAATAAAATAAGGAAAAAATCATTTTGTGGTTATCCTTAATAGAATAGTTAATTTTGCTAAATTGCATGTATTTATAAAAACAATACTATGTGCACATGCTGACAAGCATGACGACAATCAGTAACTGGTAAAGGTATTTATCATTACTGGGTTAAATATTGCAATTACTCATATGTTAAGGATTAACAAGTGAAAAAAGTTTTACTCGCTACTGCGCTTTCTCTGTGTGTGACTTCAGCATTTGCTGCAGACCCTTCAGCTGTACTGAAGGTTAAAGGTACGCTGACGAATGCAGCATGTACGCCAGTATTAAGCAACGGCGGTACTGTTGACTACGGTACAATTAATTTGGGCAGTCTGAACGCTTCTGCTGTCAACCAGTTGGGACAGAAGAATATCGATCTGACCATTAACTGCACCGCAGCAACAAAAGTGTCCTGGAATATGGTTGACGATCGCGCTGATACTAACGCGGGTCTGACCGTAGAAAACGGTATGTTTGGTGGTGGTATTATTAAAGGCGCTAGCCAAACTTACGGTGTGGGCAAAACCGCGGGTGGCGTTAACATTGGCTCTTACGCTCTGCTAGTTAAAGTAGACAGCGTAACGGCTGATGGTGCTGCGGTAGATCCAATCTATCAGCAGAACGCGACGGGTACCTGGACCAAATCCACCAACGGTTCTTCTCAGGGCAGCCATATTCGTGACTTCACCGTTGCGTCTGCAGGTTCTCTGGATCCGCTGGCCTTCCAGACCGCGACCTTCCCGCTGGCAACTTCACTGGCTCTTCAAGACACCACAACTCTGGCGATTACGGACGATACTCAGCTTGACGGTCAGTTGACCATCAGCCTGCGTTATCTGTAAGACTTTATTGAGTAAAAGTAATTTTAAAATAATCCAGAGAGTGAATGTTCTGCATTTACTCTCTTTTTAACAGCACGATAAACATGGAATGTTCTGTTGGGCTATCAAGGAGATAATATTATGCAATGCATAAGGTCGAATATATTTAAAACACTTTTTACTGTCGCTTTATTTTCCGCCAATTTTGTGGTGCATGCAGAAGGTATGGTGCCAGAAACCAGCCTGCTAATTATTGATGAAGCCACACACAGCGGTACCATTAACGTAAAAAATACGGATTCACACCCATCCTTATTATATACGAACGTTGTAGACCTGCCGGACGACCAGGGGCTTAAGTTGATCGTCACGCAGCCTGTGGTTCGCCTTGAGCCGGGCCAAACGCAGCAGCTTCGTTTTATTTTGCAAAGCAAGCAGCCGCTGGATGTTGAGCATTTCAAACGCGTCACATTTGACGGTATTCCACCAAAAAATGACGATAAAAAAATTAAAATTGGCATTAATATTCGCCAGGATATTCCAGTGCTAATACGCCCGGCTACGCTGGGGGTCGTGACGGATGCGTGGAAATATCTCAAATGGTCTACGGTCGGATCTTCTGTAAAAGTAACCAACCCAAGTAAGTACGTTGTTCGTCTGGCACAAAAAGTCGTATTACAACCTTCAGGCGCAAACGCCACGCTTTCCAAAACTTACCTTCTGCCAGGTGAGACGATGACGGCTGCGTTGAACAAAACGAGCAGCGGTGATAGCCACGTTAAGTTTTTCCCAGCCAGCCGTTATGGCATTGAAGTGCCGAGTTTTACCTCAGAATTAAATAAATAATATAGGGATCAAACGGTGAATAAAAAAAGCCGTATTGCACTTTGTGTCCGCGCAGTTCTCTGCGGCACCTTGCCTCTGATGATGTTTGACTCCGCCTCCGTACTCGCAAGGGAAGTGACGTTTGATACGGGGGTAATGAAAACGCTGGGGTTATCGAGCGACTTGAACCATTATTTCGCTGAAGCACCGCGTTTTCTGCCCGGAACCCATTCCGTGAACGTTAAAGTGAATGGTGAAGATCGCGGAATGGCCGCCGTCCGTTTCAATAAGGACGGCGTGCTGTGTTTTGATAACGATCTGCTTGATTTCGCAGGCCTCATGCCAGTTCCCCTGAAGGCTGGCGAGGCGTGCCACAACATCCGCGACGACTACCCGAAAGCGGTGATCAACGCGTTGCCAAACCAGGAAGCCGTTGAGTTGTATCTGCCGCCTGAAGCGGTAAACAGCCTGTCGTCGGATATCCGAAACTTCCAGCACGGCGGTGCCGCCGGGATGCTCAACTATTCGCTTTTCAGCACCCGTAACGAATATGGCGGTAGCGACAAAACCCGCTATTCGCAGGCCAATCTGGAAGCGGGTTTTAACGCATTTGACTGGTCGCTTCGCAGTAATTACATCCTGACGGATGACAATGGCAAGAAAAATGCCGACAGCATTTACACCTACGCAGAGCATGTTTTTGTCCCGCAGAAGTTAACCATGCAGGTCGGTGAAATTAATGCCATGTCTAATGTGCTGAGCGGCATACCCATTACCGGTATCCAGCTTATGCCGACTAGTGGGCTGACAAAAGACGGCAGCGGCGTCAGCGTGTCAGGCATTGCCCGTTCCTCCCAGGCTCGCGTGGAGATTCGCCAGAACAATCAGCTGATCTTCAGTACGCTCGTGCCCGCGGGACCATTTACGCTGGATGACGTGCCGGTTGCGCGTAACAACGTCGATTTAGACGTTTCCGTCGTAGAGTCGGACGGCTCCACGAATCACTTTATTGTTCCTGCTGCCGCAGTGAAGCAGCGAAATCTTTCTCGCCCGCAGGGGCTTACCGTGTCTGCCGGTCAGGTACGCAGCATCGATAGCGACTACAGCGATCCGCTGGTGATGAACGTTTCCGACGGCTGGCGCATTTTCCCGTGGATGAACCTTCTGGCCTCCGGTACTGCCGCTCAAGATTACCAGGCAGCTGGCGGTCGTACCGATTTTCTTATCAGCGATCTTTGGTCTGTTTCCACGACGGTTGCGGCAAGCAAAGAGTCGTTTGGTGACAGCAACAGTGGACTTAAAACCGAGCTAGGAAGCGATCTTACGCTTTCCTCCCATGTATCGCTTTCCACCAGCGCGACGCACTACAGCGGCGGCTACCGTGAGATGGCAGAAGCGATGGACGATGACTATCAGGGGTACGATAACGCCTACTCCGGCAGCATACGTTTCTCATCCGGTCTGGCAGGCGTTTTCTCAGCAGGCTTCAACTATAACCAGAGCAGCGGGAACTCTGAGGATTCCCGCTATCTGCTTCTGTCGTGGGGTAAGACATTTAAATATGCCAGCGTTACCGCCAACTGGCAAAGCGCTGTGGGCAACGTCGATGACGACCAGGATGATGAAATGCTGTACATCAACGTCAGCATTCCGCTGAGTCCGGGGCAGTCTGTCAGCACTTACATGCGCAAGCAGGGCGACAATACCACTTACGGTGTGGCCAACAGCGGTTCGCTGGGCGAAAACACACACTACTATATCGCCGCCGATCGTGACCAGTCGTCCAGCGATAATAGCTTCAACGGTAACCTTAACACCAACCTGCATTATACCCAGCTGAGCGTGGGTGGTGGCAGCAACGGTGATCACCAGCGTAACTATAACGCCACCCTGGCGGGCGGCATCGCTATGCACAAAAATGGCGTGACGTTCTCGCCGTATGCGATTCGCGATACCTTTGCGATTGCCAGACTGAGCGAGAAGAAAAGCGGGGTAGAAATCGCTACGCCACAGGGTACGGTCTGGACCGATGCCTGGGGACAGGCGGTTGTACCTTCGCTAAACGAGTGGCGCAATTCGCGTATAGAAGTGGATGCCAACAAGCTGCCGCAGAATATGACGCTGGCAAACGGCACCCGATATATCGCCGCAGGTCACGCTTCAGTCAGCGAGCTTGACTTCAAGGTGCTGAACAGCCGACGTGTGATGCTGCGTATGAAGCAAACCGATGGTCAGCCGCTGAGAAAAGGGCTGGCAATCGTGGATGAGAAGGGCAACTACATTGTGACGGTCGTTGATGATGGTCATGTCTTTATCAACGATGCGGATCAGTTACCGGCGCTGTACGCCATGGACGCCAACAACAATCGTTTGTGCAAACTCGATTTCGCTCTTCCTGAGAAACGCAATGAAGACGCCTTCTATGAAGAAGTAAACGGAGTATGCCGATGAATTATCAACAAACAGTAGGATTAACAGCGCTGGGGATACTTTTCTTCGTGGCGACTGCAAATGCGGAAGATTGCCAAATATCGCTTTCGCAGCCGGTGGTGGATTACCATGAAATGCGTCGAGATAATATCGATAAAACCCAGCAGAACTGGCACAAAATGGCGGACCGTACCCTCAACGTTAATGTTTACTGCCCGCAGCCGCAGCAAATGGCGGTGTTGTTACAGGGGACGGCAGGCGATAAAGGGCGCTTCACATTCGGCCAGTCTGGCGGGATGGCGGTTAAAATCGATGATATGACCATCGACGGTAAAAATTACACCGTCGGCAAAACGGTCGATCAGCTCGGTTTTACTCCGCAAAGCGGCACGCCTTCGCCGTTTTATGTGCGTAATAATGAAGCGGTTATTGCGGTTGATAATAATCAGGTGCCTTCAGGCCAGCAGATGAATTTCCGGGTCACGCTATCACCTGTGCTGGATGACAATGCGTTTAGCCGCATCACCGATCAAACCGTACTGGAAAGTGACTTAACCTGGACTCTGCTGACGAGGTAGCATTTCGGAGAGTAAAAAATAGCTCTTCATTATTTCTATCGCCAATGAAATGCCTGTTTTTTTCTTGCAGCTGACTCAAGCATTGATAGGCTGGCAACCTTCATGCTGAAATATCTGAAATTTTTTTGATTACACTGTAGGTAACAAAGGGAATAAACCGGAAGGTTTATTCCCTTTTTTTTTACACTTCCAGGTAGTTCAGTATCCCGTCAGCCGCTTTGCGCCCTTCGGCAATCGCCGTCACCACCAGGTCGGAACCGCGAACGATATCGCCACCGGCGAAGATTTTCGGGTTGCTGGTCTGGAAGGCATTATCGCTGCCTTCTGGCGCAATAATACGGCCCTGCGAATCCAGCTCAACGCTGTGCTTCGCCAGCCATTCCATGCTGTGAGGGCGGAAACCGAACGCCATCACCACGGCGTCGGCCGGGATCACGTGTTCAGAACCGGCCACGATCTCGGCGCGACGACGGCCTTTTGCATCCGGTGCGCCCATCTCAGTGCGCGCCATCTTCACGCCGCTCACTTTACCGTTGGCATTCACTTCAATACCCAGAGGCTGGATGTTGAACTGGAATTCTACGCCCTCTTCACGTGCGTTTTTCACTTCACGCTTAGAGCCCGGCATGTTCTCTTCGTCACGACGGTAAGCACAGATAACGTGCGCCGCATTCTGACGAATGGAGGTTCGCACGCAGTCCATCGCGGTATCACCGCCGCCCAGCACCACCACGCGTTTTCCTTCCATGCTGACGAACGGCTCATCAGCGGTTTCGCCGTAACCCATAATCTGCTTGGTGTTGGCAATCAGGAACGGCAGCGCGTCATAAACGCCCGGCGCGTCTTCGTTTTCCAGACCACCGCGCATGGACTGATAGGTACCCACGCCCAGGAACACGGCGTCGTAATCCTTCAGCAGATCGTCGAGCTGTACGTCGCGGCCCACTTCCACGTTCAGTTTGAACTCAATGCCCATGCCGGTGAAGATTTCGCGGCGACGGGTCATGACCTCTTTTTCCAGCTTGAAGGCCGGGATACCGAAGGTCAGCAGGCCGCCGATCTCCGGATGACGGTCAAAGACCACCGCCTTCACGCCGTTGCGGGTCAGCACGTCCGCACAGGCCAGGCCCGCCGGGCCCGCGCCGATGATCGCCACGCGCTTTTCGGTTTGCTTCACGCCGGTCATGTCCGGACGCCAGCCCATCTCAAACGCTTTATCATTGATATAGCGCTCGATGTTGCCGATGGTCACCGCGCCAAACTCGTCGTTTAGCGTACAGGAACCTTCGCACAGACGATCCTGAGGACACACGCGGCCGCACACTTCCGGCAGGGTGTTGGTCTGGTGAGACAGCTCGGCGGCTTCAAAAATACGCCCTTCGTTGGCCAGCTTCAGCCAGTTCGGGATGTAGTTGTGTACCGGACATTTCCATTCGCAGTAAGGGTTACCGCAGGACAGGCAGCGGTCTGCCTGTGCTTTGGCCTGGCCTTCTGAAAACGGCTCGTAGATTTCAACAAATTCAATTTTGCGGATCTTCAGCGGTTTCTTTGGCGGATCAACACGCTGCAGGTCGATAAACTGGTATACGTTCTGGCTCATCTGAATTCCTTACTGCGCCTGCACGCGCAGCTCTGCTGCGCTACGACTACGGTGACCCAACAGGGCTTTAACATCGCTGGACTTCGGCTTAACCAGCGCGAATTTCGCAGAGAACGCCGGCCAGTTCGCCAGGATCTCTTCGCCGCGCGAAGAACCGGTATGCTGCACGTGTTCGGTAATCAAACCGCGCAGGTGTTCTTCGTGAATGGCCAGCGTGTCAACGTCCAGCACTTCTACCAGTTCAGGGTTCACGCGTTTACGGAACTCACCGTCTTCATCCAGGACGTAGGCAAAACCGCCCGTCATGCCTGCGCCGAAGTTCACGCCGGTTTTACCCAGAACGCAAACAATCCCGCCCGTCATGTATTCACAACCGTTATCGCCAATGCCTTCCACCACGGTGATAGCACCGGAGTTACGCACCGCAAAACGCTCGCCCGCACGGCCCGCGGCAAACAGACGACCGCCGGTTGCGCCGTACAGGCAGGTGTTACCGATAATGCTGGCTTCATGGCTGCGGAAGGCTGAGCCGACCGGAGGACGTACCGCCAGAAGACCGCCCGCCATGCCTTTACCGACGTAGTCGTTGGCATCGCCGGTCAGGTACAGCTCAACGCCGCCTGCGTTCCACACGCCGAAGCTCTGACCCGCAGTACCGCTGAAGTGTGCGGTAATCGGATCGGCTGCCAGCCCCTGGTCACCGTGCGTCTGTGCAATGTAGCCGGAGAGGGAGGCACCCACGGAACGGTCGGTGTTGCGGATATCAAACCAGAACGTTTTGCTCTGCTTGTCGTCCACATACGGTTTCGCCTGCTGCAGCAGCTGCGCGTTCAGCACGCCGTTGTCGAACGGCGGGTTGTTCTCGGTGCAGTAGACCGCTTTGCCAGGATGCGGCTGCGCGGTTTCCAGCAGCTTAGACAGCTCCAGCTTCTGCTGCTTGGCCGTGAAGCCTTCCAGCTCTTTCAGCAGGTCGGTACGGCCAATCAGGTCTACCAGGCGCTTCACGCCCAGCTGCGCCATCAGCTCGCGGGTTTCACGGGCGATGAAGTCAAAGTAGTTGGTCACTTTGAACGGCAGACCGTGATAGTGATTCTTACGCAGCTTCTCGTCCTGGGTCGCAACACCGGTTGCGCAGTTGTTCAGGTGGCAAATACGCAGGTATTTACAGCCGAGCGCAACCATTGGGCCGGTACCGAAGCCGAAGCTTTCCGCACCCAGAATCGCCGCCTTGATGATGTCGAGGCCGGTTTTCAGGCCACCGTCCACCTGCAGACGGATCTTGTGACGCAGACCGTTAGCCACCAGCGCCTGCTGGGTTTCCACCAGGCCAAGTTCCCACGGGCAGCCCGCATATTTCACGGAGGAGAGCGGGCTTGCGCCGGTACCACCGTCATAACCGGCGATGGTGATAAGGTCCGCATAGGCCTTCGCCACGCCGGTGGCAATGGTGCCGACGCCCGGTTCGGAAACCAGCTTCACGGAGATCATCGCTTTCGGGTTGACCTGCTTCAGGTCGAAAATCAGCTGCGCCAGGTCCTCAATAGAGTAGATATCGTGGTGCGGCGGCGGGGAGATCAGCGTCACGCCCGGTACCGAGTAGCGCAGTTTGGCGATGTACGGGGTAACTTTATCACCCGGCAACTGACCGCCTTCGCCCGGTTTCGCACCCTGAGCGACTTTAATCTGAATCACGTCGGCGTTGACCAGGTACGCTGGCGTCACGCCAAAGCGGCCGGATGCCACCTGCTTGATACGGGACACTTTGTTGGTGCCGTAACGGGCAGGATCTTCACCGCCTTCGCCGGAGTTAGAGTTGCCACCGATGCTGTTCATGGCTTCTGCCAGCGCCTCGTGGGCTTCCGGGCTCAGCGCGCCGATGGACATCGCCGCGGTATCGAAGCGTTTGAACAGTTCGGATGCCGGTTCGACTTCGTCAATGCTGACCGCTTCATCACCCGGATTCAGGGCAATGAGGTCGCGCAGCGTCGCCGCCGGACGGTTGTTCACCAGTTCAGCGTACTGCTGATAATCACTGTATTCGCCGCTCTGAACCGCCTGCTGCAGCGTGCGCACCACGTCAGGGTTGTAGGCATGATACTCGCCGCCGTGAACGTATTTCAGCAGACCGCCCTGATCCAGCGGCTTACGTGCCAGCCAGGCGCGCTTGGACAGGTTCACCAGATCCTGCTGGAAGTCAGCAAAACCGGCGCCGCCGATGCGGCTGACCACGCCCTGGAAGCAGAGGTTGGCGACCTCATCATGCAGGCCGACCGCTTCAAACAGCTTCGAGCAGCGGTAGGAGGCAATGGTCGAGATGCCCATTTTGGACATGATCTTGTACAGACCTTTGTTGATGCCGTTACGGTAGTTCAGCATCACCGCGCGGTAATCTTTGTCGATCGCGCGGGTATCCACCAGACGGGCCAGCGTTTCATAGGCCAGGTACGGGTAGATCGCCGTCGCGCCAAAGCCTAACAGCACGGCAAAGTGGTGCGGGTCGCGCGCGCTGGCGGTTTCAACAATGATGTTGGCGTCGCAGCGCAGGCTCTTATCCACCAGACGCGTCTGGATAGCGCCCACCGCCATTGGTGCAGGCACCGGCAGACGGTTTTTCGCGATGTTGCGGTCGGACAATACCAGCAGCACGGTACCGTTACGCACCATCTGTTCGGCTTTGTCGCACAGCGCATTCACCGTCTCTTCGAGGCTCGCGTCGTTCACGTCGAAGGTAATATCGAGCGTGTCGGCGCGGTAGTGCTCCTCTTTCATGGTGGTGAGCTGTTTGAAATCGGAGTACAGCAGGATCGGCGATTTAAAGGTCAGACGGTGCGCCTGGCCTTCGGCCTCGCAGAAGACGTTCATCTCGCGACCGATGCTGGTGGCCAGCGACATCACGTGGGCTTCACGCAGCGGGTCGATTGGCGGGTTGGTGACCTGCGCAAACTGCTGGCGGAAGTAGTCGTAAATGATGCGCGGCTGGCTGGAGAGCACGGCAAACGGGGTATCGTCACCCATCGAGCCGACCGCTTCCTGGCCGTTCTCACCGAGCACGCGGATGACGGAGTCCAGCTCTTCCGCGCTGTAGTTAAACTGCTTCTGGTAGCTGGCGAGGGTGTCATCGTCCAGCTCGCGGCTGCCCACTTCTTCATCCGACAGATCTTCAAACGGCACCAGACGACGCACGTTTTTCTCCATCCACTCTTTGTACGGATGGCGGCTCTTCAGATCGTTGTCGGTTTCGGCGGAGTGCAGGATGCGTCCACTGCGGGTGTCGATCACCATCAGCTCGCCCGGACCGACGCGGCCTTTCTCGACCACTTCGTCAGGCTGGTAATCCCAGATGCCGACTTCAGAGGCGCAGGTGATGAGCTTATCTTTGGTGATGACGTAGCGCGCCGGACGCAGGCCGTTACGGTCCAGGTTACAGGCAGCGAAACGACCGTCGGACATGACGATGCCCGCCGGGCCGTCCCACGGCTCCATGTGCATGGAGTTAAAGTCGAAGAACGCGCGCAGCTCAGGGTCCATATCCGGGTTGTTCTGCCAGGCCGGCGGCACGAGCAGACGCATGGCGCGCACGATATCCATCCCGCCCGCCAGCAGCAGTTCCAGCATGTTATCCATCGAGCTGGAGTCCGAGCCGGTTTCGTTCACGAACGGCGCGGCATCATGCAGGTCAGGGATCAATGGCGTCTGGAACTTGTAGGTACGGGCGCGGGCCCACTGGCGGTTACCGGTAATAGTGTTGATCTCACCGTTGTGTGCCAGGTAGCGGAACGGCTGCGCCAGCGGCCAGCGTGGAACGGTGTTGGTGGAGAAGCGCTGGTGGAACAGGCAAATGGCCGATTCCAGACGCAGGTCCGCCAGGTCCAGGTAGAAGCGCGGCAGGTCAGCCGGCATACACAGACCTTTATAGATGTTCACCAGATTAGAGAGGCTACAGACGTAGAACTCTTTATCGTCCTGGAGACGTTTTTCAATGCGGCGGCGGGCGATAAACAGACGGCGTTCCATATCACGCGGACGCCAGCCCGCAGGCGCGTTGACGAAAATCTGTTCAATACGAGGCAGCGAGGAGAGGGCGATTTCACCGAGCACCCCTTCGTTGGTTGGCACATCGCGCCAGCCGACAATCGACAGGGTTTCACGCTGAAGTTCTTCTTCGACGATGCGGCGTGAGGCGGCAGCCTTTTCAGGATCCTGGTTCAGGAACAGCATGCCGACAGCGTAGTTTTTGGCTAAACGCCAGCCGCGCTCTTCCGCCACGATGCGGAAGAAACGATCCGGTTTTTGCAGCAGCAGGCCGCAACCGTCGCCGGTTTTACCATCGGCAAGAATGGCGCCACGGTGCTGCATACGGGCCAGTGCGTGAATAGCGGTACGCACCACCTTGTGGCTAGGTTCGCCTTCTATGTGGGCGATCAGGCCGAAACCACAGTTATCCTTCTCAAGGGATTTATCGTACAACATATCAGTGAACCTCCCCAGGCTCGTCGGGCTTCCCACTGAACTTTACCGTGGCGCACAGGCACAGAAAGAGCATGGCGACGGGGTTTGCGTTTCATACGCGGACCTCGCATTCGCCCTCTTTTTCATCCTTTCGCGCAGGTAAACAAGTTTGAGGACTTGCTTCAGAGGGAATCTCAATTACTGCATAAATATGATGAGCAGGCCGCTCATCCAGAAAGCTTCCAGCGGATTTCCAACTTATCGGGAATTGGTACACAGGTCAAATGGCAATCTTATTTATACAAAAATGTGCTAAAGAGAGTTTATCTACCTGTATTTAAAGGGTATTTAACTAATTTTACATTGATTGATTGCCCTGAAAGAGCGCAGCGGAGTGTGATCTGACTCACTATATGAAAGCGGTATTATCCATGTAGCGTGCTGAATAGCGGTTTTATAGCAGAACAATAATCTGGCATTGGCCGCAAACCCGCATAAACACACTGTTTTTCAGTGATGGCGCTATAAATGAAAAAAACAATCAGAACATAAGGAAAAGTAATCACATGCGGCGTGAATGAAATTGCAGTAATCCTGAGTATTTATTCATATAGATAAAGGCCGTCCGGGGCGATTGATCCAGGTCATCGCCGACAGAGGCTAAAAATGGCAGGCTTGTCCCCTTTCTCCGGGACGGTCTATCAGATTATGCAGTTACAGAAATTAGTCAATATGTTTGGTGGGGATCTTTTGCAGCGCTACGGGCAAAAGGTTCATAAGCTGACGCTGCACGGCGGGTTTAGCTGCCCGAATCGCGACGGCACCATCGGGCGCGGAGGCTGCACCTTCTGTAACGTTGCGTCGTTTGCCGATGAAGCACAGCAACATAACTCTATCGCTGAACAGCTTGCTCATCAGGCCAGCCTGGTGAACCGTGCGAAGCAGTATCTGGCCTATTTTCAGGCTTACACCAGCACGTGGGCGGAGGTGCAGGTATTGCGATCGATGTATCAGCAGGCCGTCAGCCAGGCCAACATCGTTGGGCTGTGCGTGGGAACCCGCCCGGACTGCGTACCGGACGCGGTGCTGGACCTGCTCAGCGAGTACAAAGAACAAGGCTACGAGATCTGGCTGGAGCTGGGCTTGCAAACGGCACATGATAAAACGCTGCACCGTATCAACCGTGGCCATGATTTCGCCTGCTACCAGCGCACCACGCGGCTGGCACGCGAGCGCGGGCTGAAGGTCTGTTCACATCTGATTGTCGGTCTGCCCGGAGAAGGTCAACAGCATGCCCTTGAAACGCTGGAAAAAGTCGTTGAAACCGGCGTGGACGGCATCAAGCTTCATCCGCTGCATATCGTGAAGGGCAGCATTATGGCGAAAGCCTGGGAGGCCGGGCGGTTAAGCGGTATCGAGCTTGAGGACTATACGGTGACGGCGGGGGAGATGATTCGCCACACGCCAGCGGAGATTGTCTACCACCGCATCTCGGCCAGCGCCCGCCGTCCAACGCTTCTGGCACCGCTGTGGTGTGAGAACCGCTGGACGGGGATGGTGGAAATTGACCGCTACCTGCAGGAGAACGGCGTACAGGGTTCGGCGCTGGGCCGCCCGTGGGTTCCGCGTCTACCGGCGACGGCCGCCTAACAAACTCCCCAGCATGCCGCGCACGATCTGATTGGTGACCTGTCGCGCGGCGCTTTTCGCCATCGTCTGCACTACGCCGTCGCGTTTGCCGCCGCGCGGCCCGGTGCTGCCGAACAGGATGTCTTTGAGTCCGCCAAGAATGCCGTCATCCACGGCGACAGACTGCCCTTTAGCGGCAGGCGCATCCTGCGATTCCGTTGTCGCCTGGACTCCTTTTTGCAGCATCTCGAACGCAGATTCGCGATCCACCTCGTCTTCGTACTTCCCGTAAACCGGTGAGTGGTTAATCAGGCCGTTGCGTTCATCGTCGGTCACCGGCCCCATGCGCGAGCAAGGCGCAATGACCATGGCGCGTTCCACTACGGACGGGCTGCCCTTCGCATCCAGGAACGAGATCAGCGCTTCACCGGTGCCCAGCGCCTGAATGGCGGCTTCGGTATCAAAGGCCGGATTGGCGCGCATGGTTTGCGCGGCGGCTTTTACCGCTTTTTGATCTTTCGGCGTGAAGGCGCGCAGGGCGTGCTGTACGCGGTTACCGAGTTGTCCCAGTACGTTATCGGGTATATCCGACGGGTTTTGCGAGACAAACCAGACGCCGACGCCTTTGGAACGGATCAGGCGGATAACCTGCTCGATCTTGTCCAGCAGCACCTGCGGTGCATCGTTAAACAGCAGGTGCGCTTCATCAAAGAAGAACACCAGCTTCGGCTTCTCAAGGTCGCCCGCCTCTGGCAGCTGTTCGTAAAGTTCAGAGAGCATCCACAGCAGGCTGGCGGCGTAGAGTTTCGGCATCTGGTAGAGCTTCTCGGAGCTCAGGATGTTAATAATCCCTTTGCCGCTGCTGTCGGTGCGCATCCAGTCTTTGATCTCCAGCATCGGCTCGCCGAAGAAGTGCTCGGCACCCTGTTGCTCCAGCGTCAGTAGGCCACGCTGAATTGCGCCCACCGAGGCGCTGCTGATGTTGCCGTACTGGTTCTGGAAGGATTTGGCGTTATCGCCGATGTACTGCGTAATGGCGCGCAGATCTTTGAAATCAAGCAGCAGCAACCCCTGGTCATCGGCAATACGGAAGATGATATTCAATACGCCGGACTGCACGTCGTTGAGGTTAAGCAAACGGGCCAGCAGCAAGGGACCGAGATCGGAGACGGTGGCGCGCACCGGGTGGCCTTTTTCACCGAAGATGTCCCATACCACCACCGGGTTACCGTGCGGCGTCCAGTCCGTGATGCCGATATTCTTCAACCGTTCGAGCAGTTTTTCAGAGGCGGTCCCTTCCTGAGCCACACCGGTTAAATCGCCTTTTACGTCAGCCATAAAGACCGGTACGCCAATCTCTGAAAGCGACTCCGCCAGCTTTTGCAGGGTGACGGTTTTCCCCGTCCCGGTCGCGCCGGTGATCAGACCGTGGCGGTTCGCCATCGTGGGCAGTAAATAGAGCTCTTTTTCCAGCGTCCGGGCAATTAACAATGGTGTACTCATGATGCGCTTCCTCTCGTAGTCCTGGGTGGAGTATAGGCAACCTGACGGTAAAACGGCTGAGTAAATTGCTGACTTTGCGGCGCATTATCCAGCGCGGACTATGCTTTTGCATACGGTTCACAAAATAGTGGGAAACTATGTCCAGATTCTTCTTTAACGATCGCAAACAGCTGGTCAACGATGCCATTGAAGGCATACTGCTCTCTGCGCCACATGCCAATCTCGTCAAGCTTGATATCGATCCGGCCATCCGGATCGTCGCGCGCGGCGACTGGGATAAAAGCCGCGTGGCGGTAATTTCCGGCGGCGGCTCAGGCCATGAACCCGCACACGCCGGGTTTGTTGGCAAAGGGATGCTGACGGCGGCAGTGTGCGGCGATCTGTTTGCCTCGCCGAGCGTGGATGCGGTACTGAATGCCATCGTCGCGGTCACGGGCGATCGCGGCTGTCTGCTGATCGTCAAAAACTACACCGGCGACCGCCTGAACTTCGGCCTGGCCGCTGAAAAGGCCAAACGCTACGGCCTGAAGGTGGAGATGGTGATTGTGGCGGACGATATCGCGCTGCCGGATAACAAGCAGCCGCGCGGTATTGCCGGCACGGCGCTGGTGCACAAGATTGCGGGCTATGCGGCGGAACAGGGGAAATCCCTGAGCGAGGTGCGGGATATTGCGCAACAGGCCTGCGATAACCTCTGGAGCCTGGGCGTAGCGATGCAAACGTGCAACCTGCCGGGCAGCGACGATGAAGAGGGGCGCATTAAGCAAGGCCATGTCGAGCTGGGCCTGGGCATTCACGGCGAGCCCGGGGCTTCCGTGGTGGATACGCAAAACAGCAAAGCCATTATCGACACCCTGGTGACGCCGTTACGCGCGCAGGCGGGGGAGGGGCGTTTTGCGGTGCTGATTAACAATCTTGGCGGCGTATCGGCGCTGGAGATGGCGCTGCTGACCAAAGAGCTGGCGCACTCGGCGCTGAAAGAGAATATCGCGTACCTGATTGGCCCTGCGCCGCTGGTCAGCGCGCTGGATATGAAAGGCTTTTCTCTGACGCTGCTGAAGCTCAACGATTTCTTTGAAAAGGCGATTCACGCCGACGTCGAGACGCTGGGCTGGCAGAAGCCCGTCGCGTTTGCGCCACTGCGCACCGTGGCGCATAGCGCCATTCATGACCGTGTGGAGTATACCCCGTCTGACAATCCACAGGTGCGTGCGTTTGTCTCCTCCGTGTCGACAACGCTGCTCCAGCTCGAAAACCGCCTGAACGCGCTGGATGCTAAAGTGGGGGATGGCGATACCGGCTCTACCTTTGCGCAAGGGGCGTGGGATATTGCGCAGCGCCTGGAGGAGAACGCGCTCCCGCTTAATGACGTGCCTAAGCTGCTGTTACTGGTTGGCGAGCGGCTGGCTACGGTAATGGGCGGGTCGAGCGGCGTGCTGATGTCGATCTTCTTTACCGCGGCCGGGCAAAAGCTTCACGATGGTCAGACGCTCCCGGAGGCCTTGCTCAGTGGACTTACGCAGATGAAGCAGTACGGCGGGGCAGATCTCGGCGATCGCACGCTGATCGATGCGCTGCAACCGGCGCTGGAGGCGTTACAGAAAGGCAATATTCAGGCGGCAGCGCAGGCCGCGCAGCAGGGCGCAGAAGCAACGTCGAAGATGGCGAAAGCCGGCGCGGGACGCTCGTCGTATGTCAATAAAGATAACCTGGATGGAGTGATGGATCCGGGAGCGGTCGCGGTAGCGGAAGTATTTAACGTATTGGCGCAGCAGTGAAAGTAGGCCGGGTAAGGCGAAGCCGCCACCCGGCAAACTCACATCAGAAATCTGCTTTCAGCACCACGCGGTAGCGGGCTTTGCCGTCGCGCACGTGCTGGATCGCTTCGTTGATTTTTGACATCGGATACAGTTCGGTGGTCGGCGCCACTTTGGTGCGTCCGGCGAATTTCATCAGTTTGCGCAGCTCGTAAGGCGTACCGGTTGCAGAACCGGAGATGCTGCGATCTCCGCCGATCAGGGTAAACGCCGGAACCGGCAGCGGCTTCATTACCGCACCCACGGTGTGGAAGTTACCGCCGTAGGCCAGCGCTTCAAAGTACGGCTGCCAGTCGAGATCGACGTTAACGGTGTTGATGATCAGGTCAAACTGGCCCGCCAGCGCGTTCAGCGCCTGCGGATCGCGGCTGTTCACCACTTTATCCGCCCCCATCGCCAGCACTTCTTTCTCTTTCGCCGGGTTCGAGCTGAACGCCGTGACTTCACAGCCCATCGCGTGCAGCAGCTTAATGGCAATATGCCCCAGTCCGCCGATACCGATGACGCCGACGCGGCTGGTAGCGGTGATATGGTGCATCAGCAGCGGCTTGAAGACGGTGATGCCGCCACACAGCAGCGGACCGGCGGATTCGATATCAATGCTGTCCGGTAGCGGGATAACCCATTGCCAGTCGGCGCGCAGTTTATCGGCAAAACCACCTTTGTTGAGAATGGTGGGAACGGCGCCCTCGAGGCAGTTGATTTGATTGCCGCTGATACAGGCATCGCAGTGACCGCAGCTGCGTGCCGTCCAGCCAATGCCCACGCGCTGGCCCACTTTGAGCCCTTTGTCCTGCGCGGCGCTACCGAGCGCCACGACGCGACCAATAACTTCGTGCCCGGCAACCAGCGGATAGCTGGAGAAGCCCCATTCGTTGTCGATCATCGAGAGATCCGAGTGGCAGATCCCGCAGTAATCAACCTGTACTTCGACGTCTTCTGCTTTTAGTTCGCCCGCATCGTACTCGTACAGCTCAAGTTCTGCACCCGCCTGCGGTGCGGCGTAGCTTTTTATCTTCGACATCGTGTTTCCCCCGTTGTGGTGTGAACTGAGAGTGTAGAGCATTCAGTTTACAGCCGCTTAACAGAAGAGGGCAGGAACGAAAGTTACAGACTTTTCAGCATTCTGACTTCGCAATCAACGTGGCCGGTACAGCCCAGCGGCGCATCGATATGCTCAAAGCCCAGATGTTCATACAGGCCGATGGCCTCTTTGAGGAAGGCGGTCGTTTCAAGGTAGCAGCGGGTAAAACCCTGCTTGCGCGCGTGGTCCAGCGCCATCAGCGCCAGCTTTTTTGCCAGTCCTTGTCCGCGTGCCGTTGGCAGGAAATACATTTTCTGCAGTTCGCAGATATCCGGCTCGCTGCAGCTGAGGGGCGCCACGCCGCCGCCGCCCACGACCTGGCCGTTCTGCTCGATGACCCAGTAGGCATGACCAGGCTGGCTGTAGAGCTGGAAAAGCGCGTCCAGATTCGGGTCGGCAACCGTGTAGCCCTTGTCAGCCGTCAGTCCATATTCGGCAGAAACGGTGCGAATAACGGCGGCGATAGCCGGGTTATCCTGCTCAGCGATCCGGCGCATCGTCGTCGCGACGGGGGTAATCACGCTCATAGCATTACTCATTACAAAAATTGACACATAACTGCTGTTAATAGCACCGCAGAAAGGGGAGTGCAAGCGAGGAGTTTTCAGGAAGGTTACCCCTTACGCCCTGAAGCGTAAGGGGTAAAAGCATTACAGGGCAGCGATAACCGCCTGCTGCTCAATCAGCTTGGTCTTCGCATCGGCGAAGGCAACCAGACGCTCACGCTCTTTCGCGATGACCGCTTCCGGCGCGCGGGCAACAAAGCCTTCGTTCGCCAGCTTGCTTTCGATTTTGCCAATTTCCACGTCGACTTTCGCCACTTCTTTCGCCAGACGAGCCAGCTCAGCGTCTTTGTCGATCAGACCCGCCATCGGGATCAGCAGCTCGGCGCCGTCGATGATTTTGGTCACGGAAACCGGACCTTTGTCATCAGCAGGCAGCACGGTGATGCTTTCCAGACGCGCCATGGTTTTCAGGAAGGTGTTGTTCTCGGTGACGCGACGAACGGCCGCTTCGCTACAGCCGCGCAGCAGCAGCTCCAGCGGTTTGCCCGGTGCGATGTTCATTTCAGCACGAATGTTACGTACCGCCACGATCGCCTGCTTCAGCCACTCGGTATCCGCAGACGCCGCTTCATCAACCTTAGCCGCATCGAATGCCGGGAACGGCTGCAGCATGATGGTGTCGGCGTTGATGCCTGCAATCACCTTCACGCGCTGCCAGATGGTCTCGGTGATGAATGGAATAACCGGATGCGCCAGGCGCAGCAGGCCTTCCAGAACGGTAATCAGCGTGTTGCGCGTGCCGCGCAGTTCCGCCTCAGTGCCGCCGTTCATGACCGGCTTCGCCAGCTCCAGATACCAGTCACAGAACTGGTTCCAGGTGAATTCATACAGAATGCCCGCCGCGATATCGAAGCGGTAGCTGTCCAGCGCCTCGCGGAACGCTTTCACGGTCTGGTTGAATTCCGCCAGGATCCAGCGGTCGGCCAGGGAGAGGGTCATCTCGCCGCCGTTGAAGCCGCAATCCTGATCTTCGGTGTTCATCAGCACAAAGCGGCTGGCGTTCCACAGCTTGTTACAGAAGTTACGGTAACCTTCCAGACGCTTCATGTCCCAGTTGATGTCACGGCCGGTCGAGGCCAGCGCTGCCAGGGTGAAGCGGAGGGCGTCGGTACCGTGAGCCTCAATCCCGTTCGGGAACTGTTTCTCGGTGCGCTTGCGGATTTTCTCCGCCAGCTGCGGCTGCATCATGTTGCCGGTGCGTTTTTCCAGCAGCTCTTCCAGAGAGATACCATCAACCATATCCAGCGGGTCGATGACGTTACCCTTGGATTTGGACATCTTCTGGCCTTCGTCGTCGCGGATCAGACCGGTCATGTAGACGGTATGGAACGGAACCTGCGGCTTGCCGTCTTCGTCTTTGATGAAGTGCATGGTCATCATGATCATGCGGGCAATCCAGAAGAAGATAATGTCGAAGCCGGACACCATCACGCTGGTTGGGTGGAACTGACGCAGCGCGTCGGTGTTTTCTGGCCAGCCGAGGGTGGAGAAGGTCCACAGCGCGGAGGAGAACCAGGTATCCAGCACGTCTTCGTCCTGACGCAGGGCAACGTCAGCGCTCAGGTTGTTTTCCTGGCGCACTTCATCTTCGCTGCGGCCAACGTACACGTTGCCTTCGTTGTCGTACCATGCCGGGATACGGTGACCCCACCACAGCTGACGGGAGATACACCAGTCCTGAATATCGCGCATCCAGGAGAAGTACATGTTTTCGTACTGCTTCGGCACGAACTGAATGCTGCCGTTTTCAACCGCTTCCACTGCCGGTTTCGCCAGCACGTCGGCACGCACGTACCACTGGTCGGTCAGCATTGGCTCGATAACCACGCCACCACGGTCGCCGTATGGCACGGTCAGGTCGTGAGGTTTGATCTCTTCCAGCAGGCCGAGTGCGTCAACAGCAGCCACGATGGCTTTACGCGCGGCAAAACGTTCCAGCTTCTGGAACTCAGCCGGGATGTCGCTGGAATAGACGTCGGATTCGTTGCCTTTGGTGTCGTACACTTCTGCGCTTTCACGGATATCGCCGTCGAAGGTCAGAATGTTGATCATCGGCAGGGCGTGACGACGGCCCACTTCATAGTCGTTGAAGTCGTGCGCCGGGGTGATTTTCACGCAGCCGGTGCCTTTTTCCATGTCGGCGTGTTCGTCGCCCACAATCGGAATACGGCGGTTTACCAGCGGCAGCACCACGAATTTGCCAATCAGATCTTTATAACGCGGATCTTCCGGGTTAACGGCCACACCGGTATCGCCCAGCAGGGTTTCCGGACGGGTGGTCGCGACCACCAGGTAATCTTTACCGTCAGCGGTTTTTGCGCCGTCGGCCAGCGGATAGCGGATGTGCCACATGGAGCCCTTGGACTCGCGGTTTTCCACTTCCAGATCGGAAATCGCGGTGCGCAGTTTCGGGTCCCAGTTAACCAGGCGTTTGCCGCGGTAAATCAGGTCTTCTTTGTACAGGCGGACGAAGACTTCTTTCACGGCGTTGGAAAGGCCTTCATCCATGGTGAAGCGCTCGCGCTCCCAGTCCACGGAGTTGCCGAGACGGCGCATCTGACGGGTAATGGTGCCGCCAGATTCCGCTTTCCACTGCCAGATTTTGTCGATGAACGCGTCGCGACCGTAGTCGTGGCGGGTTTTCCCTTCTTCAGCGGCAATTTTACGCTCAACCACCATCTGGGTCGCGATACCCGCGTGGTCAGTCCCCGCCTGCCACAGGGTGTTTTTGCCCTGCATGCGCTGGTAGCGGATCATGGTGTCCATGATGGTCTGCTGGAAAGCATGACCCATATGCAAACTGCCGGTGACGTTCGGCGGCGGGATCATGATGCAGAAGGACTCTTTGCTTTCGTCGCCGTTAGGCTTGAAATAGCCCTGCTGTTCCCAGTGCTCGTAAAGCGGCTGTTCGATATCGCGTGGGTTATATGTCTTTTCCATTATTTCCAGGTTGCCGTATTCAGGTTAAAACCAGCCAGGCGGTACGCTTTATAGCGTTCGCGCGCCAGTTGTTTCAAGGATTCTTCGTAAGGGACAAAGTCTACCACTTCTGTGAAAGCGGTGGCAAAATCTGCAAAATCTATCCGCAGGCTAATCAGAATGTCGCGCGCGCTGCTGTTGCGCTTTTGCGGCCAGGCAATTTCCACCGGCGCCCCGCCGCGTGGCCCTTCGCCTGACAGGTTATGCGGAACAAAGCTCTCAGGCGGGCGGGCCCACAGCGCTTCATCGAGACGAATCGCCTGCTGCTCATCTTCACAGGCTATCAACACGCGTTTGCCTGCGCGCCAACGTTCTGCGGCAATTTCACACACCAGCTGTTCGACGGCGCTGAGTCCATCCTGATGGGTGTCGTTGTCCAGAAGGTAGAACGTTGCATTCTTCATATATGGGGCTTCTTGTCGTGGATTTAAATGCAAAGCCGGGTGGCGCTTCGCTTACCCGGCCTACGGTTGAGTGGCGTGTAGGCCGGGTAAGGCGAAGCCGCCACCCGGCACTTTATATCACTCGTCGCCGTTAAAACCCGCACGATTGAGCAGGAACTGCGACAGCAGCGCCACCGGACGACCGGTTGCGCCCTTTGCCTTACCGGAGCGCCATGCGGTGCCCGCGATATCCAGGTGCGCCCAGTTGTACTTGCGGGTGAAGCGCGCCAGGAAGCATCCCGCGGTGATCGCCCCGCCAGGACGTCCGCCAATGTTCGCCATATCCGCGAAGTTAGACTCCAGCTGCTCCTGATATTCGTCACCCAGCGGCAGACGCCATGCGCGGTCACCGGCCTGCTCCGAGGCGCTAATCAGCTCGTGCGCCAGCGGGTTGTGGTTCGACATCAGGCCGGTAATGTGGTGGCCAAGGGCAATCACACAGGCGCCGGTCAGGGTGGCGACGTCAATGACCGCTTCTGGCTCGAAGCGCTCAACGTAGGTCAACACGTCACAGAGTACCAGACGGCCTTCGGCGTCGGTGTTCAGCACTTCTACCGTCTGGCCAGACATGGTGGTCAGGACGTCACCCGGGCGATACGCGCGACCGCCGGGCATGTTTTCGCAGCCCGCCAGGACCCCGATCACGTTGATCGGCAGCTGAAGTTCCGCGACCATGCGCATCACGCCGTAAACCGCCGCCGCGCCGCACATGTCGTATTTCATCTCATCCATGCCTTCGGCAGGCTTGATGGAGATACCGCCGGAATCGAAGGTCAGGCCTTTACCGACCAGCACGACAGGGCGCGCGTCTTCGGCCGGGTTGCCCTTGTACTCGATAACCGACATCAGGGATTCGTTCTGAGAGCCGTTACCCACCGCCAGGTAAGAGTGCATTCCCAGCTCTTTCATCTGCTGTTCGCCGATGACGCGGGTAATCACGTTTTTGCTGTAGGCGTCGGCCAGCTGGCGCGCCTGAGAGGCGAGGTAAGCGGCGTTACAGATGTTCGGCGGCATGTTGCCGAGATCTTTTGCCGCTTTAATACCGGCGGCAATCGCCAGACCGTGCTGGATGGCGCGCTCGCCGCTGGTCAGCTCGCGACGGGTTGGCACGTTAAAGACCATTTTACGCAGCGGACGACGCGGCTCGCTTTTATTGGTCTTCAGCTGATCGAAGCTGTACAGACTCTCTTTTGCCGTTTCGACTGCCTGACGCACTTTCCAGTAGGTGTTACGCCCTTTAACGTGCAGCTCGGTCAGGAAGCATACCGCTTCCATTGAACCGGTATCATTCAGCGTATTGATGGTTTTCTGAATCACCTGCTTGTACTGACGTTCATCCAGCTCGCGTTCTTTGCCGCAGCCAATCAGCAGAATGCGCTCTGACAGTACGTTCGGAACATGGTGCAGTAACAGCGTCTGCCCAGGTTTGCCTTCCAGTTCGCCACGGCGCAGCAGGGCGCTAATATAGCCGTCACTGATTTTATCGAGTTGTTCGGCGATCGGGGAGAGTCGGCGTGGTTCAAAGACGCCCACAACGATGCAGGCACTCCGCTGTTTCTCCGGGCTACCGCTTTTTACACTGAACTCCATGCACTACGCTCCTGAATCTTAAAGACAACGGCGGCGGCTACGGATAGAATTGAAACCTTTCGTAACTCATGTCCGCTGTTGTGGTGACTTCGTGTTAATCTTACGTTACTACGGTTTCGACACGTCAGAAAAAGTCCTGAAGCGTGAATCCGCCGGATGTTTTAATCTTAGCGATGATTTCGACGACTCAAGAGAATAAATGACGTTTAAGCCATGAAACAAGCGATTTTCCAGCAAAGAGACGGGTTTTTACGGGCGTATTTAAAGTGATAATCATAAGATATCTGGTGCGGGAGACGCTCAAAAGCCAACTGGCGATCCTCTTCATCCTGCTGCTGATTTTTTTCTGTCAGAAGCTGGTTAAGATCCTCGGTGCGGCCGTTGACGGCGAAATTCCAACAAATCTGGTGCTTTCCCTGCTTGGTTTAGGGATCCCGGAAATGGCGCAGCTTATCCTGCCGCTAAGTCTTTTCCTTGGCCTGCTCATGACGCTTGGGAAACTCTACACCGAGAGTGAAATCACGGTGATGCATGCCTGTGGCCTGAGCAAAGCGGTGCTGGTCAAAGCCGCCATGATACTGGCGCTGTTCACGGGTATCGTTGCGGCGGTGAATGTGATGTGGGCGGGTCCTCTGTCTTCTCGCCATCAGGACGAAGTGCTGGCCGAAGCGAAAGCCAACCCCGGCATGGCGGCGTTAGCCCAGGGACAGTTCCAGCAGGCAACCGACGGAAACTCCGTGCTGTTTATTGAGAGCGTTGACGGCAGCAAATTCAACGATGTCTTCCTGGCGCAGCTGCGTCCTAAAGGTAACGCGCGTCCTTCTGTGGTGGTTGCCGACTCCGGTCAGCTTGCTCAGCGCAAAGATGGTTCTCAGGTTGTGACGCTGAACAAAGGCACCCGTTTCGAAGGCACCGCGATGCTGCGTGACTTCCGCATTACGGATTTCCAGAACTATCAGGCCATTATCGGCCATCAGACCGTGGCGCTCGATCCAACGGATACCGAGCAAATGGACATGCGTACCCTCTGGAATACCGATACCAACCGAGCGCGTGCTGAGTTCCACTGGCGTGTTACGCTCGTCTTCACCGTGTTTATGATGGCGCTGATTGTCGTTCCGCTGAGCGTGGTGAACCCGCGTCAGGGACGCGTGCTCTCTATGCTGCCAGCGATGCTGCTTTACCTGATCTATTTCCTGCTGCAAACCTCGATTCGTTCCAACGGCGCGAAGGGTAAGCTGGACCCTATGGTCTGGACATGGTTCGTTAACAGCCTGTACATCTTACTGGCGCTGGGGTTAAACCTGTGGGATACGGTGCCTGTGCGCCGCATACGTGCCCGATTATCGCGTAAAGGAGCCATCTAATGCAGGCGTTTGGCGTTCTTGATCGCTATATCGGTAAAACCATTTTTACCACCATCATGATGACGTTGTTCATGCTGGTGTCCCTCTCCGGCATTATCAAATTTGTCGATCAGCTGAAAAAAGCCGGGCAGGGGAGCTATGACGCGCTGGGCGCGGGGATGTATACCCTGCTCAGCGTGCCGAAAGATGTGCAGATCTTCTTCCCGATGGCGGCCCTGCTGGGGGCGCTGCTGGGGCTGGGGATGCTGGCGCAGCGCAGTGAGCTGGTCGTTATGCAGGCTTCGGGTTTTACCCGTATGCAGGTCGCGCTGTCGGTAATGAAAACCGCCATCCCCCTGGTGCTGTTGACCATGGCGATTGGCGAGTGGGTCGCGCCGCAGGGCGAACAGATGGCGCGTAACTACCGTGCTCAGGCGATGTACGGCGGCTCACTGCTCTCGACTCAGCAAGGTTTATGGGCGAAAGACGGTAAAAACTTCGTCTACATCGAACGGGTGAAGGGGAATGATGAACTGGGCGGAGTGAGCATCTACGCTTTCGATGACCAGCGCCGTCTGCAGTCCGTTCGCCACGCCTCTTCGGCGAAGTTTGACGCCGAACATAAGCAGTGGCGGTTGTCCCAGGTTGATGAATCTGACCTGACCGATCCGAAACAGATTACGGGTTCTCAGACGGTAACCGGTACGTGGAAAACCAACCTGACGCCCGATAAGCTCGGCGTCGTGGCGCTGGATCCTGACGCGCTCTCCATCAGCGGTTTACACAACTATGTGAAATACCTGAAGTCGAGCGGACAGGATGCGGGACGCTATCAGCTCAACATGTGGAGCAAAATCTTCCAGCCGATGTCCGTGGCGGTAATGATGCTGATGGCGCTGTCGTTTATCTTCGGTCCGTTGCGCAGCGTGCCGATGGGGGTCCGCGTCGTGACCGGCATCAGCTTCGGCTTTGTGTTCTACGTGCTCGATCAGATCTTCGGTCCGCTGACGCTGGTTTATGGCATTCCGCCGATTATCGGTGCGCTGCTGCCAAGCGCCAGCTTCCTCCTGATCAGTCTCTGGCTGCTGTTGAAACGCTCCTGATTGACCTCGCCTCGCTTCCGGTTACCCGGGAGCGAGGCTAATCTCCTGTTTCACCCCGCACTTTTTCTCACAACCTTCAACGTCCCGCCGCGAATTTGAGTATTATTGAGCGATAACGTCGTGAAGGGATCCTCTATGAAGCAAATTCGAATGCTTGCCCAGTATTACGTCGACCTGATGATGAAGCTTGGGCTGGTGCGTTTTTCCATGCTGCTTGCGCTGGCGCTGGTCGTTCTGGCCATTGTCGTGCAAATGGCGGTTACCATGGTTCTGCATGGTCAGGTCGAGAGTATCGACGTCATCCGCTCTATCTTCTTTGGCTTGCTTATTACTCCCTGGGCGGTCTATTTCCTTTCCGTGGTGGTTGAACAGCTGGAAGAGTCCCGTCAGCGTTTGTCTAAGCTGGTGGATAAGCTGGAAGAGATGCGCGAGCGCGACCTGAAGCTCAACGTCCAGCTCAAAGACAACATTGCGCAGCTGAATCAGGAGATTTCAGATCGTGAGAAAGCGGAGGCCGAGCGTCAGGCCACCCTGGAGCAGCTGAAAATCGAAATGAAAGAGCGCGAGGTCACGCAGATCCAGCTTGAGCAGCAATCTTCTTTCCTGCGATCGTTCCTGGATGCGTCGCCGGATCTGGTGTTCTACCGTAATGAAGATAAAGAGTTTTCCGGCTGTAACCGGGCGATGGAGTTGCTCACCGGGAAAAGCGAGAAGCAGCTGATACACCTGAAGCCGCAGGACGTTTACTCTGAAGAGGCGGCGGCCAAGGTCATGGAGACCGACGAAAAAGTCTTCCGTCATAACGTCTCGCTGACCTATGAACAGTGGCTGGATTACCCGGACGGGCGCAAAGCCTGCTTTGAGATCCGTAAGGTGCCCTACTATGACCGCGTGGGGAAACGCCACGGCCTGATGGGCTTTGGCCGCGACATCACCGAGCGTAAGCGCTATCAGGATGCCCTGGAGCGCGCCAGCCGCGACAAGACCACCTTTATCTCCACCATCAGCCACGAGCTGCGTACGCCGCTTAACGGCATCGTCGGGTTGAGCCGTATTCTGCTGGATACCGACCTGACCGCAGAGCAGGAAAAATACCTCAAGACTATCCATGTTTCAGCGGTCACGCTGGGTAATATCTTCAACGATATTATTGATATGGATAAGATGGAGCGCCGTAAAGTTCAGCTTGATAACCAGCCTGTGGATTTCACCAGCTTCCTTGCCGATCTGGAAAACCTGTCTGGCCTGCAGGCGCAGCAGAAGGGACTGAGCTTTGTCATGGAGCCAACCCTGCCGCTGCCGCATAAAGTGGTGACGGACGGCACGCGACTGCGCCAGATCCTGTGGAACCTGATCAGCAACGCGGTGAAATTTACCCAGAAAGGAAAGGTTGCGGTGCGTATCCGCTATGACGAAGGTGACATGCTGCACTTCGAGGTGGAAGACTCCGGGATGGGTATTCCGCTGGAGGAGCAGGACAAAATCTTCGCCATGTACTATCAGGTGAAGGACAGCAACGGTGGGAAACCGGCCACCGGTACGGGCATTGGCCTGGCGGTCTCTAAACGTCTGGCGAAGAGTATGGGCGGCGATATCACCGTTGCCAGCCAGCCTGGCAAAGGGTCAACCTTCACGCTGACGGTCCATGCCCCTGCGGTGGCGGAAGAGGTAGAGGATACCTTTGAAAATGACGATATGCCGCTGCCTGCCCTGCACGTCCTGCTGGTCGAAGATATTGAGCTGAACGTAATTGTGGCGCGCTCTGTACTGGAAAAACTGGGCAACAGCGTGGATGTCGCGATGACCGGCAAAGCCGCGCTGGAGATGTTTAAACCAGGCGAATACGATCTTGTTCTGCTGGATATTCAATTACCGGATATGACCGGGCTGGATATCTCGCGCGAGTTGACGCGTCAGTACGCGGCCGACGAACTGCCGCCGCTGGTTGCCCTGACGGCGAACGTGCTGAAAGATAAAAAAGAGTATCTCGATGCCGGTATGGACGATGTACTCAGCAAGCCGCTGGCGGTGCCTGCTCTGACCGCTATGATCAAAAAGTTCTGGGATACCCATGATGAAGAGGAGAGCACCATGACGTCTGTTGATAGCGCAAAAGCCCAAACGATACTCGATACCGCGATGCTGGAACAGTACATCGATCTGGTGGGGCCGAAACTGATTACCGACGGTCTGGCGGTGTTCGAAAAAATGATGCCGGGCTATCTGAGCGTGCTGGAATCCAACCTGACGGCCCGTGACCAGAAGGGGATCGTGGAAGAAGGGCATAAAATCAAAGGTGCCGCCGGCTCGGTTGGCTTACGCCATCTGCAGCAGTTGGGGCAACAGATTCAGTCGCCTGATTTACCTGCATGGGAAGATAACGTGGGTGATTGGGTTGAAGAGATGAAACAGGAATGGCAAAACGATGTGGCGGTGCTAAAAGCCTGGGTTGACGCCAGAAAAAAATGACCCCGGATTAACCGGGGTGCGCGAATACTGCGCCAACACCAGGGAAATCGTGGCTGCGCCTGTTTTTAAACGTTATTTTTGAAAGGGCGCTGCCTGAAAAATTTAGGCCGCACGCAGATAAGATAGCAAATCTTAAATGGTTTGTTACATGAATCAGTGAAATGTGTGAAGCATAGCGTTTTAATCAAAATTATTAATGTGCTTCAGCAAGTTGCAGAAAAGGATTGTCATGATGAAAAAGATTGGTGTCGTGCTAAGCGGATGCGGTGTTTACGATGGCTCTGAGATACATGAAGCCGTCATCACGCTGCTGGCCCTGGCTAAGCAGGGAGCCGAGGTGATTTGTTTTGCGCCAGACAAAAATCAGGCGGATGTGATTAACCATCTGACCGGTGAGCCGATGGCGGAAACCCGTAACGTGCTGATTGAAGCCGCGCGCATTGCGCGAGGTGACATCCATCCTCTTATTCAGGCAGACCCTGCAGAGCTTGATGCGCTCATTGTGCCAGGTGGGTTTGGCGCAGCCAAAAATCTCAGTACCTTTGCCGCGCAGGGCGCGGAGTGTCAGATCGATCCTCATCTCAAAGCGCTGTCGCAGGCCATGCATGCGGCAGGGAAACCGCTGGGCTTTATCTGTATCGCACCGGCGATGTTGCCTAAAATTTTTGATTTCCCGCTGCGCGTGACCATCGGGACGGATATTGATACCGCAGAGATTGTCGAAGAAATGGGGGGCGAACACGTTCCGTGCCCGGTGGATGACATTGTGGTTGATGAAGATAACAAGATTGTCACCACGCCTGCGTATATGCTGGCGAAGAATATCGCGGAAGCCGCCGTGGGCATTGAAAAACTGGTCGCCCGCGTGCTGGTGCTGACGGAATGAGGCGTCCGTTTTCCGCAGGCGCATGGGTGAAACGCCTTCTTCTACGCATCGTTCTCGTCATGGCGGTGTTCTGGGGAGGCGGGCTGGCCGTGTTCAGCATTATGCCGGTCCCGTTCTCTGCCGTGATGGTTGAGCGTCAGCTCGGCGCGTGGCTCAGCGGCGATTTCGGCTATGTTGCCCATTCTGACTGGGTAAGCATGGACGAGATCTCTCCGTTTATGGGGCTGGCGGTCATCGCAGCGGAGGATCAGAAATTCCCTGAGCACTGGGGGTTCGACGTTGCGGCCATTGAGAAGGCGCTGGCGCATAACGAACGCCATGAAAACCGCGTGCGCGGCGCGTCAACCTTGTCGCAGCAGACGGCCAAAAATCTGTTTCTGTGGGACGGCCGCAGCTGGGTGCGAAAGGGGCTGGAAGCGGGGCTCACCCTGGGCATGGAAACGGTCTGGAGCAAAAAGCGCATTCTGACCGTGTATCTCAACGTTGCCGAGTTTGGCGACGGGGTATTTGGTGTCGAAGCTGCATCACAACGCTATTTTAATAAACCCGCCAGCAAGCTGAGCATGTCTGAGGCGGCGCTGCTCGCGGCTGTTCTGCCTAATCCCATCCGTTTTAAAGCCAGTGCCCCCTCAGGGTACGTGCGAAGCCGTCAGGCGTGGATTATGCGCCAGATGCGTCAGTTGGGAGGAGAAGGGTTTATGGAGAGCAACAAACTTATGTAGGGCGGGTAAGCGCAGCGCCACCCGCCTGAAGGGCAGAGACCTTAATCTTCGTCGAACCCTGCGTTAAACAGCGCAATCACCGCCGCCAGCGCTTCCTCTTCCTGGGGGCCGGTGGCTTCGACTTCAATCTGACGCCCTTTGGCGGAATCCAGCATCAGCAGAGCAATGACGCTGTTCGCCTCCGCTTCGGTACCTTCGTCATTCCGCAGCAGAACTTCTGCATCGAAACCCTGCATCAGCTCAAACAGCTTCATCGCCGGGCGCGCATGCATGCCCAGCTTATTGGTGATCTCAACGGTCTGTTTTACGGTCATGTTTTACGTTTTTCCAGCGTGCGATGACGGGACTGAACGTTCTTCCCGCGCGAGCGGAAATAGTCGGCCAGCTGTTCGGCGATATAAACCGAACGATGTTTACCGCCGGTACAGCCAATCGCTACCGTCAGGTAGCTACGATTGTTTGTCTCCAGCATAGGTAACCATAGCTCAAGGTAGCTTCGCGTCTGGTAGATAAAATTGTGAACTTCTGTGTGCCTGTCGAGGAAGGCCGCGACGGGTTTATCCAGACCGGTCATAGGACGCAGTTTCGGATCCCAGTGTGGGTTCGGCAGGAAGCGCACGTCGAAAACATAATCCGCATCAATCGGGATACCGTGCTTGAAGCCAAAGGATTCGAACACCATCGTCAGTTCGCGCTCGCGTTTACCCAACAACCGGGTACGCAGCATTTCCGCCAGCTCGTGAACGGACATCTCAGAGGTGTCGACAATCAGGTCGGCGCGAGAACGCAGCGGCTCCAGCAGATCGCTCTCTTCATCGATTGCGCTCTCCAGGGAGAGGTTCTTACTGGAAAGCGGGTGCAAACGACGGGTGTCGCTGTAGCGGCGAATCAGGGTATTACGGTCTGCATCGAGGAACAGCAGCTGAGGCGAGAACGTGTCAGGCAGGTTACTCATGGCCTGCTCGAAGATCTCTGGCGATTCCGGCATGTTACGAACGTCGATACTGACGGCAGCCGAGGTCTGTCTCTCGGCAAGCGTACGGGCCAGGTCGGGCAACAACACGACCGGAAGGTTATCGACGCAGTAAAAACCCATGTCTTCCAGCGCGCGCAGAGCCACGGATTTCCCCGACCCTGAACGACCGCTGACAATCATCAGCACCATGTTCCGTTTCTCCTCAGGACAACAGATGTGAAGGCCATCTCCTGGTTATGCATCATCCTGATTGCCTTCTGCTTCGGTGATAATTTGATAAAGCTCTTCATCACTTTGAGCCGAGCGCAGTCGACGGCAAATGGTTTTATCAGCCAGACGTTTGGCGACCAGCGACAGCGTATGCAGATGGGTTTTCGTCTGGTCAGCAGGCACCAGCAGCGCGAAGAGGAGATCGACGGGCTGGTTATCAATGGCATCAAAGGCGATCGGTGTTTCAAGCTGCACAAACACACCGACGGCACGCAGGGTATCCTCTTCCAGCTTGCCGTGCGGGATTGCGATGCCGTTGCCGATACCGGTACTGCCCATCTTTTCGCGGGTCAGAATCGCTTCGAACACCACCTGCGGCGGCAGGCCCAGCTGTTTTGCGGCCAGTTCACTGATGATTTCCAGCGCACGTTTTTTGCTCTGGCAGTGAACCGCACTGCGGGTACATTCCTGGTTAAGGACATTGCTCAGTTGAAGAGCGGAATCGTTGTTCATCATAATTTCACCTAAGCGCTAACTGTACAAATGGCCTGTTGTGTTTCACAACAGGCCGTCCTGCACCCGTTAACTGCCCGGACAATTAGTGTTGTTTCAGTTTATCTTTATGTTTATTGAGCTGTCGCGCAAGCTTATCAATCAAGCCGTCGATAGCAGCGTACATGTCTTGCCCTTCCGCACTGGCATGCAGTTCCCCCCCGTTAACATGCAGGGTGGCATCCGAGATATGAGTCACTTTCTCCACTTTCAACACAATGTAGACCTGATTGATCCTTTCGAAATACTGCTCGAGTTTTGCAAACTTCACGTTCACAAAGTCGCGTAAAGCCTCAGTAATTTCGACGTTTTGTCCAGTGATGTTGAGCTGCATAGTGTCTTCCTTATCGGTTGTGTCAGACCAGCTGTTTACGCTGGTTGGACGGCGGAATGGATAAAGACTCTCGATACTTCGCAACAGTACGACGTGCCACCATAATACCCTGATCGGACAGCATGGTGGTTAACTTACTGTCGCTTAGTGGCTTCGCGGGGTTCTCCGCGGCGATCAACTTCTTCACCAGAGCACGAATGGCCGTTGACGACGCTTCGCCGCCGCCCTCGGTATTCACATGGCTGGAGAAGAAATACTTAAGCTCAAAAATACCGCGTGGACTGTGCAGATACTTCTGCGTGGTGACACGGGAAATGGTTGATTCATGCATCTCGACGGCCTGGGCGATATCCGCCAGCACCATCGGTTTCATATACTCTTCGCCCTGCTCAAAGAAAGCCTGCTGCTGTTCGACAATACAGCGGCTGACGCGTAGCAGCGTATCATTTCGGCTCTCCAGACTTTTGATCAGCCATCGCGCTTCCTGCAAATTGCTACGAATATATTGGTTGTCGGCGTCGTTACGCACGCTGGTGCACATGGAGGCATACTGCTGGTTGATTTGCAGGCGAGGGATGCTGTCTGAATTCAGTTCAACGACCCAGCGGCCGTTGTGTTTTCTGACCAGTACATCCGGGATCACGTACTCGGGCTCGCTGGTCTGGATCGACTGACCGGGGCGCGGATCGAGCGACTGGATCAGATTCACCGCTTCTTTCAGCACCTCTTCTTTCAGGCGCGTGACGCGCATCAGGGTGCGGAAATCGTGGTTCGCCAGCAGATCCAGATGATCGCTGATGATCGCGCGCGCCTCCTCGAGCCATGGCGTCTCTTTGCTGAACTGAGAAAGCTGAATCAGCAGGCAGTCGCGCAGATCTTTTGCGGCTACGCCTACCGGATCGAAACGCTGGATGCGCTTCAGAACGGCTTCGACTTCCTCAAGCTCAATCTCGTCGTCGCCCATGCTTTCCAGTATATCGTCGAGGGTGACGGTCAAATAGCCGGTGTCGTCAACGGCATCGACAATCGACGTGGCAATCGCGCGGTCGGTATCGGAGAAGGGGGTGAGTTCCACCTGCCACATCAGGTAATCCTGCAGCGACTGGGTGGTTTCGCCCTGATAGACCGGTAGCTCATCGTCCTGGTAGTCTGCACGCGTACCGGAAGGGGTTCCGGCGGTGTAGATTTCATCCCAGCTGGCATCAAGCGGAAGCTCGTCGGGCATCTCTTTTTGTTCGAGTGCATCCGCGGTATCGAGCGCTTCAGTATCCTGCGATTGCTGGGTATCTACCTCGTCATGAAGATCGGTTTGTTCCAGCAGGGGGTTACTGTCCAGCGCCTGCTGAAGCTCCTGCTGAAGTTCTAACGTGGACAGTTGCAACAGGCGAATTGCCTGCTGTAGCTGCGGCGTCATCGCCAGTTGTTGGCTGAGCCTTAATTGCAAACCTTGCTTCATGTTCAGAGCATTTTTCTCCGGTTCGGCGTTACGTTACCTCTACCCTATCAGAGTCTGAAGTCTTCCCCAAGATAGACGCGCTTAACATGATCGTCTTCGAGGATCTGCTGCGGCGTACCGTGGGCGATCAGATTGCCCTGGCTGACAATATAGGCGCGTTCACATACGGCCAGCGTTTCACGCACGTTGTGGTCGGTAATCAGTACGCCAAGCCCGCTGTCGCGCAGGTGCTCAATGATACGTTTAATGTCGATAACGGAGATGGGGTCAACGCCCGCAAACGGTTCATCCAGAAGGATAAATTTCGGGTTTGCGGCCAGCGCACGCGCAATCTCAACGCGACGGCGTTCGCCCCCGGAGAGTGCCTGACCGAGGCTGTCGCGCAGATGCTCAATGTGGAACTCTTCCATCAGCTCGTTGGCACGATCCTGACGCTGTTCGTTGGTCAGGTCGTTACGAATTTGCAGGACCGCCATCAGGTTGTCGTAAACGCTGAGACGACGGAAAATGGAGGCTTCCTGCGGCAGATAGCCGATCCCGCGACGCGCGCGCGCGTGCAGCGGCAGAAGACTGATGTCTTCATCGTCAATGATAATGTTGCCGGCATCGCGCGGCACAATACCCACGACCATGTAGAAGGTGGTCGTTTTACCCGCACCGTTCGGGCCAAGCAGCCCCACGATTTCGCCGGAGTTGACGGTCAGACTGACATCTTCTACGACACGGCGGCCCTTATAGGCCTTCGCGAGGTTTTTTGCAGTTAATGTTGCCATAACGAATTAGTTACTCTTCTTCTGTGCCGGGGCCTGGCCCTTGCCTTTGTCCTGCAGCTGCGACGGAACCAGTACGGTGGTCACGCGTTTGCCTTTCTCGCTGGAGGCCTGCATTTTTTGCTCTTTAACCAGATAGGTAATCTGGTCGCCGGTAATGTTGCTGTCCAGCTGTTCCAGATACGCATTCCCGGTCAGGATGACCAGATCCTTCGCCAGCTCATAGTGCATGTGCGTAGCGCGGCCTTTCACCGGCTTGCCGTTGTCCTGCATCTGGTAGAAGGTCGCCGGATTACCATAGCCATCGATAATCTCTTTGCCCTGCTCGCCACCCGGACGGGTCACGACCACTTTGTCGGCGTTGATTTTGATGGTGCCCTGGGTCATGACGACGTTACCCGTGAAGGTGACGACGTTACCCTGCATATCGAGAGACTGGGTGTCGGACTCAATATGGATCGGCTGGTCGGTATCGCCCGTTACAGCAAGCGCGGGGAGACTGGCCGCCAGCATCGCGCTGGCGATAATTACTTTAAGGCTGAGTTTGTTTGTTTTGAATTTCATAGGAGGTTCTAACCTTTTCAATCAGCTCGGCGTTCTTGCTGCGTAAGTTCCCGCGCATTCTTAAACCGCTGGAATTAAATGTTGTGCCATACAGTGTGACCAGATCCTGCGACGTCACGTCCTGGGTTACCAGGTTGATCTGGGCATTATCCGTCGTAATTTTTCGCAGTTGCGAGTCAGCGGTCAGGGCGTTGACTTCAACGTGGCCATACAGATAAAGCATACGGTCATTTGTCAGTTTGGCCCGATCTGACTTAATTGACCACGTCGGCACTTTGTCTTTATCAAATGTGGTCATCACAGGTTGGGTAAACCATGAAACGCCATCATCGGAAAAATATTCAACATGCTGGGCAATCAGGCGATAGTTCAGCGCACCTTCCGGGCTGTAGACCACGGTGTCGCTGTGATCGCTTTTATAGGTTGGATCGGTATTGTTGATCACTTCCGTTTGCGTATCGTCGCGATCGGCAAGGTCCACGCCAATCAATACCAGTGCGACAAGCGAAAGCAAAATGATAATCCAACGTCTGGTTTTACTCATATCGATTGCCCTTTGGCCTCATCAAGCTTGCCCTGCGCCAGCAGAAGCAGATCGCAGACTTCACGGACAGCGCCGCGGCCACCGTTGATGTGGGTAACGTAGTCGGCGCGCGGGATCAGCAGCGGATGCGCATCGGCAACGGCGATGCTCAGCCCAACTTCAGCCATCACCGGCCAGTCAATCAGGTCGTCCCCGACGTAGGCCACGTTTTCCGGTGCGATAGCCAGTTTACCCAGTAAATCATTGAACGCCGCCATCTTATCGGATTGACCCTGATACAGATGGGTAATACCTAAAGTTTCACAGCGGTCTTCTACCAGTTTAGCGTTTCGCCCGGTGATGATCGCCACCTCAATCCCCGAGGTGAGCGCACAGCGGATACCATAGCCGTCGCGAACGTTAAACGCCTTCAGCTCTTCACCATTATTGCCCATGTAAATCAGGCCGTCGGAGAGAACCCCATCCACATCGAGGATGAGCAGACGAATGTTTTCCGCCTTTGCCATCATCTGCGTACTGACCGGACCATAACAGGTTGCAAGGGATGCACCCGCATTACTCATTGTCTTATCCTTCATTACACTACGCCTGCGCGCAGCAGATCATGCATATGTACCACACCCAGCAACTGGTCGCCATCGGCAACCATAACGGAGGTGATATGGCGGGACTGCATCAGGTTCAGCACATCCACGGCCAGCGTACCGGGACGCACGCGGATACCGCCCGGCGTCATCACGTCGGCAATGCCGAGCGTGCGGACATCGACACCCATGTCGAACACGCGACGCAGGTCGCCATCGGTGAAGATCCCCTGAATTTTCATCAGATCGTCGCACACGACCGTCATCCCCAGATTCTTACGGGTGATTTCCAGCAGCGCATCACGCAGGGAGGCTTCTTTACTGACGTGAGGGATCTCATCCCCGGTGTGCATAATATCGTTTACCCGCAGCAGGAGCTTGCGCCCCAGCGCGCCGCCCGGGTGGGAAAGCGCGAAATCTTCCGGCGTAAAGCCGCGGGCTTCAAGCAGCGCCACGGCAAGCGCATCGCCCATGACCAGTGCAGCGGTGGTGCTGGAGGTCGGCGCCAGACCGAGCGGACAGGCCTCCTTGGGAACCTTCACGCACAGGTGAATATCGGCTGCACGCGCCATGCTGCTTTCCGGACGGCTGGTCATGCAAATCAGCGGCACCTGCAGTCGCTTCAGAACCGGGATGAGCGCCAGGATTTCATTGGACTCACCGGAGTTGGAGAGCGCGATGACGATATCCTGCGGCGTGACCATACCCAGGTCCCCGTGCGCGGCTTCCCCCGGGTGGACAAAGAAGGAAGAGGTGCCGGTACTGGCAAAGGTTGCCGCCATTTTGCGTCCAATGTGGCCGGACTTGCCCATCCCCATCACCACGACTTTGCCGGCGCAGTAGAATATCTTCTCACATGCCAGACTAAAATCCTGATTAATGTACTGATCTAACTGCGCCAGACCTTCACGTTCAATCTCCAGAACGTCTTTGCCTGCTTTCTGAAAGTCAAAACCCGGCTGCAATTCTATTTGCGACATAATGCGTTTCCGTTTACCCAGAGAGAAGAGGCGAGAGCCAGTACAGCATCGCCATCCATACGATAAATCCACCCGTCAGCAGCGCGCCTGCGCCTTTGCCGATCTGTCGTTGCCGCCGCCAGCAGAGCAGGGCAAAAATCACGCTGACCAGCAACATCACGCCGTAATCACGTGAGAACGCCAGAGGATTAAAGGGCCCTGGCGAAATCAGGGCCGGCAGGCCCATCACAATGGCGATATTAAAAATGTTAGAACCGATGATATTACCAATGGCAATGTCATCCTCACCTTTACGTGCCCCCGCAATGGCGGTGGCCAGCTCCGGCAGGCTGGTGCCGATGGCAATCACCGTCAGGCCTATAGTCAGCTCGCTGATGGCAAAATAGTTCGCCAGCACTGTCGCGTTATCCACGACCATGCGCGTTGCCATCGGCATGATGATCAGTGCGACGCCCAGCCAGAGCAGGGCAACAGGCAGCGTGCCTTCTCGCGGAAGCTCGGCGACCTGCTCGCGCGTGAGGCTATCCTGACCCTGCTTTTCAGCCAGACGGGCGATCTTAACACTATACAGCAGCCAAATAACGGCCAGCGCCAGCAGGAAAATGCCGTCGCTGTAGCTCAGTACGCCATCGTAAAATACGCACCCTGCCAGCAGGCTTACGAGTAACATTAGCGGCAATTCACGGCGCAGAACATCAGAATGCACGCGAAAAGGATGGAGCAGCGCGGCCAGGCCTAAAATCAATAAAATATTGACGATGTTAGAGCCAATGGCGGTGCCGACTGCCAGGTCTACCTGACCATGCAGCGAGGCGGAGACAGAGACGATGATTTCAGGAAGCGACGTTCCTACGCTGACCACAGTCATCCCGATGACAACAGGTGGTACGCCACTCAGGCGACACAGGATAGATGCAGCAAACACTAAACGGTCAGCACTGTAGACCACCAACAGTAAACCAATTATTAACAGTGCTGTTGCTAAAAGCATCAAAAGTCCTTTCTTCAGGTATACTCGTCGGTCCATTGCTCGGGAATGGCTGGACTGCATACAGTCTGAGGCGTAACGAATTCCTAATTTTGACTTTATGCGCCGGAAAAGTAAAACAAATGCCAGCTTTCGCTAACCTCTACGGTTATTATTCTGTAAAAATGCGGAGTTTAGGGCTGATTCAGGCTACATGCCTTAACGTGAGCAGGATAAGAAAGGAACCATAAATGAGCCAAACCATGGCGAATTTAGTCGATGTCCGCGGTGTGAGTTTTTCTCGCGCCAACAGATTGATATTTGATGATATTTCGTTGACCGTGCCGCGTGGCAAAATTACTGCCATCATGGGGCCGTCCGGGATCGGTAAAACGACCCTGCTCCGCCTTATTGGTGGGCAGATCCCACCGGATAGCGGTGAAATCCTCTTTGACGGCGAAAACATCCCGGAGATGTCGCGCTCGCGCCTGTATACTGTTCGCAAACGCATGAGCATGCTCTTTCAGTCGGGGGCTTTGTTCACCGACATGAACGTCTTTGATAACGTTGCCTATCCGCTGCGCGAGCATACCAGCCTGCCGCCTGCGCTGCTGAAAAGCACGGTGATGATGAAGCTAGAAGCCGTCGGGCTGCGGGGCGCCGCGAAGCTGATGCCTTCGGAGCTGTCCGGCGGGATGGCGCGTCGTGCCGCGCTGGCGCGAGCCATTGCATTAGAACCTGATTTAATCATGTTCGACGAACCGTTTGTCGGGCAGGATCCCATCACGATGGGCGTGCTGGTGAAGCTCATCTCTGAGCTGAACAGCGCGCTTGGCGTCACCTGCATTGTGGTGTCTCACGATGTACCTGAAGTGTTGAGCATTGCCGATTACGCCTACATCGTAGCGGACAAAAAGATCGTCGCACACGGTAGCGCCCAGGCGCTGCAGGAAAATTGCGATCCGCGCGTGCGGCAGTTCCTCGACGGTATTGCCGATGGCCCTGTGCCGTTCCGCTACCCGGCGGGCGACTATCGTGACGATTTACTGGGAATAGGGAGTTAAGCCACTCATGCTGTTAAATGCGTTGGCCGCTCTCGGACACCGTGGCATAAAAACCATCAGGACGTTCGGGCGTGCCGGATTGATGTTATTCAACGCGCTGGTCGGCAAGCCGGAATTCCGCAAGCACGCGCCGCTATTGGTGCGTCAGCTTTATAACGTCGGCGTGCTGTCGATGCTCATCATCATTGTCTCCGGTCTGTTTATCGGTATGGTGCTGGGTCTGCAGGGCTACCTGGTGCTGACAACCTACAGTGCGGAAACCAGCCTCGGGATGCTGGTGGCGCTCTCGCTGCTGCGTGAACTGGGGCCCGTTGTGGCGGCGCTGCTTTTCGCCGGGCGCGCGGGGTCGGCCTTAACGGCTGAAATTGGCCTGATGCGCGCGACCGAGCAGCTCTCCAGCATGGAAATGATGGCGGTCGATCCGCTGCGTCGCGTGATCTCGCCGCGTTTCTGGGCCGGGGTCATCTCTTTACCGCTGCTGACGATTCTGTTTGTCGCCGTGGGGATCTGGGGCGGTTCGCTGGTTGGCGTGCACTGGAAAGGCATTGATGCCGGTTTCTTCTGGTCTGCCATGCAGGACGCCATTGATCTGCGAATGGATCTGATTAACTGCCTGATTAAGAGCGTGGTATTTGCCATTACGGTCACCTGGATTGCATTGTTCAATGGTTACGATGCCATCCCGACGTCGGCGGGCATTAGCCGCGCAACTACACGTACAGTCGTTCATTCGTCGCTGGCCGTACTGGGTCTGGATTTTGTGCTCACCGCACTGATGTTTGGGAATTGAGTTCATGCAAACGAGAAAAAATGAAATTTGGGTCGGTGTATTCCTGCTGCTGGCGCTGCTGGCCGCGCTGTTTATCTGCCTGAGAGCGGCGGATATCACGTCTGTGCGCACCGAGCCGACGTATCGCATCTATGCCACCTTCGATAACATCGGCGGGCTGAAGGCGCGTTCACCGGTCCGTATTGGCGGCGTGGTGATCGGACGCGTATCTGACATTACGCTGGATGAGAAGACCTATCTGCCACGTGTCGCGATGGATATCGAAGAGCGTTACAACCACATTCCGGACACCAGCTCCCTTTCTATCCGGACTTCCGGTCTGCTGGGCGAACAATATCTGGCGCTTAACGTCGGTTTTGAAGACCCCGAGCTGGGAACGACTATCCTTAAGGACGGGAGCGTGATCCAGGACACCAAGTCCGCCATGGTGCTGGAAGATATGATTGGTCAGTTCCTTTACAACAGTAAAGGGGATGATAAAAAGTCTGACAATGCCCCTGCGCAGAGTGAAGACCATACCAATGCTGCGCCGACCCCAGGTGCTACGAATTAATATCAGGAGAAGTCATTCATGTTTAAACGACTGTTAATGGTTGCCATGCTGGTTATTGCCCCTCTCACCGCGGTGCACGCGGCGGATCAGAGTAACCCGTACAAACTGATGGACGAAGCCGCGAAGAAAACCTTCGATCGTCTTAAAAACGAGCAGCCTAAGATTCGTGCTAATCCTGATTACCTGCGTGACGTGGTTGACCAGGAGCTGCTGCCGTACGTGCAGATCAAATATGCGGGAGCCCTGGTGCTGGGCCGCTATTACAAAGACGCAACCCCGGCTCAGCGTGAGGCCTATTTTGCCGCTTTCCGTGAATACCTGAAGCAGGCGTATGGTCAGGCGCTGGCGATGTACCACGGTCAGACCTATCAGATCGCCCCGGAGCAGCCGCTGGGTGATGCGACCATCGTCCCTATTCGCGTAACGATCAACGATCCTAACGGCCGTCCGCCGGTGCGTCTGGATTTCCAGTGGCGTAAAAACAGCCAGACCGGCCACTGGCAGGCGTATGACATGATCGCCGAAGGCGTAAGCATGATCACCACCAAACAGAACGAGTGGAGCGACCTGCTGCGCACCAAGGGGATTGATGGCCTGACCGCGCAGCTGCAGTCCATCGCTCGTCAGAAAATTAGTCTGGACGAGAAGAAGTAATGTCACAGCAACTCAGCTGGTCGCGTGAAGGCGAGACATTAAAGCTGTCCGGTGAGCTGGATCAGGATCTGCTGAACCCCTTATGGGATAAACGCCATGAGGCCATGCAGGGCGTGACGGTTATTGACTTAACCAACGTCACGCGGGTAGATACGGCAGGCGTTGCACTGCTTGCCCATCTGGTTGCGGTGGGGAAAAAGCAGGGGGCGAGCGTCACGCTTCGCGGCGCGAGCGAGAATGTCGTGACCCTGGCGCAGCTCTACAATCTCCCTCAGGACGTACTGCCTCGTTAATATTTTCAGTGCGTTACTTCCGAAAGCCCTGACAGTTTCATCGTCGGGGCTTTTTGCTTGTTTAAGACGACGCCACTTTGCTCTAAGATGTTGGGCTTGTTTTCACTATCAGATGATTAAGAGCCCATGGAAAATCATGAAATCCAGACAGTGCTGATGAATGCACTCTCCCTTCAGGAAGCCCACGTCACAGGCGATGGCAGTCACTTCCAGGTTATTGCTGTGGGTGAGATGTTCGACGGTATGAGCCGTGTGAAGAAACAGCAGGCTGTGTACGCGCCGCTGATGGAATATATTGCGGATAACCGCATCCACGCCCTGTCGATTAAAGCGTTCACCCCGCAAGAGTGGGCACGCGATCGCAAACTAAACGGTTTTTGAGCTGAGGGCGACAGGCCCGCAGCACGGTTGAATTTATAAGAGAGCACACCATGGATAAATTTCGTGTACAGGGGCCAACGCGTCTCCAGGGCGAAGTCACAATTTCTGGCGCGAAAAACGCCGCGCTGCCCATCCTCTTTGCTGCACTGCTCGCGGAAGAGCCGGTAGAGATTCAGAACGTACCGAAGCTGAAAGATATCGACACCACCATGAAGCTGCTCACCCAGTTGGGCACGAAAGTCGAGCGTAACGGTTCCGTCTGGATCGACGCCAGCAAGGTGAATAACTTCTCTGCCCCTTACGATCTGGTGAAAACCATGCGTGCTTCCATCTGGGCGCTTGGCCCGCTGGTGGCGCGTTTCGGTCAGGGTCAGGTTTCGCTGCCGGGCGGTTGCGCTATCGGTGCGCGTCCGGTTGACCTGCACATCTTTGGCCTGGAAAAACTGGGCGCAGAGATCAAGCTGGAAGAAGGCTACGTTAAAGCGTCCGTCAATGGTCGTCTGAAAGGCGCGCACATTGTTATGGACAAAGTGAGCGTGGGTGCAACGGTGACCATTATGTCTGCGGCAACGCTGGCAGAAGGGACCACGATCATCGAAAACGCCGCGCGTGAACCGGAGATTGTGGATACTGCCAACTTCCTCGTGGCGCTGGGTGCGAAGATCTCCGGTCAGGGTACCGACCGCATCACCATCGAAGGCGTTGAGCGTCTGGGCGGGGGTGTCTATCGCGTACTGCCGGACCGTATCGAAACCGGTACCTTCCTGATCGCTGCTGCGATCTCTGGCGGGAAAATTGTTTGTCGCAACGCGCAGCCAGATACCCTGGATGCGGTGCTGGCGAAACTGCGCGATGCGGGCGCGGATATCGAAATCGGTGAAGACTGGATCAGCCTTGATATGCATGGACAGCGTCCAAAAGCGGTCAATGTGCGTACGGCACCGCATCCGGCGTTCCCAACTGACATGCAGGCACAGTTCACCTTGTTGAACCTGGTCGCCGAAGGGACCGGCTTTATCACGGAAACCATTTTCGAGAACCGCTTTATGCACGTACCGGAGCTGATCCGTATGGGGGCACGTGCCGAGATCGAAAGTAATACCGTGATTTGCCACGGCGTTGAGAAACTGTCCGGTGCTCAGGTGATGGCAACCGATCTGCGTGCGTCTGCCAGCCTGGTGTTGGCGGGTTGTATCGCGGAAGGCACAACGATCGTGGATCGTATTTATCACATCGATCGTGGCTATGAGCGTATCGAAGATAAACTGCGCGCGCTGGGTGCCAATATCGAGCGTGTGAAGGGCGAGTAATCGTTCCGGCAGCCCCCTGCCAGAAATGACCGGGGGGTTGCTGTTCCTGTCAAAAAAACCTTATTCCTGCGATTCTTTTTTTACTTTTCTCTGGCGAATCATGCGCGATCTGTCGATAAATTCATGGGTGACAGGATCGTGGTAGCGCGAAGGCCAAATCACCCACGGATGCGTGTCCAGCGCCGTTGCGATAATTAATTCTCCTTTTGGCCAGGGGCGGGTGAGGGCGTTTGCCAGAGTTGAAGAACTCAGTCCATGGCGGCGGGACTCTGCTGCCAGTGAAGTGCCTTTTTTGCGCAGTGCGGCAATAATATCAGCCGTGTGCCAGTCGATAAATTTCGTATCCATAACGCCGTCCTTAAGTTCGGATTCACCTACGCCGTTTCTTCTGAAACGACGGGTTTACTATACCCATTTCGAACTCTTGTTCTAAAAAGTTCGCGTTACTTGAAGGAATATTCAGAATAAAACATGGCTTTATTCATGCGGTCTCTAAACCGATGAATTTACATGAACGCGGAATTTACTGGTGTGTACTGGAATCTCCCCGCCAGGTTCGCGGGGAGAAAAAGGGAGATTAACGGTCGCGCTGAACGGCGATGTGGGCAAGGCCAATCAGTGCTTCGCGCCATGGGCTGTCTGGAATGACCTGAAGGGCCTCGATGGCCTTGTCGGCTTCTTCTTCTGCACGCTGACGCGTCCATTCGAGCGATCCGCAGATTGCCATGGTTTCCAGTACAGGTTCCAGAAGATGGCGGCCATTTCCCTGCTCAATCGCTTCACGGATCATCTTCGCCTGGTCGGCCGTTCCGTTACGCATGGCGTGGAGCAGCGGCAGGGTCGGTTTGCCTTCGTTCAGGTCATCGCCAACGTTTTTGCCGAGCGTCTCGCCGTCCGCACTGTAATCCAGCAGATCGTCAATCAGCTGGAAGGCTGTGCCCAGATAGCGGCCATAGTCCTGCAGGCCTTTTTCCTGCGCTTCGGTACAGCCCGCCAAAATGCCGGAACACTGGGCCGCCGCTTCAAACAGGCGCGCGGTTTTGCTGTAGATGACGCGCATGTAGTTTTCTTCAGTGATGTCCGGGTCGTTGACGTTCATCAGCTGGAGCACTTCGCCTTCAGCAATGACGTTTACGGCTTCGGACATCACTTCCAGCACTTTCAGGGAACCCAGGCTGGTCATCATCTGGAAGGCGCGGGTATAGATAAAATCCCCCACCAGGACGCTGGCTGCGTTCCCGAACGCGGCGTTAGCCGTGGCTTTGCCACGACGCATATCCGATTCATCCACCACATCGTCGTGCAGAAGCGTCGCCGTGTGGATAAATTCGATGAGCGCGGCGATAGTGATGTGGGCATTTCCCTGATAGCCAACGGCTCTGGCAGCCAGAATAGCAATCATCGGACGAATGCGTTTACCGCCGCCGCTGACAATGTAATAGCCCAACTGATTGATCAGCTGAACGTCAGAGTTGAGTTGCTCCAGGATTGCTGCATTCACACCCGCCATATCTTGCGCGGTTAACTCGTTGATTTTTTCTAAATTCATCGCAAAAGCCGGGCTTTTTATCCTGTTGATCCCATCTTCAATGGGGTAACGAAGGGTTTCGGTTTATCAATAGTAGTGCTGATTGTACTGAAAAAACGGCTCAGATAAACGTTACCGTACGTGTTGTGTTTTTTTTCTTCATGTATTGACGGTAGCACTTGTCAAAGGCTCGCGTTTTGCGTAATATTCGCGCCCTATTGTGAATATTTATAGCGCACTCTGATTCATACGAGGACGTGCGCGGAAGCGGAGTTTATATGTACGCGGTTTTCCAAAGTGGTGGTAAACAACACCGAGTAAGCGAAGGTCAGACCGTTCGCCTGGAAAAGCTGGACATCGCAACTGGCGAATCTGTTGAGTTCGCAGAAGTTCTGATGATCGCAAACGGTGAAGAAGTCAAAATCGGCGTTCCTTTCGTTGATGGCGGCGTTATCAAAGCTGAAGTTGTTGCACACGGTCGTGGCGAGAAAGTTAAAATCGTTAAGTTTCGTCGTCGTAAGCACTACCGTAAGCAGCAGGGCCACCGTCAGTGGTTCACTGATGTGAAAATTACTGGCATCAGCGCCTAAGACCTGAGGAGAGATTTAAATGGCACATAAAAAGGCTGGCGGCTCCACACGTAACGGTCGCGATTCAGAAGCTAAACGCCTGGGCGTTAAGCGTTTCGGTGGCGAATCCGTTCTGGCGGGTAGCATCATCGTTCGTCAACGTGGTACCAAATTCCACGCTGGCAACAACGTAGGTTGCGGTCGTGACCACACTCTGTTTGCTAAAGCAGACGGTAAAGTGAAATTTGAAGTTAAAGGCCCGAACAACCGTAAATACATCAGCATCGTTGCTGAGTAAGGTTTTCTCGGTCCGGTAACGGATTAAAGCCCCGCAACCTGTTGCGGGGCTTTTTACATTGGAAACCCGGTAATTTTTTCTGTAGGGAAAACGGGCATGAAGCAGCAGGCCGGCATAGGAATTCTTTTGGCGCTCACAACCGCAATGTGCTGGGGTGCGCTGCCAATTGCAATGAAGCAGGTACTGGAAGTGATGGAGCCGCCTACGGTGGTCTTTTATCGCTTTCTGATGGCAAGCATCGGCCTCGGGGCGATTCTGGCCATCAAAGGTAAGCTTCCACCCTTGCGGCTCTTCCGTAAACCGCGCTGGCTGGTATTGCTGGCTATCGCGACGGGCGGTCTGTTCGGTAACTTCATCCTGTTCAGCTCTTCCCTGCAATATCTCAGCCCCACGGCGTCGCAGGTGATTGGTCAGCTTTCGCCGGTGGGCATGATGGTCGCCAGCGTCTTTATCCTCAAGGAGAAGATGCGCGGTACGCAGATTATCGGGGCGAGCATGCTGTTGTGCGGTCTGGTGATGTTCTTCAACACCAGTCTGATCGAGATTTTTACCCGCCTGACGGATTACACATGGGGTGTCATTTTCGGTGTGGGGGCAGCAACGGTCTGGGTGAGCTATGGCGTCGCGCAAAAGGTGTTATTGCGTCGGCTTGCCTCACAGCAGATCCTCTTTTTGCTGTACACTTTGTGTACAATAGCATTGCTGCCATTAGCGAAGCCGGGCGTGATTACCCAGCTTAGCGACTGGCAACTGGCGTGCCTCATTTTTTGTGGGCTGAACACGCTGGTCGGTTATGGCGCGCTGGCCGAAGCGATGGCGCGCTGGCAGGCAGCACAGGTGAGCGCGTTGATCACGCTTACCCCGCTGTTTACGCTGTTATTTTCAGATTTGTTATCAATGGCCTGGCCCGATGTCTTCGTCAGACCGATGCTCAACCTGTTGGGTTATCTCGGTGCGTTTGTCGTGGTTGCGGGCGCGATGTATTCCGCCATTGGTCATCGTCTTTGGGGACGTTGGCGCAAAAATGAAGCGGTTGTAGTAGTCCCCCGCTCAGGCGAATGAGTTACGGAGAGTAAAATGAAGTTTGTTGATGAAGCGACGATCCTGGTCGTGGCTGGTGATGGCGGCAACGGTTGCGTGAGCTTCCGCCGTGAAAAGTATATCCCTCGTGGCGGTCCTGATGGCGGCGACGGTGGGGATGGTGGTGACGTGTGGCTGGAGGCGGATGAGAACCTCAACACGCTGATCGACTACCGTTTCGAAAAATCCTTCCGCGCTGAACGTGGCCAGAACGGCCAGAGCCGTGACTGTACCGGGAAACGCGGTAAAGACGTCACCATTAAAGTTCCGGTCGGTACGCGTGTGATTGACCAGGGGACGGGTGAAACCATGGGCGACATGACCAAACACGGTCAGCGCCTGATGGTGGCGAAAGGCGGCTGGCACGGTCTGGGTAACAGCCGTTTCAAATCTTCCGTTAACCGTACGCCGCGTCAGAAAACGATGGGTACGCCGGGCGATAAGCGCGACCTGCAGCTGGAACTGATGCTTCTGGCTGACGTGGGCATGCTGGGTATGCCAAACGCAGGTAAATCGACGTTTATTCGCGCGGTTTCTGCGGCGAAGCCAAAAGTGGCTGACTATCCGTTTACCACGCTGGTACCAAGCCTGGGCGTTGTCCGTATGGATAACGAGAAGAGCTTCGTGGTCGCCGATATTCCGGGCCTGATTGAAGGCGCCGCGGAAGGGGCGGGTCTGGGTATTCGCTTCCTGAAACACCTTGAGCGCTGCCGCGTGCTGCTGCACCTCATTGATATCGATCCTATCGACGGTTCCGATCCGGTTGAAAACGCCCGCATCATTGTTGGCGAGCTGGAGAAATACAGCGAGAAACTGGCGAACAAACCACGCTGGCTGGTCTTCAACAAGATCGACCTGATGGACAAAGCCGAAGCGGAAGCAAAAGCGAAAGCCATTGCTGAAGCAATGGGTTGGGAAGATAAATACTACCTGATCTCTGCGGCAAGCCAGGTTGGCGTGAAAGATCTGTGCTGGGATGTGATGACCTTCATCATTGAGAACCCAATTGTTCAGGCGGAAGAAGTCAAACAGCCTGAAAAAGTCGAATTCATGTGGGATGACTACCACCGCCAGCAGCTCGAAGAGCTGGAAGCGGAAGAAGACGATGAAGACTGGGATGATGACTGGGATGAAGACGACGAAGAAGGCGTCGAGTTCATCTACAAGCACTAATTGCTGTTCAAAGCCCCCGTTATGGGGGCTTTTTTTATTCCAGCGTTGCGGGCAGCCAGCAGCTGGCGATTAAGCCACCTTCAGCGCCATTCTCAAGCGTTAGCCTGCCGTGGTGGAGCTGGAGGATGCGCTGCACGATGCTCAGGCCCAGCCCACTGCCTCCGTAGCGCTGGTCAAGACGGCGGAACGGCTCGGTAATTGACTGTCGGTGCGCTTCATCAATTCCAGGACCCTGATCGATAACGCTAATCTGCGTCCCGCCGTCGACCTCGGTTAATGTCACTGTAATCGTTGTCCCTGCCGGGCTGTAGCGCCCGGCATTCTCCAGCAGGTTGCGCAGCATGAGGCGCAGGAGAACGGCGTCTCCCTGAACCGTGAGCGCGCTTTTAGCGGGCCAAATCACCGTATGCTCTTTGGCTTCATGCCCCAGGCCGAGAGGTTCAATGATATTTTCCGTCCAGTTCACGGTTTCGTAGTGTCCGCTCGCCATGGCCTGTCCGGCCCGGGCCAGCATCAGCAGCTGTTCGACGGTATGCATGAGCTGATCGATACGGCTAATCAGCGTGGCGGCCTGTGGCGCACCTGACTGTGACATCAGCTCCAGATGGAGCCGGATGCCAGCAAGAGGCGTTCTCAGCTCGTGAGCGGCGTCTGCAGTGAAGAGACGTTCCTGCTGAATGGTGCTATCCAGCCGGGCCAGCAGCTGGTTCAGGGAGGTCGTCACCGCGCCAATTTCTTCCATGTCGGAATACATGGGAAGCGGGGTTAAGTTATCGGCTGAACGATTAGCGAGGCTGGCGCGGAGTTTATTCAGCGGCCGGGTTATCCAGGTGACCGCCCAGAAAGAGAAGAGCAGGGTAAAGCCAACCATCACCAGAGAAGGGACCAGCAGCGAGGCAATCGCTTCGCGTATCTCTTTCTCAACGTGATTATTGCGCGCTTTCGCTGACAGCGTTTCGTTGACCAGAAAACCAATCTGTTCACGGCTTTCATGCCATAGCCAGATGACGCTTATCAGCTGGAAAAACAGGAGAATGACCGCCAGCAGTACCATCAGACGCCGACGCATGCTGTTCATTTCTGGCTCTCCAGACGATAGCCGACGCCGCGAACGGTTTTGATCCTGTCTTTGCCGAGCTTACGCCGCAGATTATGGATGTGGACCTCAAGGGTATTTGACCCGGGATCGTCCTGCCAGGAGTAGATATCCTGCTGGAGCGTTTCTCTGTGTACCGTTTGCCCGCTGCGCATGATCAGACGCGTAAGCAAGGCGAACTCTTTTGGCGTGACCTCTACGGCCTGATCCTGTTGCAGCACCTGCTGGGTTTGCAAATTCAGCGTAATGTCGCCGTCGGTCAGTAAGTTATCACTATGGCCCTGATAACGGCGAATCAACGCTCGCACCCGTGCCTGCAGCTCCGCGAGCGCGAAAGGCTTCACCAGATAATCATCTGCGCCTGCATCGAGGCCGGTGATACGATCTTCAATGGCATCACGTGCCGTCAGGATCAGGACGGGATTGTTGATGCCGCGACGTCGCCACTGGCTGAGCAGCGTGGCGCCGTCTTTATCCGGCAAGCCCAAATCGAGGATCACCAGGCTGTATTCGCCGCTCTGGATCAGGGCATCCGCCTCTGCTGCGGTGCCTGCACAGTCGAGAGCATACCCTTCATTGGCCAGCCCCAGCGCCAGCCCTTCCTGCAATAACAGATCGTCTTCAACTATAAGTAGTTTCATCGCTAGTTATTCTGGTAGATGTCCTTATAAAGCCTGCTTTCGAAGCGAACCAGCGGAATACGACGATTGCGCTGATCGGTCGGTTCGACGGCATAGCCGGAAAGATACTGCACGAATGCCATACGCTGTCCGCTGGCGGTAGTGATGAAGCCTGCAAGGTTGTAAACCCCCTGCAGTGAGCCTGTTTTCGCGGAGACTTTGCCATCCACGCCGGCAGCGTGAAGCCCTGCGCGGTACTGCAGTGAACCGTCATGTCCGGCCAGCGGCAGCATTGAAATAAAGTTTAGCTCAGTGTCATGCTGTGCAATGTACTGAAGCACCTGCATCATCGTGGCCGGAGAGATCAAATTATGGCGCGACAGGCCGGAGCCATCGACGGCGATGGTATTACCCAGGTCGATCCCCGCCTGCTGGCGCAGAATCTGACGCACCGCGTCTGAGCCCGCGCGCCAGGTTCCCGGCACGCCGAAACGGGCGTGGCCAATCATGCGGAACACCGTATCGGCAATCATGTTGTCCGACTTTTTCAGCATAATTCGCAGTAAATCGTGCAGCGGCGCAGACTGTTTGCTGGCGATGACCGTGCCGGGCTGGTTGACCTGCGTCTGACGAAGCAGGGTACCGGAATAGGTTATTCCCGCTTGTTTCAGCTCATCTTTCAGGATGGCGCCTGCATAGCTTGCGCCATCCTGTATTGCAAAGGCCAGCGGCAGCGGATCGGCGCGCTGCGTCAGGCAGCCGGTGAGCGTGAAGCGGTTAAGGTCGCCTGGCACCACATCCAGTTCGCAATACTGGGCATCGGGGGAACCCTTGGCCAGCGTGCGAACCTGGCTAAACATGGTGACCGGGTAGTAGGACGCGATGCGGATAAATGCTAAATCATCCGGCTTTGGCGCACTGTAAAGCGAAACCGAGAAGCAGTTGCGGTCAACAATCGCGGCGGCGGGCGGGGCGCTAAAGCACTGCGTCATGTCGTTCCACGGCCAGCCCGGAGCTTTGTCGTGGCTGGCAAAGATGGACGTGTCGATCAGCACATTGCCATCAATTTTCTGCACGCCGGTTTTTTTTAGCACCGCAACCATATTGCGGATATCCTGGCGTTTAAAGGTCGGATCGCCGCCAAAACGGGCGATAAGATCGCCTTTCAGTTCGCCACCCTCGACGTTACCTTTGGTTTCAAGGGTGGTCGTAAAACGGAAGTCAGGCCCGAGCTGGAGCAGAGCGGCGAGGGCGGTGATCACCTTTTGGGTACTGGCAGGCAGCGCCATCTGTTGACTGTGATAGTCAATCTCGGGAGCCTGCGCGCCAACCTTCTGCACCATCAGGGCAAGGTTCGCGCCGGCGGGAAGCTGATTAATGTACTCATCAACATTCGCGGCCTGAACGGTGAACGTTATACTGGTAGTCAATCCGATGATAAAACTGGAAAATCGCATAATCTCGCGCTAACAACCCGAAAACAAACCGTCATACTACGGTGCATAGCACTGTAAAGTAAACGATGACCCATAGTGAACTTCGCGGTAAAATGCGTATCAAATTGAAAAATTGCTGCTGACCTGGGGCGTTGCTCCCGGGTCGGTTTTCTTTTTGCTTCTGGCCTGTTCAGGTGGGCTGGAGCAGGGAACACTGCTCCCAACAGGAATGTTTAAGAGGTATAACAAATGCAAGCTATTCCGATGACCTTACGTGGTGCCGAAAAACTGCGCGAAGAGCTGGATTTTCTGAAATCCGTACGTCGCCCTGAAATCATCGCCGCTATCGCGGAAGCGCGTGAGCATGGCGACCTGAAAGAGAACGCTGAATACCACGCCGCGCGTGAGCAGCAGGGCTTCTGTGAAGGGCGTATTAAAGATATCGAAGCAAAACTGTCCAATGCACAGGTTATCGATATCACCAAAATGCCGAATAATGGCCGTGTGATTTTTGGTTCAACCGTTACCGTGCTGAACCTGGACAACGACGAAGAGCAGACCTATCGCATCGTGGGTGATGATGAAGCTGACTTCAAACAGAACCTGATTTCGGTGAACTCACCGATTGCTCGCGGCCTGATTGGCAAAGAGCAGGACGATGTTGTCACCATCCGCACCCCTGGCGGTGAAGTGGAATACGAAATTATTAAGGTTGAATACCTGTAATTCGCTTCTCTACTAAGATGTTGATACATTGTAAAGAAAAGAAAAAGGCCGCGTAGCGGCCTTTTATCAACTCAAGGAGCATGGCATTTTGCTCGCCTGCTGACAGAAATCCCTCGTTTCACACAGAAAATGTGTTTAATTCAGGATATCCTTAACGTGGCAGCGAGATTTTACGCTCTTTAGATGGGCGGTAGAGCACCAGCGTTTTACCGATGACCTGTACATTACAGGCGCCGGTTTCGCGCACGATGGCTTCCACGATCAGGTTTTTAGTGTCTCTGTCTTCAGAGGCGATTTTCACCTTGATCAGCTCGTGGTGTTCCAGCGCTTGTTCAATCTCGGCAAGCACCCCTTCGGTCAAACCATTGTTGCCAAGCATCACTACAGGCTTGAGCGGATGTGCCAGACCTTTAAGGTGCTGTTTTTGTTTAGTACTCAGATTCATCGTATATTTTTGCTTACGTTGGGATTGAAAACGGTTCATTCTACCGCCATCTCCCTAATATCGCCAAATAGCTGCGTAGAAATTTACGTCACAGGCAAGTAACGATGAACCAGGACGGAAATGTTAAATGACAGGTAAAAAGCGTTCTGCCAGCTCCAGCCGCTGGCTTCAGGAACACTTTAGCGATAAATATGTTCAACAGGCACAGAAAAAGGGGTTGCGTTCCCGTGCCTGGTTTAAACTTGATGAAATACAGCAAAGTGACAAACTTTTTAAGCCGGGGATGACGGTTGTTGACCTCGGTGCGGCACCTGGCGGATGGTCCCAGTATGCGGTAACGCAGATCGGCGGAACGGGCCGAATCATCGCGTGCGATCTTTTACCAATGGATCCCATCGTCGGTGTCGACTTCCTTCAGGGCGACTTTCGTGATGAATTAGTGCTGAAAGCGTTACTTGATCGTGTAGGTGACAGTAAGGTCCAGGTTGTCATGTCAGATATGGCACCAAATATGTGCGGAACACCGGCGGTGGATATCCCCCGCGCCATGTATCTGGTGGAGCTAGCGTTAGAAATGTGTCGTGATGTACTAGCGCCTGGTGGTAGTTTTGTTGTGAAGGTGTTTCAGGGCGAAGGTTTCGAGGAGTATCTTAAGGAAATTCGCTCCCTGTTTGCGAAGGTCAAAGTTCGTAAGCCGGACTCTTCCCGGGCCCGTTCCCGTGAAGTGTATATTGTAGCGACCGGGCGAAAATGATAACCGGGAGATTTCAGACGAAAGTTTGAATGAAACTGGATATAGAGTATCCTGACGCTGTTTTTAACACAGTTGTAATATGAGGTTAATCCCTTGAGTGACATGGCGAAAAACCTAATACTCTGGCTGGTCATTGCCGTTGTGCTGATGTCAGTATTCCAGAGCTTTGGGCCCAGCGAGTCGAATGGCCGCAAGGTGGATTATTCTACCTTCCTGCAGGAGGTCAATCAGGACCAGGTTCGCGAAGCGCGTATCAACGGACGTGAGATCAACGTTACCAAGAAAGATAGTAACCGTTACACGACTTACATCCCGGTGAACGATCCTAAGCTGCTTGATAACCTTCTGACCAAAAACGTCAAAGTGGTAGGCGAGCCACCAGAAGAACCAAGCCTGTTGGCTTCTATCTTCATTTCCTGGTTCCCGATGCTGCTGCTTATCGGCGTCTGGATCTTCTTTATGCGCCAGATGCAGGGCGGCGGTGGCAAAGGTGCCATGTCGTTCGGTAAGAGCAAGGCGCGTATGTTGACGGAAGATCAGATCAAAACCACGTTTGCAGACGTCGCCGGGTGTGACGAAGCAAAAGAAGAGGTGGGTGAACTGGTTGAATACCTGCGCGAGCCGAGCCGTTTCCAGAAGCTGGGCGGTAAGATCCCGAAAGGCGTGCTGATGGTTGGCCCTCCGGGTACCGGTAAAACCCTGCTGGCGAAAGCCATCGCGGGTGAAGCGAAGGTGCCGTTCTTTACTATTTCTGGTTCTGACTTCGTTGAAATGTTCGTGGGTGTTGGTGCATCTCGTGTGCGTGACATGTTCGAGCAGGCCAAGAAGGCAGCACCGTGCATTATCTTCATCGATGAAATCGACGCCGTAGGCCGCCAGCGTGGCGCAGGCCTGGGCGGTGGTCACGATGAACGTGAACAGACGCTGAACCAGATGCTGGTTGAGATGGACGGCTTCGAAGGTAACGAAGGTATCATCGTTATCGCGGCAACTAACCGTCCGGACGTACTTGACCCGGCGCTGCTGCGTCCAGGCCGTTTCGACCGTCAGGTTGTTGTCGGTCTGCCGGATGTTCGCGGTCGTGAACAGATTCTGAAAGTCCACATGCGTCGCGTACCGCTGGCGCCAGATATCGACGCGGCAATCATTGCGCGCGGTACTCCGGGCTTCTCCGGTGCGGATCTCGCTAACCTGGTCAACGAAGCTGCACTGTTTGCCGCTCGCGGTAACAAGCGCGTCGTGTCGATGGTGGAGTTCGAGAAAGCGAAAGATAAGATCATGATGGGTGCGGAACGTCGCTCCATGGTGATGACGGAAGCGCAGAAAGAGTCCACGGCTTACCACGAAGCGGGTCACGCGATTATCGGTCGCCTGGTGCCGGAACACGATCCGGTGCATAAAGTGACGATTATTCCGCGCGGTCGTGCGCTGGGTGTGACCTTCTTCCTGCCTGAAGGCGACGCGATCAGCGCCAGCCGTCAGAAGCTGGAAAGCCAGATCTCAACCCTGTACGGCGGTCGTCTGGCGGAAGAGATTATTTACGGTCCGGAACATGTTTCTACCGGTGCGTCGAACGACATTAAAGTGGCGACAAACCTGGCGCGTAACATGGTGACGCAGTGGGGCTTCTCCGACAAACTCGGTCCGCTGCTGTATGCAGAGGAAGAGGGTGAGGTGTTCCTGGGCCGCTCCGTCGCGAAAGCGAAACATATGTCCGATGAAACGGCTCGTATCATCGACCAGGAAGTGAAAGCGCTGATTGAACGTAACTACGGTCGCGCGCGTCAGATCCTGAATGACAACATGGACATTCTGCATTCCATGAAAGATGCGCTCATGAAATATGAGACCATCGATGCACCGCAGATTGACGACCTGATGGCGCGCCGCGAAGTGCGTCCGCCAGCAGGCTGGGAAGACCCAGGCGCTTCCAATAACTCTGACAACAATGGCACCCCGCGTGCGCCGCGTCCGGTTGATGAACCGCGTACGCCAAACCCGGGCAACACCATGTCAGAACAGTTGGGCGATAAGTAAGTCACTGCTGTTGAAGCGTTTGTTTGTACCTCAAACCCTGGAGCTTGCTCCGGGGTTTTTCATTTCTGTTTAACCATTTAGATATCAGGGATTTCGCCATGAAATTATTCGCTCAGGACTCGCATCTCGATCTTTCACATCCCCATGTGATGGGGATCCTGAATGTTACCCCTGACTCCTTCTCTGACGGCGGCACGCATAACACGCTTATCGAGGCGGTTAAGCATGCGAATTTAATGATTAATGCAGGTGCCACCATCATTGATGTTGGCGGCGAATCGACGCGCCCCGGTGCGGCGGACGTGTCTGTGGAAGAAGAGCTGGCGCGCGTGGTGCCGGTCGTTGAAGCAATCGCGCAGCGGTTTGAAGTGTGGATCTCAGTAGATACCTCCAAACCGGAAGTGATCCGAGAAGTTGCGAAAGTGGGCGCTCACATTATCAATGATATTCGTTCACTTACCGAGCCGGGAGCGATTGAGGCGGCTGCGGAAACCGGGCTGCCGGTTTGCCTGATGCATATGCAGGGGCAACCGAAAACCATGCAGGACGCGCCGAAGTATGACGATGTCTTTGCCGACGTAAATCGCTTCTTTATTGAGCATATCGAACGTTGTGAACGTGCCGGTATCCCAAAAGAGAAATTGCTGCTCGACCCGGGGTTCGGTTTCGGTAAAAATCTCTCACACAACTATGCGCTGCTTGCGCGCTTATCGGAATTTCATCATTTTGGCCTGCCGCTGCTGGTGGGGATGTCGAGAAAGTCGATGATTGGCCAGTTGCTGAATGTAGGCCCGAGCGAACGCCTGAGCGGCAGCCTGGCCTGCGCGGTGATTGCGGCGATGCAGGGTGCGCACATCATTCGTGTCCATGACGTCAAAGAAACAGTAGAAGCCATGCGTGTGGTGGAAGCCACACTGGCAGCGAAGGAAAACAAACGCTATGAGTAATCGTAAATATTTTGGTACCGACGGTATCCGTGGGCGCGTAGGCGATGCTCCCATCACCCCTGATTTTGTCCTGAAGCTCGGCTGGGCTGCCGGCAAGGTTCTGGCGCGTCATGGCTCACGTAAAATTATCATCGGTAAAGACACTCGTATTTCCGGCTATATGCTGGAGTCCGCGCTGGAAGCGGGACTGGCGGCGGCTGGACTGTCCGCCTCTTTTACAGGCCCAATGCCAACGCCTGCGGTCGCGTATCTGACGCGCACCTTCCGTGCGGAAGCGGGGATTGTTATCTCGGCCTCTCACAACCCGTTCTACGACAACGGCATTAAGTTCTTCTCTATTGATGGCACCAAGCTGCCGGATGAGGTGGAAGAAGCCATTGAAGCTGAAATGGAAAAAGAGATCACCTGTGTTGATTCCGCCGAGCTGGGTAAAGCGAACCGTATCGTTGATGCGGCGGGTCGCTATATCGAATTCTGTAAAGGCACCTTCCCGAATGAGCTGAGCCTGGCCCACCTCAAAATTGTGGTGGACTGTGCAAATGGCGCGACCTATCACATCGCCCCGAATGTCTTCCGCGAACTGGGTGCGAAAGTAATCGCCATCGGCTGTGAGCCGGATGGTCTGAACATCAACGAGCAGGTCGGTGCGACGGACGTTCGTGCCCTGCAGGCGCGCGTGCTGGCAGAAAAAGCCGATCTGGGTATTGCGCTGGACGGCGATGGTGACCGCGTGATCATGGTTGATCACGAAGGTAACAAGGTCGACGGCGACCAGATCCTCTACATTATTGCGCGTGAAGGTCTGCGTCAGGGTCAGCTGCGCGGCGGTGCGGTCGGGACGCTGATGAGTAACATGGGCCTGGAACTGGCGCTGAAACAGCTCGGTATTCCGTTCGTTCGCGCGAAAGTGGGTGACCGCTATGTGTTGGAAAAATTGCAGGAGAAGGGCTGGCGTATCGGCGCTGAGAATTCAGGTCACGTGATCCTGCTCGACAAAACCACCACCGGTGACGGTATTGTGGCCGCGTTGCAGGTGGTTGCCGCCATGGCGCGAAACCATATGAGCCTGCACGATCTGTGTAGCGGCATGAAAATGTTCCCACAGATCCTGGTAAACGTACGTTTCACTGCCGGCAAAGGCGATCCGCTGGAAAATGAGAACGTGAAAGCGGTAATGGCTGACGTTGAAGCGGCCCTGGGCAGCCGTGGACGCGTGCTGCTGCGTAAGTCTGGTACTGAACCGCTGATCCGCGTGATGGTGGAAGGCGAAGACGAAGCGCAGGTAACCGAATTTGCGCACCGTATTGCGGATGCTGTTAAAGCTGCATAATCTTGCACGCTAAATGTTTAAAAAGGCGGCGTTTGCCGCCTTTGTTTTAAGCAATTAATGGCTTTTTGCTGTTTTTTTCCGCAGTTGATACAATGCGTCGAAAATGCCCTTGCGAAGGTGATTCGCTTTGGTTAGTATTCACACCCGCTTCAGTGGGAAACAGAAATCCTGCTAATTGGTCGAAGCATTGGTATGCGGCAAATCCGCAAGGAACAGGTTGATTATGTACGAAGCTCTTTTAGTTGTTTTCCTTATTGTAGCCATCGCTCTCGTAGCGCTGATTATGCTGCAGCAAGGTAAAGGCGCTGATATGGGAGCCTCCTTCGGAGCAGGCGCTTCCGGTACGCTGTTCGGTTCAAGTGGTTCTGCGAACTTCATGACCCGCACGACGGCGATTCTGGCGACGCTGTTCTTCATCATCAGTCTGGTGCTTGGCAATATCAACAGCAACAAGACCAGCAAAGGAAGCGAGTGGGAAAACCTGAGCGCGCCAGCAAAAACTGAGCAGACTCAGCCAGCTGCACCGGCTAAGCCAACCAGCGATATCCCGCAGTAAGTATTCCGTACCGAGGTGGTGGAATTGGTAGACACGCTACCTTGAGGTGGTAGTGCCCTAACGGGCTTGTGGGTTCGAGTCCCATCCTCGGTACCAATATTCCAGAAGAAAGACGTCGAAAGACGTCTTTTTTTTCGTCTGTAGCTTTTGCCGTTCGTAGGCCCGGTAAGCGCAGCGCCACCGGGCAAAATGGCGGGTGGCGCTGCGCTTACCCGCCCTACAAAAGCCGAACAAAAAGGCGCCCATTGGGCGCCTTTTGCATGTTTCATTATCGATTATTTCTTATCGCTGTGTTCCAGGTTTTCAACCTGCGGCAGGCCGTTACCTGAATTCGCAGAGAGCAGGCCATTCTCAACATAGTTGAACAGCTTCTCACGGGTATCGGTGATGTCCAGGTTACGCATGGTCAGCTGGCCAATACGATCGTCCGGTGAGAACACTGACTCACCTTTCTCCATGGTCAGACGCTCTGCTTTATAGGTCAGGTTATCAGACACGGTGTTCAGGATGGAGTAGTCGTTACCGCGACGCAGTTCCAGGGTCACTTCACCGGTAATTGCACTCGCCACCCAACGCTGAAGCGCATCACGCAGCATCAGCGCCTGCGGATCGAACCAGCGGCCCTGATACAGCAGTTTGCCCAGCTGACGGCCATGAGAGTGATACTGCTCAATGGTGTCTTCGTTGTGAATACCAGTCAGCAGACGCTCGTAAGCAATATGCAGCAGCGCCATTCCCGGGGCTTCATAGATGCCACGGCTTTTCGCTTCGATGATACGGTTTTCAATCTGATCGCTCATGCCCAGGCCGTGACGACCACCAATACGGTTAGCTTCCAGCATCAGCTCAACGTCATCAGAGAAGGTTTTGCCGTTCAGCGCAACCGGATGACCACGTTCGAAACGCACGGTCACTTCTTCTGCCGGGATCTTCACGTTCTCATCCCAGAACTTCACGCCCATGATTGGGTTAACGATCTTCACGCTGGAGTTCAGGAATTCCAGGTCTTTTGCTTCGTGCGTCGCACCCAGCATGTTGGAGTCGGTGGAGTAGGCTTTCTCGACGGACATCTTATAGTCAAAGCCGCAGGCGATCATAAACTCGGACATCTCATGACGACCACCCAGCTCGTCGATGAAGTCGGTATCCAGCCACGGTTTGTAGATCTGCAATTCGGCGTTGGTCAGCAGGCCATAACGATAGAAACGTTCAATATCGTTTCCTTTATAGGTGCTGCCATCACCCCAGATGTTGACGCCGTCTTCTTTCATGGCGGCAACCAGCATGGTACCGGTGACCGCACGGCCCAGCGGGGTGGTGTTGAAATAGGTCAGGCCGCCGGTGGTGTTATGGAATGCACCACACTGAATCGCCGCGATACCTTCCGCGACCAGTTGCTTACGGCAGTCAATCAGGCGCGCGTTCTCTGCACCATACTCTTTCGCGCGACGAGGAATGGCATCATAGTCGTCCTCATCCGGCTGACCCAGGTTCGCAGTATAAGCATACGGAACCGCTCCCTTCTGGCGCATCCACAGCAGTGCAGCGCTGGTATCCAGGCCACCTGAGAAAGCGATGCCAATACGTTGTCCTACCGGAAGATGCTTGAGAATCGTCGTCATAGAATAAAACCCTGCTTGATTGACTGATTAGAGACCGCTTTCGCTCTCTTGTGCATTTTTATGCAAAATAAGTGAGTATTCATTTAATCATCTTTTGGCGAAGACCGGAAGAGACTCGTGCGTTTTTTGTAAAAATTTTGGTCTGATCGATCTGGCGGAAGTCGCCTTGACAGGTGGGGTCAACTATCAATATACTAAACGCCGATTTTACGTCCCGTCTTCGGTACCAAATCCCAGCATTATTTGCAAATTCTGTCCAAAACGCGTAGAATTTGCCACGTTTCAGGCGCGGGGTGGAGCAGCCTGGTAGCTCGTCGGGCTCATAACCCGAAGGTCGTCGGTTCAAATCCGGCCCCCGCAACCACTTTCCCATAAAGTTCTTTTTCAAATATACTGTGAAGACTTAGAGCCTTCGTAGCTGGATTTGAAAAAATTCTTTCGGAGAGTGCTCCAGGCCACAGTTGTGGCTATAGGGTTCAGTTATCTAAAGCCCCGATTTATCGGGGTTTTTTGTTATCTGACTACAGAATAACTGGGCTTTACGCCCTTTTTTTATGTCTTGGGGGTGGGCTTGTCCACATTAGAGCAAAAATTAACAGAGATGATTACTGCACCGGTCGAAGCACTGGGCTACGAACTGGTCGGCATCGAATTCGTTCGCGGCCGTACATCGACGCTGCGCATCTATATTGATAGTGAAGATGGCATCAATGTTGATGATTGTGCTGATGTCAGCCACCAGGTGAGTGCGGTTCTTGATGTTGAAGACCCAATTACCGTTGCGTACAACCTGGAAGTTTCCTCACCTGGCCTCGATCGCCCGATGTTCACGGCCGAGCACTATGTGCGCTTTACCGGTGAAGAAGTGGCTCTCGTTCTGCGTATGGCCGTACAGAACCGCCGTAAATGGCAGGGAATTATCAAAGCCGTTGATGGTGAAATGATCACGGTGACAGTCGAAGGCAAAGATGAAGTGTTCGCGCTGAGTAATATCCAGAAGGCGAACCTGGTTCCCCACTTTTAACAGTCTGGATTGAGGTGAAAAGCCCGCGATGAACAAAGAAATTTTGGCTGTTGTTGAAGCCGTCTCCAACGAGAAATCACTGCCGCGTGAGAAGATTTTTGAAGCGCTGGAAAGTGCACTGGCTACAGCAACCAAGAAAAAATACGAACAAGAGATCGATGTTCGCGTAGAAATCGATCGTAAAAGCGGTGACTTCGATACATTCCGTCGTTGGGTAATCGTTGAAGAAGTGACCCAGCCGACTAAAGAGATCACGCTGGAAGCCGCCCGTTTTGAAGACGAAAGTCTGAACGTGGGTGACTACGTTGAAGATCAGATTGAGTCTGTGACCTTCGACCGTATCACTACCCAGACCGCTAAACAGGTTATCGTGCAGAAAGTGCGCGAAGCCGAGCGCGCGCTGGTTGTCGATCAGTTCCGCGATCAGGAAGGCGAAATCATCACTGGCGTGGTGAAGAAAGTGAACCGCGACAACATCTCCCTGGAGATCAAATCCGAAGGGTTGCCGGGTAACGCTGAAGCCGTGATCCTGCGTGAAGATATGCTGCCGCGTGAAAACTTCCGTCCGGGCGACCGTATTCGTGGTGTTCTGTACGCTGTGCGTCCAGAAGCTCGCGGTGCGCAGCTGTTCGTGACCCGTTCTAAACCAGAAATGCTGGTAGAACTGTTCCGTATCGAAGTACCGGAAATCGGTGAAGAAGTTATCGAAATTAAAGCGGCGGCTCGCGATCCGGGCTCCCGTGCGAAAATTGCGGTGAAAACCAACGACAAGCGTATCGACCCGGTCGGTGCTTGCGTCGGTATGCGCGGTGCGCGTGTCCAGGCAGTTTCTACTGAGCTGGGCGGCGAACGTATTGATATCGTTCTGTGGGATGACAACCCGGCGCAGTTCGTGATCAACGCAATGGCTCCGGCTGATGTGGCGTCTATCGTTGTTGACGAAGACAAACACACCATGGATATCGCTGTTGAAGCGGGCAACCTGGCGCAGGCAATCGGCCGTAACGGTCAGAACGTACGCCTGGCGTCACAGCTGAGCGGCTGGGAACTCAACGTCATGACCGTTGATGACCTGCAGGCTAAGCATCAGGCTGAAGCCCATGCGGCGATCGATACCTTCACCAAATACCTGGATATTGACGAAGATTTCGCCACTGTTCTGGTTGAAGAAGGTTTCTCTACGCTGGAAGAACTGGCCTATGTGCCAATGAAAGAGCTGCTGGAAATTGACGGTCTGGATGAACCAACCGTTGAAGCCCTGCGTGAACGCGCTAAAAACGCACTGACCACCCTGGCACTGGCTCAGGAAGAAAGCCTTGGCGATAAGAAGCCGGCTGATGACCTGCTGAATCTGGAAGGTCTTGATCGTGCGATTGCGTTCAAGCTGGCTGCCCGTGGTGTTTGTACGCTGGAAGATCTCGCTGAGCAAGGCGTTGATGACCTGGCTGATATCGAAGGTTTAACCGACGAGAAAGCCGGCGAGCTCATCATGGCCGCACGTAATATTTGCTGGTTCGGCGACGAAGCGTAATAAACTGTAGCAGGAAGGAACAGCATGACTGATGTAACTGTAAAATCGCTGGCTGCTGAGATTCAGACCTCCGTGGACCGCCTGGTACAGCAATTTGCTGATGCAGGGATCCCGAAGTCCGCTGATGACTCGGTGACCGCGCAAGAAAAACAAACCTTGTTAACGCACCTGAACCGTGAACACGGCTCTACGCCTGACAAGTTAACGCTGCAGCGCAAAACGCGTAGCACGTTAAACATCCCTGGTACCGGTGGCAAAAGCAAATCGGTACAAATTGAAGTCCGCAAGACGCGCACCTTTGTAAAACGTGATCCGCAAGAGGCAGAACGCCTTGCCGCGGAAGAGCAGGCACAGCGTGAAGCGGAAGAACAAGCTCAGCGTGAGGCGGAAGCAGCCGCTAAACGTGAAGCAGAATTAAAAGCTGAACGTGAGGCCGCAGAAAAAGCGAAACGCGACGCAAGTGATAAAGTGAAGCGTGACGCTGCGGAAAAAGACAAAGTGAGCAATCAACAGACAGACGAAATGACCAAAACCGCCCAGGCTGAAAAAGCCCGCCGTGAAAATGAAGCTGCCGAGCTGAAGCGTAAAGCGGAAGAAGAAGCCCGCCGTAAGCTGGAAGAAGAAGCTCGCCGCGTCGCCGAAGAAGCGCGTCGCATGGCAGAAGAAAATGAGAAGAACGGTGTTGATACCGCTGAGCAGTCTGAAGACACCAGCGACTATCACGTGACCACTTCTCAGCACGCACGTCAGGCTGAAGATGATAACGACCGTGAAGTAGAAGGCGGCCGTGGCCGTGGTCGTAATGCAAAAGCAGCGCGTCCGGCGAAAAAAGGCAACAAGCACGCGGAATCCAAAGCTGACCGTGAAGAAGCACGTGCGGCTGTTCGCGGTGGTAAAGGCGGCAAGCGTAAAGGTTCCGCTCTGCAGCAGGGCTTCCAGAAGCCTGCTCAGGCCGTTAACCGTGACGTTGTGATCGGCGAAACCATTACCGTTGGCGAACTGGCGAACAAGATGGCGGTTAAAGGCTCTCAGGTCATCAAAGCAATGATGAAGCTGGGCGCGATGGCAACCATCAACCAGGTGATCGATCAGGAAACTGCGCAGCTGGTTGCGGAAGAGATGGGCCACAAAGTTATCCTGCGTCGTGAAAACGAGCTGGAAGAAGCAGTAATGAGCGACCGTGACACAGGTGCTGCGGCAGAACCGCGCGCACCGGTAGTGACCATCATGGGTCACGTTGACCACGGTAAAACCTCGCTGCTTGACTACATTCGCTCTACCAAGGTTGCCTCTGGCGAAGCGGGTGGTATTACTCAGCACATCGGTGCATACCACGTAGAAACTGACAACGGTATGATCACCTTCCTGGATACCCCAGGCCACGCCGCGTTTACCTCCATGCGTGCTCGTGGTGCTCAGGCGACGGATATCGTTGTTCTGGTTGTTGCTGCAGACGACGGCGTCATGCCGCAGACCATCGAAGCTATCCAGCACGCGAAAGCAGCGGGTGTGCCGGTTGTGGTTGCAGTGAACAAGATCGATAAGCCAGAAGCGGATCCCGATCGTGTTAAAAACGAACTTTCCCAGTACGGTATCCTGCCGGAAGAGTGGGGCGGCGAAAGCCAGTTCGTACACGTGTCTGCGAAAGCGGGTACCGGTATCGACGAACTGCTGGACGCGATCCTGCTGCAGGCCGAAGTTCTGGAGCTGAAAGCCATCCGTAACGGTATGGCGAGCGGTGCGGTTATCGAATCCTTCCTGGATAAAGGACGTGGCCCTGTTGCTACCGTTCTGGTTCGTGAAGGTACGCTGCATAAAGGCGATATCGTTCTGTGCGGTTTCGAATACGGTCGCGTTCGTGCGATGCGTAACGAACTGGGTCAGGAAGTGCTGGAAGCAGGTCCGTCCATTCCAGTGGAAATCCTGGGTCTGTCCGGCGTTCCGGCTGCTGGTGACGAAGTGACCGTTGTGCGTGACGAGAAGAAAGCGCGTGAAGTGGCACTGTATCGTCAGGGCAAATTCCGTGAAGTTAAACTGGCTCGTCAGCAGAAATCTAAACTCGAGAACATGTTTGCCAACATGACCGATGGCGAAGTTCACGAAGTGAACATCGTTCTGAAAGCCGACGTTCAGGGTTCTGTGGAAGCGATCTCCGACTCCTTGCTGAAACTGTCTACCGACGAAGTGAAAGTGAAGATCATCGGTTCTGGCGTAGGTGGTATCACCGAAACCGACGCGACCCTGGCTGCTGCCTCCAACGCTATCCTGGTTGGCTTCAACGTTCGTGCGGATGCCTCTGCGCGTAAAGTGATTGAATCCGAAAGCCTGGATCTGCGTTACTACTCCGTCATCTATAACCTGATCGACGAAGTGAAAGCAGCGATGAGCGGCATGCTGTCTCCTGAGCTGAAACAGCAGATCATCGGTCTGGCTGAAGTACGTGACGTGTTCAAATCACCGAAATTCGGTGCGATCGCGGGCTGTATGGTTACCGAAGGTAACATCAAGCGTCACAACCCAATCCGCGTACTGCGTGACAACGTGGTTATCTATGAAGGCGAGCTGGAATCCCTGCGCCGCTTCAAAGATGACGTTAACGAAGTCCGTAACGGCATGGAATGTGGTATCGGCGTGAAGAACTACAACGACGTTCGCGTTGGCGATATGATCGAAGTGTTCGAGATCATCGAAATTCAGCGTACCATCGCTTAATTTCCGATTGTAAGCCGGGATCGCCTCGCGCCACCCGGCAATAATTTCAAAAAGGGGCTTTAGCCCCTTTTTTGTCTGGAGAATTTATTATGGCGAAAGAATTTGGTCGCCCTCAGCGCGTAGCGCAGGAAATGCAGAAAGAGATCGCACTCATTCTGCAACGTGAAATCAAAGACCCGCGCGTCGGCATGATGACCACCGTTTCCGGTGTGGAAATGTCCCGCGACCTGGCCTATGCAAAAGTGTTCGTCACCTTCCTGAACGATCAGGACGAAGCCGCAGTGAAAAACGGCATTAAAGCGCTGCAGGAAGCCTCTGGTTTCATCCGCTCTCTGCTCGGCAAAGCGATGCGCCTGCGTATCGTGCCTGAACTGACCTTCTTCTACGACAACTCGCTGGTCGAAGGTATGCGTATGTCCAACCTGGTGACCAGCGTGGTGAAACATGACGATGAGCGTCGTGTTAACCCGGCGGACGACAGCAAGGAGGACTGATGAGTCGTCCTCGTCGTCGTGGTCGCGACGTGCATGGTGTGCTGCTGCTGGATAAACCCCAGGGCGCTTCCAGCAACGACGTGCTGCAAAAAGTGAAGCGTATTTTTAACGCCAACCGAGCGGGCCACACCGGCGCGCTCGATCCGCTGGCAACCGGCATGCTGCCGATCTGCCTGGGAGAGGCGACAAAGTTTTCCCAGTATCTGCTCGACTCCGATAAGCGTTACCGCGTTATCGCTAAGCTGGGTCAGCGCACGGATACCTCCGACGCGGATGGTCAGGTCGTGGAAGAGCGTCCGGTGACCTTCAGTGCGGAGCAGCTTGATGCGGCGCTGGAGAGCTTCCGTGGGGAGACGATGCAGGTGCCGTCGATGTATTCGGCGCTAAAGTATCAGGGCAAAAAACTCTACGAATATGCGCGCCAGGGCATTGACGTCCCGCGTGAAGCCCGTCCGATTACCGTGTATGAGCTGCTCTTTATTCGCCACGAAGGTGATGAGCTGGAGCTGGAAGTGCACTGTTCGAAAGGGACCTATATTCGCACCATCATTGATGACCTCGGTGAAAAGCTGGGCTGCGGCGCGCATGTGATTTACCTGCGTCGCCTTGCGGTGAGCAAGTACCCGGTGGAGCGAATGGTGACCCTGGAACATCTGCGCGAGCTGGTTGAACAGGCTGAAGCGCAGGGGATCGCGCCGGCAGATTTGCTGGATCCGTTGCTGATGCCGATGGACAGTCCGGCTGCGGACTTCCCGGTTGTTAATCTTCCTTTAACATCGTCCGTTTACTTTAAGAACGGCAACCCGGTTCGTACGTCAGATGCGCCGCTGGAAGGCCTGGTACGCGTGACTGAAGGTGACGAAGGGAAATTCATCGGCATGGGCGAAATGGATGGCGAAGGGCGCGTTGCGCCGCGTCGTCTGGTCGTCGAATATCCGGTCGACGCGTGACGGTAATAACGGCTCACCTTGCGATAAGCAGGGGAGACGAGTAGAATATCGCCGCTTAACGCCTGGTAAATTGTTTAACAATCTGCGGGGCGTACATGGGATTGCTGAATTAGAGATCGGCATCCTTACATTCTTTATACTTTGGAGTTTGAAAATGTCTCTAAGCGTTGAAGCTAAAGCTAAAATCGTTTCTGAGTTTGGTCGTGGTACTAACGACAGCGGTTCTACCGAAGTTCAGGTTGCACTGCTGACTGCACAGATTAACCACCTGCAGGGTCACTTTGCAGAGCACAAAAAAGATCACCACAGCCGTCGTGGTCTGCTGCGTATGGTTTCTCAGCGTCGTAAACTGCTCGACTACCTGAAACGTAAAGATGTTGCACGCTACACCGCGCTGATCGAGCGTCTGGGTCTGCGTCGCTAAGTCTTGCGAGTTTCAGAAAAGGGGGCCTGATGGCCCCTTTTTTCAAGCAGACGGCAGCAATTCACTGGAAACTATTGTATTGTTGCTATAAATGATCTTCATTGCAGAGGTTCGCGCGGCTAATGAGAGGCTTCACCCAGGGGGGTGTTGGTTGTCATTAGTCGCGAGGATGCGAAGAAGGTCGGGTCAAATCGACAGCACACCGGTGGTGTGCTGTCAAACATTTAAGAAAGGACAGAACTTTGCTGAATCCGATCGTTCGTAAATTCCAGTATGGTCAACATACCGTCACGCTGGAAACCGGCATGATGGCACGTCAGGCGACTGCTGCCGTTATGGTAAGCATGGATGACACCGCGGTATTCGTTACCGTTGTTGGCCAGAAAAAAGCTAAACCAGGTCAGGACTTCTTCCCGCTGACCGTTAACTACCAGGAGCGTACCTACGCTGCCGGTAAAATCCCGGGTGGTTTCTTCCGTCGTGAAGGCCGTCCAAGCGAAGGCGAAACCCTGATCGCGCGTCTGATTGACCGCCCGGTTCGCCCGCTGTTCCCGGAAGGCTTCGTCAACGAAGTGCAGGTTATCGCGACCGTTGTTTCCGTTAACCCACAGGTTAACCCGGACATCGTGGCGATGATCGGTGCGTCCGCAGCCCTGTCACTGTCTGGTATTCCATTCAATGGCCCAATCGGTGCCGCGCGCGTCGGTTACATCAACGACCAGTACGTGCTGAACCCAACTCAGGAAGAGCTGAAAGAAAGTAAGCTGGACCTGGTGGTTGCGGGTACCGAAGCCGCTGTGCTGATGGTTGAATCCGAAGCTGAACTGCTGAGCGAAGATCAGATGCTGGGTGCTGTGGTCTTCGGCCATGACCAGCAGCAGGTTGTTATCCAGAACATCAACGACCTGGTGAAAGAAGCCGGTAAACCACGTTGGGACTGGCAGCCTGAAGCAGCTAACGATGCGCTGAATGCACGCGTTGCAGCTCTGGCAGAATCTCGTCTGAGCGATGCATACCGCATCACCGACAAACAGGAGCGTTACGCTCAGGTTGATGTGATCAAATCTGAAGTAACCGCGACCCTGGTTGCCGAAGACGAAACGCTGGACGCTAACGAAATTGGCGAAATCCTGCACGCTATCGAGAAAAACGTTGTTCGTAGCCGCGTTCTGGCTGGCGAGCCGCGTATCGATGGCCGTGAAAAAGACATGATCCGTGGTCTGGACGTGCGTACTGGCGTGCTGCCACGTACTCACGGTTCTGCGCTGTTCACCCGTGGTGAAACGCAGGCGCTGGTTACCGCGACCCTGGGTACAGCCCGTGACGCGCAGATCATCGACGAACTGATGGGCGAGCGCACTGACAGCTTCCTGTTCCACTACAACTTCCCTCCGTACTCCGTAGGTGAAACCGGCATGGTTGGCTCACCGAAGCGTCGTGAAATTGGTCACGGTCGTCTGGCGAAGCGCGGCGTGCTGGCAGTGATGCCAGAAGCAGACAAATTCCCGTACACCGTACGTGTGGTGTCTGAAATCACCGAATCTAACGGTTCTTCTTCCATGGCTTCCGTGTGCGGTGCCTCTCTGGCGCTGATGGATGCAGGCGTGCCAATCAAAGCCGCCGTTGCGGGTATCGCAATGGGCCTGGTGAAAGAAGGCGACAACTATGTTGTTCTGTCTGACATTCTGGGCGACGAAGACCACCTGGGCGATATGGACTTCAAAGTAGCGGGTTCCCGCGACGGTATCTCTGCGCTGCAGATGGATATCAAAATTGAAGGTATCACCAAAGAGATCATGCAGGTTGCGCTAAACCAGGCTAAGGGTGCACGTCTGCACATCCTGGGTGTGATGGAACAGGCTATCAACGCGCCACGCGGTGATATCTCTGAATTCGCACCGCGTATTCACACCATCAAGATCAATCCAGACAAGATCAAAGATGTTATCGGTAAGGGCGGTTCCGTAATCCGTGCGCTGACCGAAGAGACCGGCACCACCATCGAAATCGAAGATGACGGTACCGTGAAGATCGCAGCAACCGACGGCGAGAAAGCGAAATTCGCGATCCGTCGCATCGAAGAAATCACTGCAGAAATCGAAGTGGGCCGCGTGTATGCAGGTAAAGTGACCCGTATCGTTGACTTTGGCGCGTTCGTTGCCATCGGCGGCGGTAAAGAAGGTCTGGTTCACATCTCTCAGATCGCTGACAAGCGCGTTGAGAAAGTGACCGATTACCTGCAGATGGGGCAGGAAGTGCCGGTTAAAGTTCTGGAAGTCGATCGCCAGGGCCGTATCCGTCTGAGCATTAAAGAAGCAACCGAGCAGTCTCAGCCAGCTGCTGCGCCAGAAGCACAGGCCGCAGAACAGCAAGGCGAGTAAGTTGCCATTTGCCCTCCGCTCTGCGGAGGGCCTATTATCAGGCAGGACGCCTTGTTAAGCCGCCGGGGGACAGGACGTTCATCCAATAGTTGTCTTCGGGAGTGGGAAATGAAGCCTTTTTTGCGCTGGTGTTTCGTTGCGACAGCTTTAACGCTGGCAGGATGCAGCAACTCTGCCTGGCGTAAGAGCGAAGTCCTCGCAGTGCCATTGCAACCGACTTTGCAGCAGGAAGTGATCCTGGCACGCATGGAACAAATACTTGCCAGTCGGGCTTTAACCGATGACGAACGCGCACAGCTTTTATATGAGCGCGGAGTGTTGTATGATAGTCTCGGTCTGAGGGCATTGGCGCGAAATGATTTTTCACAAGCGCTGGCTATCCGACCTGATATGCCTGAAGTATTCAATTACTTAGGCATTTATTTAACGCAGGCAGGCAATTTTGATGCTGCCTATGAAGCGTTTGATTCTGTACTTGAGCTTGATCCAACTTACAACTACGCGCACTTGAATCGCGGTATCGCATTGTATTACGGCGGTCGTGACAAGTTAGCGCAAGATGATCTGCTGGCGTTTTATCAAGACGATCCTAATGATCCTTTCCGTAGCCTGTGGCTTTACATCGTTGAGCGGAAGCTCGATGAGAAGCAGGCAAAAGAGGCACTGAAACAGCGCTTCGATAAATCGGACAAGGAACAGTGGGGATGGAACATTGTCGAGTTCTACCTGGGCAACATTAGCGAAGCAACGCTGATGGAACGCCTCAAGGCGGACGCAACGGATAACACCTCGCTCGCTGAGCATCTCAGTGAAACCAACTTCTATTTAGGTAAGTACTACCTAAGTCTGGGGGATAAGGACAGCGCTACGGCACTGTTCAAATTAGCGGTTGCTAACAACGTACACAACTTCGTTGAGCACCGTTATGCATTGTTGGAATTATCGCTCTTGGGCCAGGAGCAAGACGACCTGGCAGAATCGGACCAGCAATAGCTGACGACATAAACATCAGCCCGTAATCTTTTGATTGCCATCACCTTAACTGGTGAGGGCGTTGTTGTTCGTCAATACACCTACTTTGAGCCGGTTCACACTTTTCAATGAAAATTGCTAATCATTTTCACGATGAGCTAAGTAGACTGGCCGCCATTGACATTGAGGCACTCGTACTACATGGCTGAATTCGAAACCACTTTTGCAGATCTGGGCCTGAAGGCTCCTATCCTTGAAGCCCTTAACGATCTGGGTTACGAAAAACCATCTCCGATCCAGGCTGAGTGTATCCCACACCTGCTTTCTGGTCGTGACGTGCTGGGCATGGCCCAGACTGGTAGCGGTAAAACTGCAGCGTTCTCGCTGCCGCTGCTGAACAACATTGATCCGGACCTGCGTGCACCGCAGATCCTCGTTCTGGCTCCAACCCGTGAACTGGCTGTTCAGGTTGCAGAAGCCATGACGGAATTCTCTAAACATATGCGCGGCGTAAACGTGGTTGCCCTGTACGGCGGCCAGCGTTATGACGTGCAGTTACGCGCCCTGCGCCAGGGCCCACAGATTGTTGTCGGTACGCCGGGCCGTCTGCTGGATCACCTGAAGCGCGGTACCCTGGATCTCTCTAAACTGAGCGGTCTGGTACTGGATGAAGCAGATGAAATGCTGCGTATGGGCTTCATCGAAGACGTTGAAACCATCATGGCGCAGATCCCGGACGGTCATCAGACCGCGCTGTTCTCTGCCACCATGCCGGAAGCGATTCGTCGTATCACCAAACGCTTCATGAAAGAACCTCAGGAAGTGCGTATTCAGTCCAGCGTAACCACTCGCCCGGACATCAGCCAGAGCTACTGGTCTGTATACGGCATGCGTAAAAACGAAGCGCTGGTACGTTTCCTGGAAGCGGAAGATTTTGATGCGGCGATTATCTTCGTTCGTACCAAAAATGCGACCCTGGAAGTGGCTGAAGCCCTGGAGCGTAGCGGCTACAACAGCGCAGCGCTGAACGGCGACATGAACCAGGCCCTGCGTGAGCAGACTCTGGAGCGTCTGAAAGACGGTCGTCTGGATATCCTGATTGCAACCGACGTGGCAGCACGTGGTCTGGACGTTGAGCGTATCAGCCTGGTTGTTAACTACGACATCCCGATGGATTCCGAGTCTTACGTTCACCGTATCGGCCGTACCGGTCGTGCGGGTCGTGCTGGCCGTGCGCTGCTGTTCGTTGAGAACCGCGAGCGTCGTCTGCTGCGTAACATCGAACGCACCATGAAGCTGACCATTCCAGAAGCGGACCTGCCAAACGCAGAACTGCTGGGCAAACGCCGTCTGGAAAAATTCGCCGCCAAAGTACAGCAGCAGCTGGAAAGCAGCGATCTGGATCAGTACCGTGCGCTGCTGTCGCAGATTCAGCCTGTTGCTGAAGGCGAAGAGCTGGACATGGAAACCCTGGCTGCAGCACTGCTGAAAATGGCTCAGGGCGAACGTAGCCTGATCGTGCCACCAGATGCACCGATGCGTCCTAAGCGTGAATTCCGTGACCGTGACGACCGCTTCGAACGTCGTGGCGACCGTAACGATCGTGGCCCACGTGGTGACCGTCCAGAGCGTGGTGGTGAAGACCGTCCTCGTCGTGAACGTCGCGACGCAGGCGATATGGAACTGTACCGCATTGAAGTGGGCCGTGATGATGGTGTTGAAGTTCGTCACATCGTTGGCGCTATCGCTAACGAAGGCGACATCAGCAGCCGTTACATTGGTAACATCAAGCTGTTCGCCTCCCACTCTACCATCGAGCTGCCGAAAGGCATGCCGGGTGAAGTACTGCAGCACTTTACGCGTACCCGCATCCTGAACAAGCCGATGAACATGCAGCTGCTGGGCGATGCGCAGCCACGCCCTGACCGTGGCGGCGAACGTCGTGGCGGTGGTCGCGGTTTCGGCGGCGAGCGTCGTGAAGGCGGTCGCAGCGAAGGTCGCGGTGGTGAAGGTCGTCGTTTCTCCGGCGAGCGCCGTGAAAGCCGTGGCCCGCGTCGTGAAGAAGGCACCAGCCGTCGTCGTTTCGGTGACGCGTAAGCCTTACGCTTCTGACGTAAAGTAAAATATACAGCCCCGATACATGCTATCGGGGCTTTTTTTATTCCCTTTGTACTCTTGTACTGGTACATTGCGTCGCATTAAAATGCAAAACCGCATGATTGACTGGAGAAAAGGCTGTATGGCGACACTAACCACCACCCAAACGTCACCTTCGCTGCTTGGCGGCGTGGTGATCATCGGCGGAACCATTATAGGTGCCGGGATGTTCTCCCTGCCCGTGGTCATGTCCGGTGCGTGGTTCTTCTGGTCGCTGGCCGCGCTGGTCTTTACCTGGTTCTGTATGCTCCATTCCGGGCTAATGATCCTCGAAGCCAACCTGAACTACCGCATTGGCGCGAGCTTCGACACCATCACCAAAGACCTGCTGGGCAAAGGCTGGAACCTGGTGAACGGGCTGTCCATCGCGTTTGTGCTCTATATCCTGACCTATGCGTATATTTCGGCGAGCGGCTCGATTCTGCATCACACTTTTGCTGAGATGTCGCTGAACGTTCCGGCGCGTCTGGCGGGGCTCTGCTTTGCACTGGGCGTGGCGTTTATCGTCTGGATGAGTACCAAAGCGGTGAGCCGCATGACGGCGATCGTGTTGGGCGCTAAGGTCATCACCTTCTTCCTGACCTTCGGCAGCCTGCTGGGGCACGTGACGCCCGCCACGCTGTTTAACGTCGCCGAAGTGAATACCTCCTACACGCCGTACCTGCTGATGACGCTGCCGTTCTGTCTGGCGTCGTTTGGCTACCACGGCAACGTGCCGAGCCTGATGAAGTACTACGGCAAAGATCCGCGCACCATTGTGAAGTGTCTGGTATACGGTACGCTGCTGGCGCTGGGGCTGTACGTGATTTGGCTGCTCGGGACGATGGGCAATATCCCGCGCCCGGAGTTTATCGGTATTGCGCAGAAGGGCGGTAACATTGATGTGCTGGTGCAGGCCCTGAGCGGCGTGCTGAACAGCCGCAGCCTGGATTTACTGCTGGTGATCTTCTCTAACTTCGCGGTGGCGAGCTCTTTCCTCGGCGTGACGCTGGGCCTGTTTGACTACCTGGCGGATCTGTTTGGCTTTGATGACTCTGCGATGGGCCGCTTCAAAACCGCGCTGCTGACCTTCCTGCCGCCGATTGTGGGCGGCCTGCTGTGGCCAAACGGTTTCCTGTACGCCATCGGCTATGCCGGTCTGGCGGCGACCATCTGGGCGGCGATTGTGCCGGCGCTGTTGGCCCGCAAATCACGTAAACGCTTCGGCAGCCCGAAATTCCGCGTCTGGGGCGGCAAGCCGATGATTGCGCTGATCCTGGTGTTTGGCGCGGGCAATGCCCTGGTACATGTGCTGTCGAGTTTTAATCTGTTGCCGGTGTACCAGTAAACATTTTGTGCCGGATGGCGGCTACGCCTTATCCGGCCTACGCGTCCCCGTAGGCCAGGTAAGCGAAGCGCCACCTGGCAAAAAACTACCCCACCAGCTCCTCTTTCACCTGCATGGCCAAATCAAACGAATGCAAACGTGCCTGGTGATCGAAAATCTGACCGTTAACCATAATTTCATCCGCCTGCGTTTCGCGCAGCACTGCCTCCAGCCCGTGACGCACTTTCGCTTTATCGCCTACCAGCGACATGCCCAGCGCCTGCTGTACGCCATACTGCTCTGAAGCTGACCACAGCTGATGCATATTCTCCACCGGCGGCGGAAGCTGGCCCGTCTCGCCGCGGCGCAGCTTCACAAACGCCTGCTGCATAGAGGTAAACAGGAATTCCGCGTCGCGATTGCTGTCGGCGGCAATGATGTTAATACACACCATCGCGTACGGCTTCTCCAGACGCTCGGACGGTTTGAAGTGCGTGCGGTAAAGATGCAGCGCCTGATGCAGCATATCCGGTGCGAAATGCGAGGCAAACGCAAACGGCAGCCCCAGCTGGGCGGCAAGCTGCGCGCTGTAGAGGCTTGAGCCCAGCAGCCAGACCGGGATCTTCTCGCCGTAACCCGGTACCGGGCGCACGTGCGGGTTCGGGTCACGCGCGTCGAACCAGTCCACCAGTTCGGCCACGTCGCGCGGGAAGTTGTCGATATCGCCGCTCATATGGCGGCGCAGGGCGCGCATGGTCGGCTGATCGCTACCCGGCGCACGGCCAATCCCTAAATCAATACGGCCCGGATAGAGGGTATTCAGCGTGCCGAACTGCTCGGCGATCACCAGCGGGGCGTGGTTCGGCAGCATCACGCCGCCGGAGCCCAGGTGCAGCGTGGTGGTGTTTGCCGCCAGATAACCAATCAGTACCGAGGTAGCGGCGCTGGCAATGCCCACCATGTTGTGGTGTTCGGCCAGCCAGTAGCGGTGATAGCCACGCTTTTCGACCAGCTGAGCCAGATCCAGAGAGTGCGAAAAGGCTTCTCTTGCCGAGGAGCCTTGTGGGATCGGCGCCAGATCCAGCACCGAAAACGGAAGGGTTTTGTCAGTCATAACAGCTCACTTTGTCGACGGTGAATCTTTAATACTGCATTAAAAAATGATAACCGTTGTTAACAAAGTGAGCCTTTTTTAAGCCTGCAGTTCCAGCCCGGCCAGACGCTTCCAGTAGCCGTTACAGTCGCTGTTTGACGCCAGCGGCAGCGGAGCAGCGCCATTTTCGTTAGCGCGGAAGGCGTCCAGCATCGCGAACACGCCGGTATCCAGCGGCGACAGGCGCACCATATCGACCAGTCCGTCCATCGACGGCAGCTCGTTGCCGAGGTTATAGACATAGCCGCTCATGGTCTGAATACCGTTGAGAACAAACACCTGCTGATTCTCCTGCGACAGCATGCTGCGCCCGTTCGGATACTTAATACAGCAGGTTTCGCACTCGTCTTTCGGACGGTCTTCCGAGCGTGCGGTAAAGCAGCGGGCGGAATAGGCCAGCGGCAGATGCCCGTAGCTCAGCACCTCCACTTCAAACTTGTTGCGAATGCCCAGCTCTTCACACTGCGTGAGCAGGTTTGCCAGCCAGTCGCGGGAGAGTTCCACCGGCATGCACCAGCGCGTCATCCCCTGTTTGAGCAGCAGGCGCAGGGTCACCGCGTTGTAGCAGTTCAGGGCATGACCCGCGACAAACGGCAGCTTGCGCTCGGCACACATGTTCACCACGCCGAGATCGCTCGCTTCCAGCAGGAACTCGCCGTTCTCAACGTAGCGTTTCAGCTCGCCCAGTTCAGAAGAGGCCTGCACCAGCGCGAGCGTGGAAAGCACCACCTGTTTGCCGCTTCCCGCCAGGTTTTTCGCCATCTCCAGCCAGTCGCCCACTTTCGTCGCCCGACGTTTGCTGCACACCGCTTCGCCGAGGTAAATCACATCGGCGTTGCTGGTGGCGGCCTGTTGGTAAAAATCTTCCAGCGTCTCTTTTGGCCAGTAGTAAAGCACCGGCCCTAATGAATATTTCATGATTTTCTCACTGCCATTTACGGTGATACGCGCCCAGCGTGGTTTGCGTGCCTTCGGACATCGATCCGAGCGTTTCCATCCAGGCCTGCTGCGGCGCGTAGTTCTGCGGGTCCGCCATGCAGCGGTCGATGGCCTGACGCCACACTTTCGCCACCTGGCTCACGTACGCCGGGCTGCGCTGGCGACCTTCAATTTTCACCGAGGCGATATTGGCCGCCAGCAGTTCCGGCAGCAGCTCCAGCGTGTTAAGGCTGGTGGGCTCTTCCAGCGCGTGGTAACGCTCGCCGTCTACCAGATAGCGGCCTTTACACAGGGTAGGATAACCCGCGTTTTCACCGTCCTGATAGCGGTCGATCAGCACCTCATTCAGGCGAGATTCCAGCCCCTGCGGCGTTTGCTGCCAGCGAACGAAGCGGGCAGGGGAGCAGGCCCCGACGGTATTTGGCGACTCGCCGGTCAAATAGGAGGAAAGATAGCAACGGCCTTCGGCCATAATGCACAGGCTACCAAAGGCAAAAACTTCCAGCGGCACTGGCGTGACGCGCGCGAGTTGCTTAACCTGATGAATAGAGAGTACGCGCGGCAGCACCACGCGGGCCACGTCAAAGTTTCGGTGATAAAAACGTACGGCCTCTTCGTTGGTGGCAGATGCCTGAACAGAGACGTGGCGCTCAATATGGGGATAGCGTTCTGCCGCATACTCAAGCATGGCGAGGTCGGCCAGAATCAGCGCATCAGCACCCAGCTGTGCTGCCATATCCACCGCGCGCTGCCAGCGGGCGTAGCCGTCAGGATGAGCAAAGGTATTGATGGCGATATGCAGCTTGCGTCGGTGCTGGTGAACGAAGTTAACGGCTTCCTGAAGCTTTTTCTCCGTAAAGTTGAGGCCAGCAAAATGGCGGGCATTGGTGTCATCTTTCAGCCCGATATAGACCGCATCGGCCCCATTTTCGATGGCCGCCTTAAGCGCCGGAAGGTTTCCGGCAGGGCAGAGCAGCTCCATAATTTATCCTGATGTTGTCGATCGCAAAAATGTTAACGAGCTGGGATTTTAATTAACCCATACGCGACAATTTTTGATTTAAGGCAGCTAATGGCGTATTGATGGCACCAATAATGAGGTTGTCCGGACGACGGTTTGTTGATTTACGCCGCTATGTTATGCGTCGGATATGGCAAAATAGCAGGACTATAGATATCAGGGAGTAAAGCTCGTGCTGGATAAACTGCGTTCACGTCTCGTACAATTTGGCCCATCAATGCTGAGCGTGCCGGTAAAGCTGGCGCCGTTCGCGCTTAAACGTCAGGTGCTGGAGCAGGTCCTGAGCTGGCAGTTCCGCCAGGCGCTGCAGGATGGCGAGCTGGAATTCCTGGAAGGCCGCTGGTTGAGCATTGAGGTGCGTGACATCGGGCTGCGCTGGTTTACCTCCGTTGAGAATGACCAGCTGATCGTCCGCGAAACCGCCGAGGCGGACGTGAGCTTTAGCGCCAATGCCAGCGATCTGCTGATGATCGCCGCGCGCAAGCAGGATCCGGATACGCTCTTCTTCCAGCGCCGTCTGGTGATTGAAGGCGACACGGAGCTGGGCCTGTACGTTAAGAATTTAATGGATGCCATTGAGCTGGAGCAGATGCCGAAAGCGCTGCGCGTAATGTTAATGCAAATGGCAGATTTCGTTGAGGCCGGGCTGAAAACCCCGCCGGACAGTAAACACACTTCAGTAGGTGAGCCATGCTGATTCGAGTCGAAATTGGGATTGATGCACCGGGTATCGATGCGTTATTACGCCGCGCTTTTGAGAGCGATGCGGAAGCCCAACTGGTCCACGATCTCCGTGAAGACGGCCTGATCACGCTGGGGCTGGTTGCCACCGATGATGAAGGTCAGGTGGTGGGCTATGTTGCCTTCAGTCCGGTCATCGTTCAGGGCGAAGATCTGCAGTGGGTCGGTATGGCACCGCTGGCGGTGGATGAAAACTATCGCGGGCAGGGGCTAGCGCGCCAGCTGGTCTATGAAGGGCTGGATTCGCTCAATGAGTTCGGTTATGCGGCCGTTGTAACGCTGGGCGATCCGGCATTCTATGGCCGTTTGGGCTTCGAGCAGGCCGCGCATTACGATCTGCGCTGCCGCTGGCCGGGTACGGAATCCGCTTTCCAGGTGCACCGTCTTGCGGACGACGCGCTCAACGGCGTCAATGGTCTGGTCGAATACCACGACCATTTCAATCGCTTTTAATCAGGCTCTCGCGTAGCGCCTCAAAGGAGCCGTCTCCGGTCACGAGGCGCTCTTTCTGGCGCTTCGTCAGCTGTTTGATGCGGTATTCCAGCCTGAGCGCCAACGATCGGTCACCGACGGGCGCCGAAAAGGCGAGCTGTAATTCTCCTTTCCCCCGCAGCGCTTTTGCCCCTTTCCCCGTTTGATGTTGTAAAAAACGCCGCGCCACATCGGTGGTGATCCCGGTGTAGAGTGCGTTATCAGCGGTTCGGACAAGATAGAGAAACCAGCACACGGTAAACAGATTCAGTATGTTAAGGTGAACGCACCATAGCATGAGAGAGAACGAAAATGGAAACACTGGCCGCCATTAACCGCTGGCTGGCGAAGCAGCACGTCGTCACCTGGTGCGTCTACAGCGAGGGTGAGATGTGGTGCGCAAACGCGTTTTACTACTACGATCCGGAGCGCGTCGCGTTTTACGTCATGAGCGAAGACAAAACGCGTCATGCGCAGATGACCGGCCAGCAGGCAAAAGTCGCGGGCACGGTAAATGGCCAGCCGAAGACAGTCGCGCTGATCCGTGGGGTACAGTTTAAGGGGGAAATCCGTCGACTGGACGGAGAAGAGAGCGACGCGCGTCGCAAGCACTACACGCGCCGCTTTCCGGTCGCCGCTGCGCTAAAAGCCCCGGTGTGGGAAATCCGCCTCGATGAGCTGAAATTTACCGACAACACCCTGGGCTTTGGCAAGAAGCTGCACTGGTTACGCGCCGAGCAGGCGTAGCGCTTCGCGGTTAAACGCCGGGAGATCGTCCGGGGTCCGGCTGGTGATCAGCTGGTCTTTGTCGTTGACCACCTCCTGATCGTAAAACTCGGCCCCCGCATTTTTCAGATCGATAACGATCGGTTTCACCGCCGTGAGCTTACGCCCGCGTACAACCTCCGCGCTGATGAGCAACTGCGGCCCGTGACAGATGGCAAAGACCGGTTTGCCGGTAGAGACAAAGTCCCGGGTGAAGGTTACGAAGCGCTCGTCTCCGCGCAGGGAATCCGGTGAATGGCCGCCGGGTAAAAGCAGGGCGTCAAAATCTGAGGGGCTCACGTTATCGATAGTCTCGTCGATGGTCACGCTGGCCTCGCCCTTATGGCCTTTCACCGTTTTGCCCGCCTCTTTCTCGATGGTGATGACCTCATGTCCCGCCTTGCGGAACGCCTCTGCAGGAGAGGTGAATTCTGAATCTTCAAACTCGTCGGTAATCAAGACTGCGATTTTCTTGCCCATGCTTCCTCCGTTGTTTTGGCTTCAGACTGATTTTTCTCCGCTTGTGGTAAATACTTACCTGTAACAGACTTCTAAGTGTGGTCGACGACGCTGAGTTCGCAAACGGACAATTCTGTAAAGGGGATACGATGAGTCAGGTACTGATTACCGGGGCTACCGGGCTAGTGGGCGATCATCTGCTGCGGCTGCTGATTCAGGATCGCCGCGTGAACTACATCGCCGCCCCGACGCGTCGACCGCTGGTGGACATCTCCGGGGTCTTTAATCCGCACGATCCCCAGCTGACGGATGCGCTGGCGCAGGTCCAGGACCCGATTGATATCGCCTTTTGCTGTCTGGGCACCACGCGTCGGGAGGCGGGTAGCAAAGAGGCATTTATCCACGCCGACTATACGCTGGTGGTGGACACCGCGCTTGCGGCGAAAAAGCTGGGAGCCAGACATTTTCTGGTGGTCAGCGCGCTGGGCGCCAGTGCCGGATCGCCTTTCTTCTACAACAAGGTGAAGGGCAAGATGGAGGATGCGCTGATTGCGCAGAAATGGGAGCAGCTGACGATTGTGCGCCCCTCAATGCTGATCGGCCACCGGGACGAGCGCCGCTTTAACGAGTCGATATTTGCCCCGCTGTTTCGGATCCTGCCCGGCAACTGGAAATCTATCGAGGCGCGGGACGTCGCGCGTGCGCTGTTAAAAGAGGGACTGGCTCCGTCGAAAGCGGGCGTAAACATTATCCCTTCGGCAAAACTGCGTGAAATCGCGCAGGGCGAGGCGTAAACTCCCCCGGCTAATTACTCATACTCTCCGGGGAATGCTATGACTGGTCAGTCTTCATCTCAGGCGGCAACACCTGTTCAATGGTGGAAGCCCGCACTCTTCTTTCTCGTGGTCATCGTTGGCCTTTGGTACGTGAAATGGCAGCCGTACTACGGCAAAGCCTTCACCGCCGCCGAAACGCACAGCATCGGTAAATCTATTCTCGCTCAGGCGGATGCCAGCCCGCTTCAGGCGGCGTGGGACTATGCCATGGTCTACTTCCTTGCCGTCTGGAAGGCCGCCGTCTTAGGCGTGATCCTGGGCTCACTGATTCAGGTGCTGATCCCGCGCAACTGGCTGGTGAAAACCCTCGGACAGCCGCGCTTTCAGGGGACGCTGCTGGGAACGATCTTCTCCCTGCCGGGCATGATGTGCTCCTGCTGCGCTGCGCCCGTGGCGGCAGGGATGCGCCGCCAGCGCGTGTCGATGGGCGGCGCGCTGGCGTTCTGGATGGGCAACCCGCTGCTCAATCCGGCGACGCTGGTGTTTATGGGCTTTGTCCTGGGCTGGCATTTCGCGTTCATTCGTCTGGTGGCCGGACTGCTGACCGTGCTGGTGGTGGCGACGCTGGTGCAGAATCTGGTGAAGGATAAGGCGCCAGAGTCCGCGTCTGTTGAGCTGGACGTCAGCGAGCCGCAGGGCGGGTTCTTTGCGCGCTGGGGCAGGGCGCTATGGCAGCTTTTCTGGAGCACCATCCCGGTCTATATCCTGGCGGTGCTGGTTCTCGGGGCGGCGCGCGTCTGGCTCTTCCCGCATGCGGATGGCGCTATCGACAACACGCTGTTGTGGGTCATTGCGATGGCCGTTGCAGGCTGCCTGTTTGTGATCCCTACCGCCGCAGAAATTCCTATTGTTCAGACCATGATGCTGGCCGGCATGGGCACCGCACCGGCACTGGCATTGCTCATCACGTTACCGGCCATCAGCCTGCCGTCGCTGATTATGCTGCGTAAGTCATTCCCGGCGAAAGCGCTGTGGCTCACCGCGGGGCTGGTGGCGTTGAGCGGGGTGATGGTGGGAAGTATTGCGCTTCTGTGAAAAACGCCCGGTGGCGCTACGCTTACCGGGCCTACAAAAAAATCCCCTCACTTGAGGGGATTTTTTTATTTAATGTAAGTAAACGCGGTGGTGACGTGCTTCACGCCGCTCACCCGGCTGGCGATATCGGCCGCCGCTTTCCCTTCACGTTCGGTCACCAGACCCAGCAGGAACACTTCACCGTTTTCCGTTGTCACCTTCACGTTGGAAGATTTCACCTGGTCCGAGCCCAGCAGCTGGGAACGTACTTTGGTGGTGATCCAGGTATCGGAAGAGGCATCACCCAAACCAATTGGCTTGCCCTGACGCACTTCGTTAAACACCTCTGTGGTCCCTTCAACGCCCATCGCAATCTGTTTCGCACGCGAGGCGAGCTCCATATTCGGCGCCTGGCCTGCCAGCAGCACTTTGCCCTGATAAGCCGTCACGTTGATACGCGCCTCTTTCTTGATCTGTTCGTCTTTCGACAGCGCACTGTTGACGCGCAGCTCCAGCGTACCGTCATCCACCTGTGTTCCCACAGTGCGCGGATCGGTTGCCGCTTTGGTGCCTACTGCGGCAGTACCCACAACGGCCGCAGCGATACATCCCTGAAGCAGTAATGCAGACATAAGGACTGCGAGGGTCGATAAAGCCTTCATAAGAACTCCTTAATCATCCTGGTGAGGGAAAAGCGTGTTATCGATCAAGTCACATAAGCAGTTCACCGTGAGCATATGCATTTCCTGAATACGCGCGCTCCGGTGAGACGGAATGCGGATTTCCACATCCTGCGGCCCAAGCAGACCCGCCAGCTCACCCCCGTCATAGCCGGTTAAGGCCACGATAGTCATGTCGCGGGTGACGGCGGCTTCAACAGCTTTGACTATATCCCGGCTATTGCCGCGCGTGGAGATAGCCAGCAGCACATCTCCGGCATGACCCAGGGCTCGCACCTGCTTTGCGTAAATTTCGTCATGCAGACGATCGTTAGCAATCGCCGTTAAGACCACATTATCGGTATTAAGTGCAATGGCAGGTAAACTGGGACGTTCTGTTTCAAAACGATTGATCATGCTGGCAGCAAAATGCTGTGCGTTGGCGGCTGACGTGCCGTTGCCACAACAGAGGATTTTGTTGCCGTTTAGCAGGGATTGCACCAGCGTCATTGCGGCACGCGAGATAGCATCCGGAAGGGCTTCCGCCGCGGCAATCTGAGTCTGGATGCTTTCTGTGAAGCACACTTTAATTCTTTCGAGCACGTTATCCCTTTTAAATCTTAATTATGCGTCTTCGCCAAAAGCGTTTTTAAGCCATTCGATCTCATTTCCGGTGAAGGCTATCACATCGAACCGGCAATCCACAGTATCAAAACTCCCATTATGGCGGGCAAGCCACAAGTGGGCAGTCTGTAATAATTTATGTTGTTTGGCGAGCGTCACGCTGGCGGCAGCACCGCCAAAACGGGAGGACTGTCGAAAGCGCACTTCTACAAACACAATGACCTGACCGTCTTTCATGATCAGGTCGATTTCGCCACCACGTCCACGGACGTTGGCGGCGATAAAACGCAGTCCTTTGCCTTCAAGCCAGCGACGCGCCTTTAACTCCCACGCATCGCCGGTTTGTTTGCGGCTTAACTGGCCGGGACGATCTGCCCCTGCTGGTATTTGAGCCATGATAACTTCCTGTTAATCACACAATCCTGGGTCGCGGTCAGATCGCCGGTGTTGCCGTTAAGCTCGAAGCCCGGCACCTGACGCATCTGGGTAAAGTGGTTTGCCAGCGCCCACGCATCAACCCCCATCGCATACAGACGCGCCAGAGAGTAATCGTTACGCACCGCGCTCAGCGCCTGCTGCATCAGGGATGGATTGCTGCCGGCCAGCATCGGGATTTCGCTGTACTGCAGACCGTCCATTTCCAGACGGAAATCCGGGCCTGCGGTGCCCTGTGCGCTGCGGGAGCTGGCGTAGAGCGTTGCGCCGCTCTGGCTGCCGTTACGCATCGCAATCATCGGTTTGATAAAGGCGATCTCCTGCGGCGTGGCAACGATATAGGCCGCATCCACTTTACCGCCACCGCTAATCTGCGCGTCGGTTGGCGGCGCAGGGATCGTCAGGCCGCCAATCGTCACGCCCTGCTGCTGTGGCAGGCTCGCGGTGACCGGGCTACCGTTAAGTGCGATACCCGCCCCGCCGTTGACGCCTGCGCGCAGTTCAGAGACGGAACCGAATTTCTGCTGCAGCACCACGCCGCCGCCCAGCTTCTGCCACTCATCGGCAAAGGCATTGGCCACGCGATCGCCCAGCGTGCTGCGTGGGATGAGCAGCAGCGGAGCCTGCTTACCCTGCTCATGAATATGACGCGCCGCATCGCGGGCTTCATCTTCTGGAGAGAGCGCGAAGTAGCAGATATTGGCCCGGTTCTGAACCTGCTCTGGCTGGTTGAGCGCCAGCACGTTCAGCGTGGTATTGCTCTTCATCAGCTCTTCCACGTTGTTCTTCAGCAGCGGACCGACAACGATGCTCGCCCCGTCCTGCTGTACCTGCGCCAGCACCTGGTCAAGCGGCTGCGAGCTGGTGTCGTAGATTTTCAATTCAGCGCCCGGGTTGGCGCTGGTGGTTGCCACGGCCTGCGGCTGCGTGGCAGGTTGAGCCGCGGGTTGTGCAGGCTGCTGTTGAGGCTGTTCTGCTGTTGTGGCAGGAGCTGGCGCCGTTTGCGTCTCGGCCGGAGCCTGGGCCGCAGGTGCTGCTGTAGCCGGTGCAGCTTCAGCTGGAGGCGTCGTCGGGGCCGTCACAGGGTTTTGCATCGTGCCCTGCGCTGGCGTTTGCGCCGTGGTCAGGTCGCTGGTCTCTGCGGCGGATGGGCTGACAACATCATTATTCACATTAGCCGCCTGGGCTGCCTGTGCGGGAACGGCGCTGCCGGCTACCGACGTCGTGCCGTTTTTCGCCGCTTCAAAACCCTGCTGAATGGTACGTCCAAACACCGCCGCCTGGCCGTTGAGCGGCAGAAGCAGGGCGATTTTGCTGGTGGAAGCTGGCTTAAAGTTCTGCACGTTCACCAGCTGGGTTGGCAGCATTTTCGCGCCCGGGTTTTGCGGGTAGCGCGTCTGCCAGTCCGTAATGCCGGCTTTCAACATTTTTGGATCGCTGCGGTTGTTAAACCACATCTGCTGCAGATCCAGCCAGCCCTGCAGGACGTTTTCATCGGCGTTGATGACCAGCGCCTGCGCCTGTTCCTGCGTCATCGACGCCAGCGCTTGCCAGGTGGCATCAATATTTTTCTGCTTATCAGCACCGCCAAGCAGCGGCTCTTGCGCGACGAGCGCGCGGAGCAGCGTCAGGGAAGGGCGTCCCTGCTCAGCGGTAATACCCGCCTGCCAGAAGCGCGCCTGCTGGTTTTTATCCAGCGCGCTTACGTCGATATCACCGAGGATCTTCTTCGCGGCGGCGTAATCTTTCAGCGCGACTTTCAGCTCGGCAGAGAGCAGGCTCTGCTCGCGACGCTGTGCGTCGTTAAGATCTTTTGGCAACTGGTTAAACAGTTCGGCTGCCCGCTGGGTTTTACCCTCTTTCAGCAGTGCACGAATGGCGAGTAATTGCCAGTTGGTCTTGGTATCATTTGAACTCTGCGACATTTGTTGCAGATAAAAGCCAGAATCAGCCTGAGCAGAACCCTGGAGATGGGCGGTGCTCTGGTCAGGTGCCTGAGTGCCACAGCCTGCAAAGATCAGGGCTGCCAGCAGAAGCGGCACGCTGCGCGTGGCTTTTTTTCGAAGAAACGTTAACGGTACCATACTGTATCCAGTGATTTTTTTTACGCAATGCTCAATATTAAATCGGCAATACGGACGAAACAATGAAACAACACGAAACGGCAGATAATTCTCAAGGCCAGCTTTATATTGTACCTACTCCTATCGGGAATTTGTCTGATATTACCCAACGTGCGCTCACCGTACTGCAAGCTGTTGATTTAATTGCTGCTGAAGACACCCGCCACACCGGCCTGCTGCTGCAACATTTCGCGATTAACGCCCGTTTGTTTGCGCTGCACGATCACAATGAGCAACAAAAAGCCGAAACGCTGGTGGCGAAGCTGAAAGAGGGGCAGAACATTGCCCTGGTCTCCGATGCCGGTACGCCGCTGATCAACGATCCGGGCTATCACCTGGTGCGTACCTGTCGCGAAGCCGGTATTCGCGTTGTGCCCCTGCCGGGACCGTGCGCCGCGATTGCTGCGTTATGCGCCGCAGGTCTGCCGTCTGACCGTTTCTGCTATGAAGGCTTTCTGCCTGCTAAATCCAAAGGCCGCCGCGACGTCTTAAAAGAGCTGGAAGCGGAACCGCGCACCCTGATTTTCTACGAATCCACGCACCGCCTGCTGGAGAGCCTGGAAGATATGGTGACCGTCTGGGGGGAAGGCCGCTACGTGGTGCTGGCGCGCGAGCTGACCAAAACCTGGGAAACCATCCACGGCGCACCGGTGGGCGAGCTGCTGGCGTGGGTGAAGGAAGACGAAAACCGCCGCAAGGGTGAAATGGTGCTGATCGTCGAAGGGCACAGGGCGGAAGAAGACGCCCTTCCTGCCGACGCGCTGCGCACGCTGGCGCTGCTGCAGTCGGAATTGCCGCTGAAGAAAGCCGCTGCGCTGGCGGCAGAAATTCACGGCGTGAAGAAAAATGCGTTGTATAAGTATGCGCTGGAGCAGCAGGGGGAGTAAGGCATCCCCTGCCGGTTTTTGCCGGGTGGCGGCTACGCCTTATCCGGCCTACGGATCGTTATGTGTCTTTTAGCTAGCAGGTATCGCCTCAACCTGGAAGGTTTGCGGCGTGTCCGACGGGTTACCTAAATGCGGGATAGATGTGGGACGGAAAATCACGTCACCGGTGCCGGGTTAAACACCGCCAGCTGATTATGCAATCCCCATTGGTCCGAGAAGGTTTTCTTTCGCCCGCTGGCGACATCCAGAATGAAGTGGAACAGCTTCCAGCCCACGTCCTCAATGCTCTCTTCTCCGGTGGCGATGGTGCCCGCGTTAATATCCATTAAGTCATACCAGCGGTTTGCCAGCTCGGTGCGAGTCGCCATCTTGATCACCGGCACCGCCATCAGGCCGTACGGCGTGCCGCGCCCGGTGGTAAAGACCTGTACCGTAATGCCGGATGCTACCTGCTGCGTGCCGCACACAAAATCGCTGGCCGGCGTTGCCGCGTAGATCAGGCCGCGTTTCGTCGGGCGCTGGCCCGGAGAGAGCACTTCTGCAATGGCGCTCTGCCCGGATTTGGCAATAGAGCCGAGGGCTTTTTCCACCACGTTTGCCAGGCCGCCTTTCTTGTTGCCCGGAGACGGGTTGGCGCTGCGGTCGGTTTTGCCCATATCGAGATAGTTATCGTACCAGGCCATCTCCTCAAGCAGTCGCTTGCCGACCTCTTTATTAACGGCGCGCGGCGTCAGCAGATGGATGGCGTCACGCACTTCAGTCACCTCGGAGAACATCACCGTGGCGCCGCAGCGAACAAGCAGATCGGACGCATAGCCCACCGCCGGGTTGGCCGTCACGCCGGAGAAGGCATCGCTGCCGCCGCACTGGGTTCCGACCACCAGCTCCGACGCCGGGCACGTTTCGCGCTGGCGGCGGTTGAGCTTGTCCAGATGGCGTTCTGCTACCTGCAAAATATCGTCGACCATTGAGCGGAAACCGACGTGGCGTTCGTCCTGCAGGCGCACGATACTGGCCTCGTCTGCCGGAATGGCTTTGACATCTTCCGTGCCTTGCAGCAGGCGCTCGGGCTGGAGCTTTTCACATCCCAGGCCAATAACCATCACTTCGCCGCCAAAGTTGGGGTTCAGGGCGATATTGTGGATGGTGCGGATAGGCACCACCGCAGCGGGCGCGTTAATCGCCACGCCGCAGCCGTAGAGGTGGTTCAGGCCCACCACGCCGTCGACGTTCGGGTATTTTGGCAGCAGATCGCGTTCGATGATTTTCACCACGTAATCCACAACGCCCGCCACGCAGTGCACGCTGGTGGTAATGCCGAGCAGATTTTTGGTGCCGACGCTGCCGTCCGCATTGCGATACCCTTCAAAGGTATAGCCTTCCAGCGGGGGAAGCGGTTCCGGCACGCGGGTTGCTAGCGGGAGCGTGTTCAGCGGCGGCGCTTCTGGCAGCGCCACCAGCGACTCCTCCACCCAGCTTCCCTGCGGAATAGGACGGACGGCATAGCCGATGACTTCACCGTAACGCACAATTTCGCTTTCAGCAGGGATATCCACCAGGGCGACTTTATGTCCCTGCGGAACATGCTCAGTCAGTTCCAGCCCGTCCGGGAAGCGGGTTCCTGCTTTTAAGCCATTGTCGTTGACGATAATCGCCACGTTATCGGCATCGTGCACTTTTATATAAAACGCCGTCGGGGGTGCCTGTCGAATTTCAATGTCGGCCATTGGTCAGTATTCTCCAGCAAAATTCTGATAATAGGTTCAGCCATTTTTCTGATGGTAGAAATAAATACGCGACTTTCAGAAATAAAGCATGTCAGCAGATTCAATATCAAAATGTGATCCCGATCGCTCGCGAGCCCGTAATCCTTGATTCTGTGCATTAGCGCCCAGTGCTTTGTGCATATGCAAAAATTTTTATCGAAAAATAGCGTAATGCCTGAGCATTAAAACAATGTGCGGTCGTGGATTGCATCTTATACTGAATGACGATTTTATTACGCCAGAATATGTCCGAATAATAAATATCATGCTGGCGCGGTGTCTGAATAAATAAAACGGTACTGAAAAAGGCTGCGGAATTAAAAAGGTAAATACGATGAATAACGCTATCTTCCCGAATAAATTTAAAGCGGCCCTCGCGGCGCACCAGATTCAGATTGGCTGCTGGTCCGCGCTGGCAAACCCTATCAGCACCGAAGTGCTGGGCCTGGCCGGTTTCGACTGGCTGGTGCTGGACGGCGAACATGCACCAAACGATATCAGCACGTTTATTCCGCAGCTGATGGCGCTGAAAGGCAGCAACAGTGCCCCGGTGGTGCGTGTCCCCACCAACGAACCGGTGATTATTAAGCGTCTGCTGGATATCGGCTTCTACAACTTCCTGATCCCGTTTGTGGAGACGGAAGAGCAAGCGGCGCTGGCCGTGGCGTCAACGCGCTATCCTCCCGAAGGGATCCGCGGCGTTTCCGTTTCGCACCGCGCCAATATGTTTGGCACCGTCCCGGACTATTTCGCGCAGTCCAACAGCAACATCACCATTCTGGTTCAGATCGAGAGCCAGCAGGGCGTCGATAACGTCGACGCGATTGCCGCCACAAGCGGCGTGGACGGGATCTTCGTCGGCCCAAGCGATCTGGCTGCGGCCTTTGGCCATCTGGGTAACGCCAGCCACCCTGACGTGCAGCGCGCGATCCAGCACATCTTTGCCCGCGCCAAAGCACACGGCAAGCCGTGCGGCATTCTGGCGCCGGTTGAGGCTGACGCCCGCCGCTACCTGGAGTGGGGAGCCACGTTTGTTGCCGTCGGCAGCGACCTCGGCGTTTTCCGCTCGGCTACGCAGAAATTAGCGGACGCTTTTAAAAAATAACCATCATTGAGGAAACAGATTATGACGCTGAAAGTGGGTTTTATTGGCCTGGGGATCATGGGTAAACCAATGAGTAAGAACCTCATCAAAGCAGGTTACTCGCTGGTGGTCTCCGATCATAATCCACAGGCCGTGGCTGAGGTGATAGCGGCTGGCGCAGAAGCAGCCACCACCGCGAAAGCCATTGCCGAGCAGTGCGATGTCATCATCACCATGCTGCCAAACTCCCCGCACGTCAAAGAAGTCGCGCTGGGTGAAAACGGCATTATCGACGGCGCGAAACCGGGCCTGGTGCTGATCGATATGAGCTCTATCGCACCGCTCGCGAGCCGTGAAATCAGCGAGGCGTTGAAGGCGAAGGGCGTCGATATGCTGGATGCACCGGTCAGCGGCGGCGAGCCGAAAGCCATCGACGGCACGCTGTCGGTCATGGTCGGCGGCGATAAAGCTATTTTCGATAAATTTTACGACCTGATGAAAGCCATGGCGGGCTCCGTGGTACACACCGGGGAGATCGGCGCGGGTAACGTGACCAAGCTGGCAAACCAGGTGATCGTGGCACTCAACATTGCCGCCATGTCTGAAGCGCTGACGCTGGCGACCAAAGCGGGCGTCAATCCGGACCTGGTCTACCAGGCTATTCGCGGCGGTCTGGCGGGCAGTACGGTGCTGGATGCCAAAGCGCCCATGGTCATGGATCGCAATTTCAAACCCGGTTTCCGCATCGACCTGCATATTAAAGATCTGGCGAACGCGCTGGACACTTCCCACGGCGTGGGCGCACAGCTGCCGCTGACCGCGGCGGTCATGGAGATGATGCAGGCGCTGCGTGCCGATGGCCTGGGCACGGCCGATCACAGCGCAATTGCATGCTACTACGAAAAACTGGCGAAGGTGGAAGTGGCGCGTTAATCACGGCTTACCCACAGCCGAGGGTGACAGCGGCGCGCAAACCCTCTATACTGCGCGCCGAAGCTGACCAGACAGTCGCCGCTTCGTCGTCGTCCCTTTCGGGGGAGACGGGCGGAGGGGAGGAAAGTCCGGGCTCCATAGGGCAGGGTGCCAGGTAACGCCTGGGGGGGAAACCCACGACCAGTGCAACAGAGAGCAAACCGCCGATGGCCCGCGCAAGCGGGATCAGGTAAGGGTGAAAGGGTGCGGTAAGAGCGCACCGCGCGGCTGGTAACAGTCCGTGGCACGGTAAACTCCACCCGGAGCAAGGCCAAATAGGGGTTCACATGGTACGGCCCGTACTGAACCCGGGTAGGCTGCTTGAGCCAGTGAGCGATTGCTGGCCTAGATGAATGACTGTCCACGACAGAACCCGGCTTATCGGTCAGCTTCAACTTCTTCTAAAACAATTCGTTGGTGTGTCTCAGGCTTTCTAAGGCAAAACTGTGACACAGACTGTGATACAAACGAGGCACACCAACGGCTGTTCCATCCCGACTATCCTGAAACCTTGCAACCGCTACAGCCTTCATTTCCGTCTGCCTTCAGTTTATATGTATGTCTCTGAATTGCGATTCATATTTATTTACTGACAATATTGGCTCTACAGACCCCCCTGGCTCACTACAATGTATGAGAAAAATAAATAAAACGTTAATAAATACAGTTTGTCCCTAATTAATTTCTGAAAATGAAGGGGGACTATTGCTATAGAATGATAAGAGCGCTTAACTCAATACCTAATTTTCTCATCGGTATTCGGTTGAGCATGGACAGAAAAAACAAACTAAAAAAACTAATCAAATATCATAAAAATATACTTAAAAATCACCGATATCAGCCTGGTTTAGCAGGTGCAGATCTGAGGTTTATGGATCTCAGGGGGCTCTATTTACGCAATATAAATTTATCGGGATGCGATATTTCGTTTTGTGATCTTCGAGGAGCCGATTTCTCCTGTGCCAACCTTGCAGGCGCTAATCTTAGCTACTGTAAAACGGAAGGTACAATTTTTAGTCACGCTGATTGTACTTGCGTGGATTTTACTGGAAGTGATATCCATGATGTCAGGTTATTGACGGAACATCAACAAAATGAAAGTGATACGCCACTATCCCGACCACTCATCTCCATCTACATGCCAACCTGGAACCGCCAGGCATTGACGATCAGAGCCATACAATCGGTACTGAATCAAGACTATGTGAACTGGGAACTCATTATCATTGACGATTTCTCATCCTCATTTGACCAACTCTTGACGTATATCTCCGAACTGAATGACCCACGCATTACCTATATCCGCAATGAATTTAACTCTGGCGCTTGTGCAGTCCGAAATCAGGCTATAAGAATGGCCCGTGGTGACCTTATTACGGGTCTGGATGATGATGATGAATGGCTACCGACACGCCTGTCCTCTTTTCTTACCTGGCAACATAAACTTCAGTTGCACAGTTTTTTGTACGCAAATGATTATCTCTGTGACGGTACCGGATATCATCATCCTGATGAATTACAGGTGTATCCGAAACCGGCTTATAAAAAAAGCCTGTTTGATAAACGGAATATTATAGGTAACCAAATGCTGACCTTAACCAGTAGAATGCAGCAGATCCTGTTCGACGACGCCTTGCCTGCTGCTCAGGATTATGATGCTTTTTATCGGCTTGCAGAAACTTTTGGTGAACCTTACAAACTGGATGACATCACACAGGTGCTTTATGTCAATCACGGCGAAGCCCGCATTACCTGCTCAGGACGAAAGTTTTCAGGTTATCTACGTTTTTACCGGAAACACAAAGCCAAATTAGACGTATCGAGTAAAAAATATCAGCTCTTCACTCTATACTACATTCGCAACAAAAAGATGCGCCCGCAAACCCTGATGAAACTGATGACGCTACGCAATCTGAAACGCTATCTGATGATGTATACCCGCTTCCGGAACAAAAAGTTCTGATGCCTACAAACGACAAGAGTCGTTGTGGTGTCCGGAAATAGTAGGTTAATACGGCAATGATTGTGACGAGGGGCTGGATAAGTCGCCGGGAATTACCCCGGCGGACAACCACGACGAACGGGTAAGCGCAGCGCTATCCGGCACCACACAAACGACATCAATTCTCATATTTGCGACATTAAGCACATTTCACTGTTTTTCACTCGACGGTTCCGCCTCGGCATCTGCAGACGATCGCCATCACAAAATTTAAATCTAAAAAACCGGCGATCTGTAGTATTGATAATTTGTTATGATTGTTAGCTTAATGTTCGTAAATCTTTTCTCGTTTGATATGCGCTTATTGAAATCAAATACATTTCCTCCGTGAATATGTGACGTATTCCACTCTTTTCCTGAAATTTGAAAATTTACGTCGTAAAAAATGGCTTAAATGAAAGTATGTTTCAAATAAATGACGGTTATTTATTAGCCTTTAATTGCCTGAAATATCGTCTTTATTGTTTTTTTAAGAACGGTGAAATAAATCCGGGTTATCGCCATAAAATAAATTTATTAGCGCTATTTTTGTTGATCAATATCAGCGTTGTAGCGTATTTCATTACCTTCAATGCATTGATTTATAAGGTTTTTAATGGGTTTTTGAAGCGTGAGTTAAGGGTTGCTCAAAGCAAATTGTGAGTAACAGCACATACCCCTTTAAACATTATTGAGTAGAATTCACCCCGTCATAGGGAAATAAGCGCAGAATATTATGAACACTATTATTCTACCGAAAACACAGCACCTCGTGGTATTTCAGGAAGTCATTAAAAGTGGCTCCATAGGTTCTGCTGCAAGACAACTGGGCCTGACGCAACCCGCCGTCAGCAAAATCATCAGCGATATCGAATCTTACTTCGGTGTGGAAGTGATGGTACGTAAAAATACGGGCGTAAAACTGACGGCTGCAGGCCAGGTTCTGCTCTCGTACTCCGAGTCGATCACGCGTGAAATGAAAAACATGGTGAGCGAAATCAATAGTCTCAGTTTTAGCACCGTTATGGATGTCTCCTTTGGCTATCCGTCGCTGATTGGTTTTACCTTCCTGTCTGAGATGATCAAAAAATTCAAGGAAGTGTTCCCGAAAGCGCGCGTCTCAATGTATGAAGCTCAGCTCTCCTCTTTCCTCCCGGCCATTCGCGATGGTCGTCTGGATTTCGCTATCGGCACGCTGAGCGATGAAATGCTGCTTCAGGATCTGCACGTCGAACCGCTGTTTGAGTCTGAGTTTGTGCTGGTCGCCAGCAAAACGCGAACGTGCACCGGCCCGACGACACTGGCATCGCTTACGCACGAGCAGTGGGTGATGCCGCAAACCGATATGGGCTACTACAAAGAACTTCTGACCACTCTGCAAGACAACCACATCAGCATCGAAAACATCGTCCAGACCGATTCCGTCGTCACCATTTATAACCTTGTCCTGAATGCCGATTATCTGACGGTGATTCCCCGCGACATGATTGCCCCATTCGGTTCGGATCAATTTATTGTGCTGCCCGTGGAAGACGAATTACCCGTGGCGCGTTATGCCGCCGTGTGGTCTAAAAATTACAGGATTAAAAAATCGGCGTCAGTATTAGTTGAGCTGGCTAAACAATATTCGTCGATGAATATCGAAAGACGACGATGAATAATAAGTTTTAATTTTAAAAAATACCCAGAGCTTAACGTATTAACGCTCTGATACCCTGACTTTGCCTGAAAAGAATGAATTATTATAACGAGGATATTATGCATATTACCTACGATCTCCCGGTAACCATTGAAGATATTCAGGACGCCAGAAAACGACTGGCAGGCAAGATATATAAAACCGGTATGCCGCGCTCGAATTATCTCAGCGAACGGTGTAAGGGCGAAATATTCCTTAAGTTTGAGAACATGCAGCGTACCGGTTCGTTCAAAATTCGCGGCGCGTTTAATAAATTAAGCTCGCTGACCGATGCTGAAAAGCGCAAAGGTGTGGTCGCCTGCTCTGCGGGAAACCACGCGCAGGGAGTGTCGCTCTCCTGCGCCATGCTCGGCATCGACGGTAAAGTGGTGATGCCGATGGGCGCACCAAAATCTAAAGTGGCCGCGACCCGCGACTACTCGGCGGAAGTGGTGCTCCACGGTGAGAACTTCAACGACACCATCGCTAAAGTGAGCGAAATCGTCGAGATGGAAGGGCGCATTTTTATTCCGCCTTACGATGACGCCAAAGTGATCGCCGGGCAGGGCACCATCGGTCTGGAAATTCTCGAAGATTTATACGACGTGGATAACGTCATTGTCCCTATCGGCGGCGGCGGATTAATTGCCGGGATTGCAACGGCGATTAAATCCATCAACCCGACCATTAATATTATCGGCGTACAGTCTGAAAACGTACACGGAATGGCAGCTTCCTGGCAGGCAGGAGAAATAACCAACCATCGCGTTACCGGCACGTTAGCCGACGGCTGCGACGTCTCTCGTCCGGGTAAATTAACCTTCGAAATCGTTCGTGAACTGGTCGATGACATTGTTCTGGTGAGCGAAGACGATATTCGCAACAGCATGATTGCCCTTATTCAGCGAAATAAAGTGGTGACGGAAGGCGCCGGCGCGCTGGCCTGTGCCGCGTTATTAAGCGGCAAGCTTGACCACTATATTCAGGGCCGCAAAACCGTCTGCATTATTTCCGGCGGCAATATCGATCTCTCCCGTGTTTCCCAAATTACCGGCTTCGTTGACGCATAAAGGTGACCTATGAGCAACACAGAAAGCATTATCGTTGGCCAGACAAAAACGTCCTCCTGGCGTAAGTCTGATACCACCTGGACGCTTGGCCTGTTTGGTACCGCCATTGGCGCAGGCGTGCTGTTCTTCCCCATTCGCGCAGGCTTTGGGGGCTTAATCCCTATCCTGCTGATGCTGGTTCTCGCGTTCCCGATTGCGTTTTACTGCCACCGCGCGCTGGCGCGCCTCTGCCTGTCCGGCAGCAACGTCTCCGGCAACATCACCGAAACGGTAGAAGAGCATTTCGGTAAAACCGGTGGGGTGGTGATCACGTTCCTCTACTTCTTTGCCATTTGCCCGCTGCTGTGGATTTACGGCGTCACTATTACTAACACCTTCATGACCTTCTGGGAAAACCAGCTCCAGCTGCCTGCGCTAAACCGCGGCGTGGTGGCGCTGTTCCTGCTGCTGCTGATGGCTTTTGTTATCTGGTTTGGTAAAGACCTGATGGTGAAGGTGATGAGTTTCCTGGTGTTCCCGTTTATTGCCAGTCTGGTGCTGATTTCCCTGTCGCTGATCCCTTACTGGAACTCCGCGGTGATCGACCAGGTCAACCTGAGCGATATCGCCTTCACCGGCCATGACGGCATTCTGGTCACGGTGTGGCTGGGGATCTCCATCATGGTCTTCTCCTTCAACTTCTCGCCTATCGTCTCCTCGTTTGTGGTCTCCAAGCGCGAAGAGTACGAGCCGGAGTTCGGTAAAGAATTCACCGAGCAGAAATGTTCCAAAATCATCGGTCGCGCCAGCATGCTGATGGTCGCCGTGGTGATGTTCTTCGCCTTTAGCTGCCTGTTTACGCTCTCTCCGCAGAACATGGCGGACGCCAAAGCGCAGAACATTCCGGTGCTCTCTTACCTGGCGAACCACTTTGCCTCCATGTCCGGCACTAAATCGACGTTCGCGACGGTACTGGAATATGGCGCTTCCATTATTGCCCTGGTCGCTATTTTCAAATCTTTCTTCGGTCATTACCTGGGCACGCTGGAAGGGCTGAATGGCCTGATCCTCAAGTTCGGCTACAAAGGCGATAAGAAGAAGGTCTCTGTCGGCAAACTGAACACCATCAGCATGGTGTTCATCATGGGCTCCACCTGGGTTGTCGCGTACGCCAACCCGAACATTCTCGACCTTATCGAAGCCATGGGCGCGCCAATCATCGCCTCTCTGCTGTGTCTGCTGCCGATGTACGCCATCCGCAAAGCGCCGGCCATGGCGAAATATAAGGGCAAACCCGAGAACATCTTCGTCACGGTTGTGGGCCTGCTGACCATTCTGAATATCGTTTACAAACTGTTCTAACCCATTGCTCAGGAAGAGCGGAGTCACATGATGATTGAGTTTCCGGTTGTACTGGTAATTAACTGCGGTTCGTCCTCTGTTAAGTTTTCGGTGCTCGATGCCAGCAGCTGCGACGCCCTGATGACGGGCATTGCAGACGGCATCAACACGGATAAAGCCTTTATTTCCGTGAACGGGGGTGAGCCAGCCAGACTGGCTCACCAGGACTACGAAGGGGCGCTGGCTGCCATCGCCCTGGAGCTGGAGAAGCGTGACCTGATGAGCAGCGTGGCCTTAATTGGCCACCGCATTGCGCACGGTGGTGACCTCTTCAGCGAGTCGACCCTGATTACGGAAGAGGTGATTGAGCAGATCCGCCAGGTCTCCCCGCTGGCGCCGCTGCATAACTACGCCAACCTGAGCGGCGTGGAAGCCGCAGAGCGCCTGTTTCCGGGCGTGCAGCAGGTCGCGGTATTTGATACCAGCTTTCACCAGACGCTGCCGCCGCAGGCGTACCTGTACGGTTTGCCGTACCGCTATTTTGAAGCGCTGGGCGTGCGCCGTTACGGCTTCCACGGCACCTCTCACCGCTACGTGGCCGCGCAGGCGCACGCGCTCCTCGGGCTGTCCCCCGATGACAGCGGCCTGGTGGTTGCCCACCTCGGCAACGGGGCGTCCATCTGCGCGGTGCGTAACGGCCAAAGCGTGGATACCTCGATGGGGATGACCCCCCTGGAAGGACTGATGATGGGTACGCGCTGCGGCGACGTGGATTTTGGCGCGATGGCGTGGATTGCCCAGCAGACCGGCCAGTCGTTTGAGGATCTGGAGCGCATGGTCAACAAAGAGTCCGGGTTGCTGGGGATCTCCGGCATCTCCTCCGATTTACGGGCGCTGGAGAAAGCCTGGCACGCTGGCAATGAGCGGGCGCAGCTGGCTATCCAGACCTTCGTTCACCGTATAGCGCGACATATCGCCGGGCACGCGGCGTCGCTGCACCGCCTCGATGGGGTGGTCTTTACCGGCGGCATCGGCGAAAACTCAACGCTTGTCCGCGCGCTGGTGGCGGAACATCTTAAAGTGTTCGGCATCCGCCTCGACGACGCCAAAAATGCCCTGCCGGGTAGCGCGGGTGAGCGCGTCATCTCCACTGATACCTCCCGCGTGATCTGCGCGGTGATCCCTACCAACGAAGAAAAAATGATCGCGCTGGACGCCCTCCGTCTTGGGAAGGTTACCCCGGCTGCGGCTTACGCCTGATAAAGCGAGAATCTGATGAAAGTAACAATCGAAACGGGCGTCGCGCCCTACAGCGACGCATGGGCCGGGTTTCGCGGTGAAGAATGGAAAAACGCCGTCAACGTCCGCGATTTTATTCAGCATAACTACACCCCTTATGAGGGCGATGAAGCTTTCCTCGCGCAGGCGACGCCAGCAACGACGGCGCTGTGGCAGAAGGTGATGGTCGGCATTCGTCAGGAGAATGCCACCCACGCCCCGGTGGATTTTGACACCAACATTGCCACCACCATTACGGCCCACGGGCCGGGCTACATCGACCAGGATCTGGAGACGATCGTCGGCCTGCAAACCGACAAGCCGCTCAAGCGCGCCCTGCATCCGTACGGCGGGATCAACATGATCCGCAGCTCGTTCGAAGCCTATGGCCGGGAGATGGATCCGCAGTTCGAATACCTGTTTACCGACCTGCGCAAAACCCACAACCAGGGCGTGTTTGACGTCTATTCGCCAGAGATGATGCGCTGCCGCAAATCCGGCGTGCTGACCGGTTTGCCGGACGGCTACGGGCGCGGGCGCATCATCGGCGATTACCGCCGCGTGGCGCTCTACGGTATCCGCTATCTGGTGCGCGAGCGTGAGCTTCAGTTCGCCGATCTGCAGGGCAGGCTGGAACGTGGCGAAGATCTGGAGGCGACGATCCGCCTGCGCGAAGAGCTGGCGGAGCACAAGCGCGCGCTGCTGCAGATCCAGCAGATGGCGGCCAACTATGGCTTTGATATCTCACGCCCGGCGATGAACGCCCAGGAAGCAGTGCAGTGGCTCTATTTCGCCTACCTGGCGGCGGTGAAATCCCAGAACGGCGGAGCGATGTCGCTGGGGCGCACGGCCTCGTTCCTCGATATCTACATCGAACGCGACATGCAGGCGGGGCGGCTGAACGAGGTGCAGGCGCAGGAGCTGATCGACCACTTCATCATGAAGATCCGCATGGTGCGCTTCCTGCGCACGCCGGAATTCGACACGCTCTTCTCCGGCGATCCGATCTGGGCCACGGAAGTGATCGGCGGCATGGGGCTGGACGGCCGCACGCTGGTGACCAAAAACAGCTTCCGCTATCTGCACACGCTGCACACCATGGGGCCCGCGCCGGAGCCGAACCTGACGATCCTCTGGTCTGAACAGCTGCCGATCGCGTTCAAGAAATACGCCGCGCAGGTGTCGATCGTTACCTCGTCGCTGCAGTATGAGAACGACGATCTGATGCGCGCCGACTTCAACAGCGACGACTACGCCATTGCCTGCTGCGTCAGCCCGATGGTGATCGGCAAGCAGATGCAGTTCTTCGGCGCACGCGCCAACCTGGCGAAAACGCTGCTGTATGCAATCAACGGCGGGGTGGACGAGAAGCTGAAGATCCAGGTCGGCCCGAAAACCGATCCGCTGCTGGATGAGGTACTGGATTACGACACCGTAATGGCGAGCCTCGATCACTTCATGGACTGGCTGGCGGTGCAGTACATCAGCGCGCTGAATCTCATTCACTACATGCATGATAAGTACAGCTACGAAGCCTCGCTGATGGCGCTGCACGACCGGGACGTTTACCGCACCATGGCCTGCGGCATTGCCGGGTTGTCGGTAGCGGCGGATTCCCTGTCCGCCATTAAATACGCCACGGTGAAGCCGGTGCGCGACCATACCGGTCTGGCGGTCGATTTCGTGATAGAAGGGGATTACCCGCAGTACGGCAACAACGATGACCGCGTGGACAGCATCGCCTGCGACCTGGTGGAGCGCTTTATGAAGAAAATTCAGGCGCTGCCAACCTACCGCAACGCGGTACCGACCCAGTCGATCCTGACCATCACCTCCAACGTGGTTTACGGGCAGAAGACCGGGAACACGCCGGACGGACGCCGCGGCGGCACGCCGTTTGCTCCAGGCGCGAACCCCATGCACGGCCGCGACAGAAAAGGGGCGGTGGCCTCGTTAACGTCGGTCGCCAAGCTGCCGTTCACCTATGCCAAAGACGGGATCTCTTACACCTTCTCCATCGTGCCGCAGGCGCTGGGCAAAGATGAGCTGGTGCGTAAAACCAATCTGGTAGGGCTGCTGGACGGGTACTTCCATCACGAAGCATCTGTTGAGGGCGGGCAGCACCTGAACGTTAACGTGATGAACCGGGAGATGCTCCTCGATGCCATTGCGCATCCCGAGAATTACCCGAACCTGACCATCCGCGTGTCGGGCTATGCGGTGCGGTTTAATGCGCTGACGCGCGAGCAGCAGCAGGACGTGATTTCGAGGACGTTTACGCAGGCGATTTGACGAAAACCTACTCTCATGCCCCCTCACTGCAGGGGGCATTTTTTTGCCCGCTAAACATACAAAATTGTTTATATAATTACTCACACATATTCATCCGCTCTTGAAAAACAATGCTCCTGCTTTTTCCTATAACAGCATGTAAGGACTGTAAGATGATGAAAATGACCCGCATTGCGTTGGCTGCTGCTTCACTGGTGGTGTGCAGTTTTACGGCGCAGGCCGCGAACGTTGAGGCTGCCCCGTCACCGTCCCAGGATCCTCTGGTACAGCACCTGAAGCTCAGCAATGAGCAGGTGAAAAAGATTGAAGATCTGCATAAGCAGCTGGAACAAAATGTCAGCAGGATCCCGATGACGGGCGTGAAGGACGGTGCGCTGATCGACATGTTCCAGGCGGGCAAATGGGACGAAAGCACGGTGAAAAGCCAGCTTAGTGCATTCAGCAAAATTGAAGAGCAGACCCGCTATTACCGCGTGAAATATTACTTCGACGTCAGTCAGGTATTGACGCCGGAACAGCGCAAACAGATTAGAACGGATATGGCTAACGCGCTGGCTGAGTGATCTCTCACCCGCGCATCGCGCGGGTTTTTATTTCTTGATCGGCGTCACTTTTAGAAAAATACCGTCTATCAACCCATTAACAAAGCAAATTTTCCTCTATCATTCGAAAATCCTCATAAAAGTTGTGACTTTTTTCTCCCTCGCTCCGGTTAAGATTTTCTCACATCAATAACAAGCACCTGCTGCCATCTGAATCGCCATCGCTGGCGATCGGAACCTTATAAAAACAACTGTTTACCCTACAAAATAAGCGAGTGCCCCATGGATACGGCAACAAACAGCAGTGTCATTGTGAATGATTCCCCCGCGGCAAGGCGGGCGGGAATGAGTGAAAGCGAGTGGCGAGAGGCGATCAAATTCGACAGTACCGACACGGGTTGGGTCATCATGAGTATTGGGATGGCTATCGGCGCGGGGATTGTTTTTCTCCCGGTACAAGTCGGATTAATGGGGCTGTGGGTCTTTTTGCTCTCGTCCATTATTGGTTATCCCGCCATGTATTTATTCCAACGGTTGTTTATTAACACGCTGGCAGAATCCCCGGAATGCAAAGACTACCCGAGCGTAATTAGCGGGTATTTGGGTAAGAACTGGGGAATTTTATTAGGTGCGCTCTATTTCGTGATGCTGGTGATCTGGATGTTTGTCTATTCCACGGCCATTACCAACGACAGCGCCTCGTATTTGCACACCTTCGGCGTGACCGACGGTTTGCTCTCGGAAAATCCGTTCTACGGTTTATTCCTGATTTGCATTCTGGTCGCGATTTCTTCACGCGGTGAAAAGCTGCTGTTTAAAGTGTCCAGCCTGATGGTGCTGACCAAATTATTCGTAGTTGCCGCGCTGGGCCTGTCGATGATCGGCCTCTGGCATTTAGCCAACGTGGGCATGCTGCCGCCGCTGGGGCTGCTGATTAAAAACGCCATCATTACGCTGCCCTTTACCTTAACCTCCATTCTCTTTATTCAGACCCTGAGCCCGATGGTGATCTCGTACCGTTCACGTGAAAAATCGGTAGAGGTGGCGCGTCATAAGGCGCTCCGGGCAATGAACATTGCTTTTGGCGTCCTGTTTGTGACGGTCTTCTTCTATGCCGTCTCTTTCACCCTGGCGATGGGGCACGATGAGGCGGTCAAAGCCTACGAGCAGAATATCTCTGCCCTGGCGATTGCGGCGCAGTTTATCAGCGGCGACGGCGCGGGCTGGGTCAAAATCGTCAGCGTGATCCTCAATATCTTCGCCGTGATGACCGCATTCTTCGGCGTCTACCTCGGCTTCCGCGAGGCCACGCAGGGTATCGTCATGAACATCCTGCGCCGCAAAATGCCGGCAGAAAGAATCAATGAAAACGCCGTCCAGCGCGGGATTATGCTGTTCGCCATTCTGCTGGCCTGGAGCGCGATAGTCCTGAACGCGCCGGTGTTGAGCTTCACCTCCATCTGTAGCCCCATCTTCGGCATGGTGGGCTGTCTGATCCCGGCATGGCTGGTCTACAAGGTACCGGCGCTGCATAAATATAAAGGCGTATCGCTGGTGATAATCATCATCACCGGACTGCTGCTTTGTGTTTCTCCTTTCCTCGCATTCTCCTGAGGGTAATTAAGGTCGTAACGATGTCTGAGCAAACTCATCCTTTATGGAATCAATTTATATGCGCGGTGCAGGAAGAAGTGAAGCCTGCCCTTGGGTGCACCGAGCCCGTCTCTCTGGCACTGGCCTGTGCGATGGCCGCAGACCTCCTGCCGGGGGAGGTCACACGGATTGAGGCGTGGGTCTCGCCGAACCTGATGAAAAACGGGCTGGGCGTGACGGTACCGGGTACCGGCATGGTCGGATTACCGATTGCGGCGGCGCTGGGCGCGATTGGCGGTAACGCGCACGCCGGACTGGAGGTGTTGAAAGATGCCACAGCCGATGCACTGGTCCGCGCCAAAGCCCTGCTTGAGGCAGGGCAAGTGCAGGTAAAACTGCAGGAGCCCTGCGATGAGATCCTCTATTCCCGCGCCTGCGTTTATGCCGGCGAACTCTCGGCAATGGTGACCATCGCGGGCGGGCATACCCGGGTGGTGGAAGTGGTTTGCCAGGGGGAAACGCGCTTTACGCTGGATAAGCCCGTGACCGAGGTGGATGACGACCCGCTGGCGGTACTGTCACACGCTACGCTGTCGCAGATCCTGGAATTTGTCGAGCAGGTGCCGTTTGAGGCCATTCGCTTCATCCTGGAAGCAGGGCAACTGAACGATGCGCTCTCCCGCGAAGGGCTCAGCGGGAAGTGGGGGCTGCACATTGGCGCAACGCTTGATAAGCAGCGCTCGCGCGGATGGCTGGCGCAGGATCTGGGTTCGGACATTGTTATTCGCACCAGCGCCGCCTCGGATGCCCGGATGGGGGGCGCAACGCTGCCGGCGATGAGCAATTCGGGCTCCGGTAACCAGGGGATCACCGCCACCATGCCCGTCGTTGTTGTGGCTGAGCACCTTCAGGCCGGTGACGAACGGCTGGCGCGGGCGCTGATGCTGTCGCATCTGTCGGCGATCTATATCCATTATCAGCTTCCGCGCCTGTCCGCACTGTGTGCGGCGACAACGGCGGCGATGGGCGCTGCGGCGGGCATGGCGTGGCTGATGGGTGGCCGTTACCAGACCATCGCAATGGCGATCGGCAGTATGATCGGTGACGTCAGCGGGATGATCTGCGACGGGGCGTCAAACAGCTGCGCCATGAAGGTTTCCACCAGCGTCAGCAGCGCCTGGAAAGCGGTGATGATGGCGCTGGATGAGTCGGGCGTGACGGGCAACGAGGGAATTGTCGCGCACGATGTGGAGCAGTCGATCGCGAACCTGTGCGCCCTGGCGTGCCGCTCGATGCAGGCCACGGACCGGCAGATTATTGAGATCATGGCGAGTAAGGTGTAGCGAGTTCAGAGCTCTATCGGTTCCCTCTCCCTGTGGGAGAGGGTTAGGGTGAGGGCGTTCTTTAAACCGGCAAATCAATCAGCAGCGCGCGCAGCGGCGTATCCGCCACCAGGGTAATATTCGCTTCATCACGAATAAACGCGCCGTCGCCGCAGGTGAGCGCTTCTTTCTCTTCCGCGTGCGTCACCGCATGCACCGTACCGTGAATCGACTGCAGATAGGCGCGCGGGCCGTGAAGCTGGAAGCTTGCCTGCTCACCTTTCTTCAGCTCGATATGGTGCAGCCACACCTGCTGACGCAGCTGCAGGCTCTTTTTACTGCCATCAGGGGATGCAATCAGCTGTTGCTTATCGCCCGTTAAATCTAACTTCTGTACCAGCGGATTTTCCCGCTCAGGGCAGGCGTCGAGCCACAGCTGCATGCGGGTCAGCGTTTTGTCTTTGCTGAGGTTATGCTCGCTGTAGCTGATGCCCGGCTGCGTGGAAATTAACAGCGCTTCGCCAGCCTTTGCCTGGACATGATTGCCCTCGCTATCGCGGTATTCTGCCTCGCCTTCCAGGATCAGGTTCAGGATATCGACTTTCGGGTACGTACGCGGCTGGAAGGAGGCGCCCGGGGCGAGCACTTCCTGGTTCAACACGCGCAGTGAAGCGTAACCGAGGAGTTTAGGGTCAAAGTAGTGTCCAAAGGAAAAGGTGTAGCGGGCCTGCAGCCAACCGAAATCGGCTTGTCCGCACTGTTTAGCTGTTCTTGTCGTAATCATAAACTTGACCTCTCTTTACACTAAAACAATGGTAAAGGTATGGACGCTTCATTGTTAGCCAGATATTCTGCCTGGTATGTTCAAATTTCCTGAATGAGAACGAGATGGCTAAAGAGAGAGCATTGACGCTTGAGGCGCTTCGCGTCATGGACGCGATTGACCGGCGCGGCAGTTTTGCGGCGGCGGCCGATGAACTGGGGCGCGTTCCGTCTGCGCTGAGCTACACCATGCAGAAGCTGGAGGAAGAGCTGGACGTGGTGCTGTTTGACCGCTCCGGTCATCGAACAAAATTCACCAACGTCGGTCGAATGCTGCTGGAGCGCGGCCGCGTGTTGCTGGAAGCGGCGGATAAGCTGACGACCGACGCCGAAGCGCTGGCGCGCGGTTGGGAAACCCATCTGACGCTCGTGACCGAAGCGCTGGTGCCGACCGAAGCGCTGTTCCCGCTGGTGGACCGCCTGGCGGCGAAGGCTAATACGCAGCTGTCGATCATCACCGAGGTGCTGGCAGGGGCGTGGGAGCGCCTGGAGACGGGCAGGGCAGATATCGTTATTGCGCCGGACATGCACTTCCGCTCATCGTCAGAAATCAACTCGCGCAAGCTCTACAGCGTCATGAACGTCTACGTTGCCTCCCCCAACCATCCGATTCACCAGGAGCCGGAGCCGCTCTCTGAAGTGACGCGCGTGAAATATCGCGGCGTCGCGGTCGCGGATACCGCGCGCGAGCGTCCGGTACTGACGGTGCAGCTGCTGGATAAACAGCCACGTCTGACGGTGACCTCACTGGAAGACAAACGGCAGGCGCTGCTGGCCGGTCTGGGCGTGGCGACGATGCCGTACCCGTTTGTGGAGAAAGATATTGCGGAAGGGCGGCTGCGGGTCGTGAGTCCGGAGTACACCAGCGAAGTGGATATCATTATGGCGTGGCGTCGCGACAGCATGGGCGAAGCCAAATCATGGTGCCTGCGCGAAATACCCAAACTCTTCGCCCACCACAATAAATAAACGAGTAGGCCCGGTAAGCGTAAGCGCCACCGGGCAGTAATTTACGCGACGATCTTAGGATCCGGACCAAAGCGGTTTTCACCTGGGGTGCCGCTCTGACAGTTGAAGATAAGAATCACGATCCAGCCCACGATCGGGATCAACAGCAGCAATAACCACCATGCTGAACGATCGGTGTCGTGCAGCCGACGGAACAGTACCGCCCACGATGGCAGCAGGACTAACAGGCCATAAATGGTGGTCAGCACGCCTTCACCGCCAGCCCGCTCCCAGCCAAGAATTTTATCCACAATACCCAGCACCATGATGAGGATGAAGTTCACCAGAACGAACATCCAGTACTCTTTGCGGCGGGCGCGGCCACCAAATCCAATGTAGTTGCGCAGTACTTTTAAATACCAGTCCATTTTCCTTGCCTCATTAGTCAGTCAATCACTTGTTTTCTAAGCGATCGAGGTAAGAATAGATGGAGATTGTGAATTAAAAAAGGGCATCTGGTGATGCCCTTAATATTTATCCAAAACGGACGTCGCGCCCGTGCGGTTCATCCAGATCCTGCCACGGACCGATGGAGATAATACCCGTCGAGTTGATGGTCTTGTGGCTGCGGAAATAGTGGGTGCGAATATGGTCGAAGTCGACCGTCTCCGCGATGCCCGGCATCTGGTAGATGTCGCGCAGGAAACCATGCAGGTTCAGGTAGTCGCTGATGCGGTGCTTGTCGCATTTAAAGTGGGTGACATAGACCGGATCAAAGCGAACCAGCGTGGTCCACAGGCGAATGTCCGCTTCCGTCAGGCGATCGCCCGTCAGGTAGCGATGCTGGCCCAGGATCTGTTCCAGGCGTTCCAGCGATTCAAACACCTTTCCGACCGCTTCGTCATACGCTTCCTGGCTGGTGGCGAAACCGGCCTTATAGACACCGTTATTGACGTTGTCGTAAATCCAGCCGTTCAGCTCATCAATTTTCTCGCGCAGTTCCACCGGATAGTAATCTCCGGCACGGGCGCCGTGCGCGTCAAACGCGGTATTGAACATGCGGATGATTTCCGCAGACTCATTGCTGACAATCGTCTGGTTTTTCTTGTCCCACAGCACCGGCACGGTCACGCGCCCGGTGTAGTGCGGATCGGCGCGCAGATAGAGCTGGTACAGGAAATCATGGTGATAAAGATCGTCGCCGGTTGCCGCAGGGAAATCACTGTCAAACGTCCAGCCATTTTCCAGCATCAGCGGGTTGACCACGGAAACCGGAATGAAGGATTCGAGACCTTTAAGCTTGCGCACGATCAGCGTGCGGTGGGCCCACGGGCAGGCGAGGGAAACATAAAGATGATAACGATCTTTCTCAGCCGCGAAGCCGCCTTCGCCGCTCCGGCCTGGTGCGCCGTCGGCGGTCAGCCAGTTACGGAAGGCCGAAACAGAGCGCTTAAAGCGACCTCCGGTGGATTTGGTGTCATACCAGACATCCTGCCAGACGCCGTCTACGAGTTGTCCCATTTTTTCTCCTCCGTCAGATAGCAAAAGCGAGGAGATGTCTCCTCGCTTTGTGTTTATTCAGTATAGCGTGCTTACCATTTCTTATTCAGAACGCGGTCGATGCTGTATGCGCCCGGGCCAGTGACGGCCAGCAGCAGGAAGCCACCCGCGATGGTCAGGTTTTTCATGAACATCAGTGAGTTCACGCCTTCCGCAAAGTTGCTGTGGAAGATGAACGCGGTCAGCAGGGTGAAGCCTGCGGTAAACAGCGCGGTGGTGCGGGTCAGGAAGCCGAACAGCACTGCCAGGCCGCCGCCGAACTCAAGAAGAATGGTCAGTGGCAACAGGAACCCCGGAACGCCCATGGCTTCCATATACTGCTGGGTACCCGCATAACCGGTGATTTTCCCCCAACCTGCCACGATGAACAGAATTGGCATCAGAATACGCGCGACCAGTACACCAACATCTTCTAATTTTTTCATTTTACTCTCCAGGAAACCACATCAGCGGCTGAACGTTATTTGTCTGCAATTCCGGGTAGATACCGCGTCGTTGCTGTCGATGGAGAGCATCATAAACGTGACGGTGGGCGATTGTTAGCAAGGAAAACTGTCAATCTTCTTCAAAGATATTGAGTAAGGGAGGGGGAGGATTTTGCCGGGTGGCGCTGCGCTTACCCGTCCTACGAGTGTAAGTAGGCCGGGTAAGGCGTAGCCGCCACCCGGCGAGAAGGCTAGCGTAATTGCTGCTGACGGATCGTGGCTTTCACCAGACGCCAGGCGCTCCAGGCACCAAAACCACGGCGCGCCCAGCGGATGAGCATATTTGGATGACGAACCGTCCAGATAGCCATCACGCTGCTGCCGACCAGCGCCCATGAACGCAGGCTCAGGAAGGTGTTCCAGCCCCGGTCAAACCGTCGCGTCGCGTCAATCCAGTCGCGACGGCTGGCCGACAGATCCAGCCGTTGCTGCTGGATCTGGCTTAGCAGGTACGCTTTTCGCTTTTGACGTTCGGCTTTACCGCTCACGGCTTGTCATCCTCCAGCAGGGCGCGATCGTTAGCAAGCTCCTGACGCGTATGGCGCAGGAACGTGGACTTACGCGCTTTACGCAGCGTCCATATGCCGCCAATCAGCGCCGCGACCAGCAGAACGACGGTCGTGGCAATCATGGCGTTAAGACGATACTGCGGTTCAATGGCCCAGATGATTAACACCATCAGGCTCATCAGACCAAACGCGGCGAAGAGCATGGTCAGTCCAAGCATCAGCAGCATCTGGAAGAGGTTCGCTTTCTCCTCCTCCAGTTCGACCACTGCCAGCCGGACGCGCGTTTCGGCAATCCCGACCAGCGTCGTCAAAATACGCTGGCCGATGCCGAGGACGTTGTTAGCAGGCCCTTGTGCGTGACGAGGATCTTCCATATCAACGACGCGTCAGCAGGACACCCAGTACCACACCGACTGCGGCACCAATTCCGACACCCGTCCATGGATTATCACGCACGTATTCGTCCGCACGCGCGGCCGCTTCGCGGGTCTGTTTTGCCAGCGCATCGCCGGTTTCACCCAGGCGAAAGCGGCTCTCTTTCAGCGCCTGCTCCGCCTTGCTGCGCAGCTTGCTGACCTCTTCTTTTGACTTGTCAGCAGAGGAGTTCAGCACCTCTTCCAGGGTATCGGCCAGGGATTTCAGTTCAGCGCGCAGATGTTCAGACGTCGTATCTTTTGACATGATTCTCTCCTGTTGAGATTTCCGTTAACTCAATAATCGCGAGCTTCCAGCGCTTTCAGGTCGTCCTGCGCTTCTTTCAACTTCTTCTCGCGCTTAGCAATTTTTTCCGCATCCCCTTTCTCTTTCGCTTCCTGCAGGTCGCGACGGCGCTCGGCTATCTCGTCCTTCTGTTCAGCGATTTTCTTCTGGTGGTCGGCACGCAGCTTGCTGTCTGAACAGTTCGCTTTCACTTCGCTCAGCGCTTTTTTTAGACCATCAACACGGTGCTGATTGTTATGCTTTTCGGCATAACCGATCTCACGCTGAATATCCTGTTCTTTCTCCTGACAGAGAGAATTTGCGAAGGATGCTGTGCTTAAAGAAAAAAGGGCCAGAGCCAGAGTCATGCGGAATTTCATTATCGAAACCTTCCATTGTGTTGCGGCGTAAGCCGCTATCCAAAGTTATGCGGAGTACATTCGAGGGGTGCTCCGCGTACTTAAGCATAGTAAGTAAACGGGGGATTCACCAAAGTGAGTGAAAAGATTCGGAATCCTGGTAATTATCCAAACCGATGCGACGTATCGCGAATCAGCGACAGCCAGGCAGCAGGCTGGCTGTCATCTTCCTGCTGAGCGATGATATACCCGTGCGGCAGCGTACGGTCGAGAACCACTTTTGCGGCGGCACTTTGCGCTCGGGAATCAAACTTGATCAGTAAAACATCGTCCTGCGGGGTGATGCTTTTAAAGCGGATCCCGTTCGCGTCCAGATGGTGCCAGACAGAAAAACCGTCAGGCACGCTGGCACCCTGGTTCACCGGGCGAATGGCCAGCGTGGATTCCTGGTGCGAAAGCGCGCTCCATGCCAGCAGCATGGCGCTGAGCACCACCAGTGTCAGCACGGCGCAGGCAAAACGGCGCAGGGCGAGCGGTGAGATAGCCATCGTTAGCCTCTGGCTCCGTATTTCTTTTTCCACAGGACGACCAGCGAGCCGATCAGACCGAAGACCAGCAGCACCACAGGCAGCAGCATCAGGCAGGACATCAGCTGGTCTTCATATTTCATAAAGACTGGCGTTTTCCCCAACGCATAGCCGAGCGTCGTCAGAATCAGTACCCACAGCAGGCCGCTCATCCAGTTAAAGAACTGGAAGCGCGCGCTGCTCAGCCCCGACAGACCGGCAATGGTCGGCAACAGGGTGCGTACAAAGGCGATAAAGCGGCCAATCAGCAGCGCAGAAAGCCCGTGCTTATGGAAAAGGTGGTGCGCCCGCTGGTGATAATGTGCAGGCAGGTGCGAGAGCCAGTTCTGGACGATCCGGGTATTGCCCAGCCATCTTCCCTGGATGTAGCTGACCCAGCAGCCGAGACTCGCAGCGACGGTCAGTAACAAAATAGTTTGCGGGAATGCCATCGCCCCTTTAGCGCACAGCACGCCGACAAGCACCAGTAAACTGTCACCGGGCAGGAAAGCAGCAGGCAGCAAGCCGTTCTCAAGGAACAGGATCATAAACAAGACGAAATAGAGCATGCCAATCATGGAAGGGTTGGCCAGCGTTTCAAAATCCTGCGCCCAGAGGGCATGCAGTAGTTGGGTCAAAAGTTCCATTCAGTGTTCCTGGAAATCGGTTAACGTCATGCCTGTTATCCGGGACAAACAGCACGGCGACATGGTTGTGATTTCATTATGGTCGCTCGCGGACACATTGCGGTGTGGCCAACACTGTTCCCTGTTAATTGGCTGGTTAGCAAGCACTAACTTACAAAATAACGAAGTGAATCCAATTGTAACAAAGCCCAACGTTCTGCGTCACAGAATTTGCAGGCGTGAGTTGATTTTGGCGTAAGCCCAGAAAGTGAGCGAGGGGATTTACAAAGGCTGACACTATATATGTTTTGCTTACCCACGTTCGCCGGAAGGCGCAGCGAAGCGCCTGCCAGCGGGAAGGTCATCTATTTTGCGGCACTGGGGACCGTATCGAGATGAACAACGGGATTATCGGCGAAAAGATAGCGGTCAGCGTTAAATTCGAAGTCGTCGCTGGTTTCATTGAACAGCATCTGCTTAGTGTTTTCCAGGTGCTGCCACATCGCCAGCTTAGCGGCGTGCGGATCTTTACGAATCAGCGCTTTAAGAATTTGATCGTGATCGTCACACCAGTTGTCGACGGTACGGGAATCGATATGGTCGTGCAGTTTTTTCCAGTACGGGTTGTGAACGCGCTGAGTCCACATTTTCTCAACGATTGCCGCCAGCGCCGTGTTTTGGGTCGCCAGGGCGACCTGGACGTGGAACTGCAGATCCCACTCAGAATCGCGGAAACATTTTTCCTTGCGGGCATTCTCCTGGATTTCCATCAGCTTCATGATGTCCTGCTTGGTCACCTGCGTCGCCGCAAATTCGGCAATGTTGCTTTCAATCAGCTGGCGAGCCTGGAGCAGCTCAAACGGGCCATAGCTGGCGAATTCCAGACTTTCGTCCGCGACGGGAGAGTGTTTCGGCAGATTGGAAATGACGTGAATGCCGGAGCCTTTGCGTACCTCAACGTAGCCTTCGACTTCCAGCATGATGATCGCTTCACGCACCACGGTGCGGCTGACGCTTTTTTCATCCGCGATAAAGCGCTCGGCGGGCAGTTTATCACCGACAAGATAGACACCTTGCTCGATGCGATCTTTCAGCTCCGCAGCAAGTTGTTGATATAAACGACGTGGTTCGGTGATTTCCATATGCGCTCCAGGCAGGGTACGGCAGATGATTTGTTATACCACTTTTGCGTGCCACTCTCCAGATTTTGCCATTAAAAAAGCCACTACTGAGTGGCCTTTAAATGCCCGGCGACGCTTCGCTTGCACGGGCCTACGGGGTTTGTAGGCCGGGTAAGCGTAGGGTATGAACCGGAAACATGGGTAACACTTTAGA